>NZ_BOQB01000732.1 GCF_018332475.1 Bacillus sanguinis | reverse complement strand
ATGTAACTTATATATTATTAATTATCGGATTTGTTATTGAACTAATTTTAACTCAGCCATCAACTGATTTTTTAGCACAATTAAATCAACAATACAGTGAAGTAAGTTATATTTCAGCGATTATTATATTTTTATTATTACTAATCATTGTGCTT
>NZ_BOQB01000731.1 GCF_018332475.1 Bacillus sanguinis | reverse complement strand
CAGCATACGGTACTTAGTTAGTTCCAGCCGGTTTATTATTCCTGCTGGCTTTCGGTTATCCATATAGACACTACGAACCGTAACCGCATGTTTTACCCTGCTTCCAACATCTCACTCTGCCGAGTGTATGCAGTTGGGAATCTCACTGGGAGAGTTTCGGGGCGTTACTCCTTCATTCCTCTCACTCGCCTGAACAGTTATCCTACTCTTTATTGTTTTCGATGTTTCTACAATTAAGAATAGTCCTCGTTGTCTCCTATGCTACCGCATTACTTACTCGAG
>NZ_BOQB01000730.1 GCF_018332475.1 Bacillus sanguinis | reverse complement strand
CCGCCAATAACGTTATTTTGACAGACATTCTCCCTAATGGGACTTCCTTTATACCTGGCACTGTAATGGTAGATAACATACCACAAACAAATGCAAATCCTGCCGCTGGTATATCTCTTGGAACAATCAATAATGGTGCTTCTCGTACAGTAACTTTCCAAGCGACTGTCGTTTCTCTGCCAAAT
>NZ_BOQB01000729.1 GCF_018332475.1 Bacillus sanguinis | reverse complement strand
AAAGATTCCTCACCATTTAGCATCAAATATTCGTAAGTATCTTCGGTTACTTGCCGTTGGTAGCCCATGGTAAAATTATGGACCTCCCATTTGGCATGGTTTTGATTTTCTACTTTTTCCAGCATGTAGACGGGTTCGATATTTCCCGGTTCTTCGCTGTTAAAAAATCGCTGCCAGCGTTTTTCCTGCCAGTTTAAGGTCATTGCTCCCATCGCTTTGGCGTTGATCGCCTCGCGC
>NZ_BOQB01000728.1 GCF_018332475.1 Bacillus sanguinis | reverse complement strand
GGGGAAGTAAACCTATCCAGCCGCAAATCCTGGCCTTAAACATATGCACTCCATGCCATTAAAAAAGAAACAAAAGGGAAATGCATCTTTCCCTTTTGTATATTCGTTATTCTCGCGAAATACCCTCCAACGTAGACAACACTTCCTCAGAAAGTTGCAATTTTTCAGCAGCCATATTCTCCCGTAAATGCGCAACCGAAGACGTCCCTGGGATCAGCAAAATA
>NZ_BOQB01000727.1 GCF_018332475.1 Bacillus sanguinis | reverse complement strand
AACTGGCAGGAATACGAATAGCGAAAGATTTAACCGGGCGATAACCGTAGAAGTGGATGTAGTCTGTAATCTGAACTGCTGCCGAATAGAAAAAATTCACCGTCTGACGCGGATAAATTGCAACGATGGAAATTAGCCCAAGAGCGCATAATAGAGCGGTGAGTTTTTTTCGACTGGTAATTCTTAGCTGCATTGGTTTCATCCCTGAATGTCAGTGCCAAAGGCTGACAATAACCAAAGCAGCTATAGTACGGTGCTCACCACCAGGCGTGGAA
>NZ_BOQB01000726.1 GCF_018332475.1 Bacillus sanguinis | reverse complement strand
ACTCAGGAACAGGCGCAGCGGGCGCTGATCAGTAACCCGACAGTGATCGGCGCGATCATGGTTCAGCGTGGGGAAGCCGATGCAATGATTTGCGGTACGGTGGGTGATTATCATGAACATTTTAGCGTGGTGAAAAATGTCTTTGGTTATCGCGATGGCGTTCACACCGCAGGTGCCATGAACGCGCTGCTGCTGCCGAGTGGTAACACCTTTATTGCCGATACA
>NZ_BOQB01000725.1 GCF_018332475.1 Bacillus sanguinis | reverse complement strand
CCGATCACAGCGGCGCGTCCCATGGCAGCGTAAAAACCTACATGACAGGCTTTATCCTGTCGATCATTCTGACGGTGATTCCGTTCTGGATGGTGATGACAGGGGCTGCCTCTCCGGCCGTAATTCTGGGAACAATCCTGGCAATGGCAGTGGTACAGGTTCTGGTGCATCTGGTGTGCTTCCTGCACATGAATACCAAATCAGATGAAGGCTGGAACATGACGGCGTTTGTCTTCACCGTGCTAATCCTGTC
>NZ_BOQB01000724.1 GCF_018332475.1 Bacillus sanguinis | reverse complement strand
ATACGCATAAAATAAGGCTTACGCAAAAATGGAACACATAAAAATATAATATGTTTTATCTGCAACCATAAGGAAATGATAATGATTTTTACGTCAAGTTGCTGCGATAATTTATCAATAGATGAGATTATCGAACGTGCTGAACAAGGCGATAGTGAGGCTCAATATATTGTTGGGTTTTATTATAATCGCGATAGCGCAATTGACTCTCCGGACGACGAAAAGGCCTTTTACTGGCTGAAGCTTGCC
>NZ_BOQB01000723.1 GCF_018332475.1 Bacillus sanguinis | reverse complement strand
ATACTCTCTTCACGGTGTTTTTTATACTGGTGTTAAATGGTATGGGATATGATTTTCTTACATCATTTGCAACAGTGGCTGCATGTATTAATAATATGGGATTAGGTTTTGGGGCTACTGCATCGTCATTCGGAGTGCTTAATGACATTGCAAAATATTTAATGTGCATAGCTATGATTCTTGGTCGCCTTGAAATTTATCCTGTTATTATATTGTTTTCAGGTTTTTTTTGGCGCTCCTA
>NZ_BOQB01000722.1 GCF_018332475.1 Bacillus sanguinis | reverse complement strand
CGCCCCCCAGCAAATTGCTGTGGTGAGCGCCAAAAGAATGCCAATGCCTGCCTGCTGCTGCATACCGGATTCCCTGCAAAGCGCATTTGCGGATTAACGTCGCACCATGCTCATTTTTACCGGTTATCGAATGTAAAAAGCCCCGCAACGTGTTGCGGGGCTTTTTACATTCGATAACCTCACCACAGCAATTTGCTGGGGGGCGTTGCCAATCGCAATGAAGCAGGTGCTGGAGGGGATGGAACCTCCGACAATCGTGTTTTACCGTTTCTTGATGGCGAGTATTGGCCTGGGTGCCATTCTTGCGGTGAAGAAGAGGTTGCCGCCATTACGCGTGTTTCGTAAGCCACGCTGGTTGATTTTGTTGGCAGTGGCGACCGCCGGGCTGTTTGGGAACTTCATCCTGTTCAGCTCATCCTTGCAATACCTGAGTCCGACCGCTTCGCAG
>NZ_BOQB01000721.1 GCF_018332475.1 Bacillus sanguinis | reverse complement strand
ACCATACCGAGAAAAGCTTGCAAAGCACCAGAGACTGGTATGGCCTGAAAAGCTAAATAAGATAAAAGATAATAGCACCAAAATCATGAGGCGTTAGTTGTGCTAAAGCAGATTTTCCCAGCAGTTTAAGTGACAATAAAAATAAAATAAAAAAGAATGATACGTTACATAAAAAGAGAAGCAATAGGGACACTACTTCGTGC
>NZ_BOQB01000720.1 GCF_018332475.1 Bacillus sanguinis | reverse complement strand
AGAGAATGAAAAAGCGATTCACATTTACCGCAAGCTTGGCTTTTCGGTTGAAGGTGAATTGATGCACGAGTTCTTTATTAATGGTCAATATCGTAATGCCATTCGCATGTGTATATTCCAGCATCAGTATCTGGCAGAGCACAAAACACCGGGTCAGACTCTCCTGAAGCCGACCGCACAATAGCATTAATAATAATCGATCGTATTTTTGATGGTGTAAACCCGTTCGACGGCGGGTTTTACTCCTTCATCAACAATGATTAGCTGACA
>NZ_BOQB01000719.1 GCF_018332475.1 Bacillus sanguinis | reverse complement strand
TCTTCAAAACTTGAACAGTTAATACAAATGATTCTATTTTAAACACCTTTTTCTTATTATTTTTCTAAAACATGAATAATTTTATAAGTATGTTGTATCATTATATTTTAATTCTTTATCTTACTATAATCTTTTCAAATTCATACTGTTTAAAATATAAAAGCCAAATCCAATAATGGAAATGGCTTTTATATTTTCATAAAATCACATTGCTCTCATTATTATTTTGGCGATGTTAAATATTAGTCCAGTTATGATTAATATTTATAGC
>NZ_BOQB01000718.1 GCF_018332475.1 Bacillus sanguinis | reverse complement strand
CTGTTCTTCTACGATGTTTCAATGCGACAGTTTTTGCTTGAAAAACAAAGCAGGAGCCGAGTGAATATTGAGGTTTAATATTTTTGATACTCATAATTTGACATACATAAAACCAAAAGTTGCATGTTATATTATTAGGCACAACTATATAAATAATACCATTTGTTCATTCCGTAAATAATGTTGATAAAAAAGGGGAAAGGATTTTTAAAGATAAAAATAGAAATCTATATAAAAAAATATTTA
>NZ_BOQB01000717.1 GCF_018332475.1 Bacillus sanguinis | reverse complement strand
GCCGTTACGGTTTGTGACAAACGTCCGCTCGCCATCCTCCGTCACCAGTCCAACATTAATAGAGGTATCTATGTTGACGTCCTGCTTCAGGCTTTGAATATCAATATTCTCTTTGCGGCAATGGTCGAGAATAAATTGCCCTGCGGCATCTTTACCAATACGACTCATTAATGCTGTGCGATGGCCCAGACGAGAAATAATTGTTGCTTCATTTATTGCATCACCCCCGG
>NZ_BOQB01000716.1 GCF_018332475.1 Bacillus sanguinis | reverse complement strand
TATTTTGTGCGGGTAAGTTGTTGCGTCAGGAGGCGTTGTGGATTTCTCAATCATGGTTTACGCAGTTATTGCATTGGTGGGTGTGGCAATTGGCTGGCTGTTTGCCAGTTATCAACATGCACAGCAAAAAGCCGAGCAATTCGCTGAACGTGAAGAGATGGTCGCGGAGTTAAGCGCGGCAAAACAACAAATTACCCAAAGCGAGCACTGGCGCGCTGAGTGCGAGTTACTCAATAACGAAGTGCGCAGCCTGCAAAGTATTAACACCTCGCTGGAGGCCGATCTGCGTGAAGTAACCACGCGGATGGAAGCCGCACAGCAACATGCTGACGATAAAATTCGCCAGATGATTAACAGCGAGCAGCGCCTCAGTGAGCAGTTTGAA
>NZ_BOQB01000715.1 GCF_018332475.1 Bacillus sanguinis | reverse complement strand
TAAGGCGATTTATATTCATGTTTATATTTATTGCGGCGGCTACTTTGTACGTTCAATTTATTTTAACGAAACAACAAGAAATAATTGTAGAAAAAAAAGATACAATTACGAATCAAAAAAAACAATTGGTGTCTTTAAAGAAAGATGAGGCTTCTTTAAAGACTAACATAGAAAATTTAACAGATGATGAGGAAGAAATTTTGAAATTT
>NZ_BOQB01000714.1 GCF_018332475.1 Bacillus sanguinis | reverse complement strand
GTATGTTTCATTCTGCAAATTATGTTTATCCACTTCAATATAATAAAACTTAAATCAATTAGGATGTTGTTTATCCCCCACTAAAAATTAGCCCACGTCAATCAGACTACCGGAAAATAGTGAGGTGAAATCATTAAATTTACTTTATATTTAATAAAATTAAGCAAACAAAACATTATAATATCAACATTATATAAAACATTGATCATTCTATTTTTAAAAAAAATACATAAATTCCCATTGTAATTCTTAATATTTATATGTAATATTG
>NZ_BOQB01000713.1 GCF_018332475.1 Bacillus sanguinis | reverse complement strand
AACTTAAACATGAAGGGGGAGACGCTTTCTCCCCCTTAGTTTTCAGGCCTTCTCAAGCATGGCGTGCTTCTGCAGGCTCTGGATACTCAGCGTTAAGCTCATCAGACAATTTTCAAGCTTATCGGCGTTGACGGTAATAACAGTCGGGCAATCATGGTGCCCACTCATCAAACATACTGCGGCTGTCGCTAATGCTTCTTCAGCATGATGAAGAGCACTCCACTCTTCCT
>NZ_BOQB01000712.1 GCF_018332475.1 Bacillus sanguinis | reverse complement strand
ATCCGATGGCAAGAGGCCCGAAGGTCCCCCTCTTTGGTCTTGCGACGTTATGCGGTATTAGCTACCGTTTCCAGTAGTTATCCCCCTCCATCAGGCAGTTTCCCAGACATTACTCACCCGTCCGCCACTCGTCAGCGAAACAGCAAGCTGTTTCCTGTTACCGTTCGACTTGCATGTGTTAGGCCTGCCGCCAGCGTTCAATCTGAGCCATGATCAAACTCTTCAATTTAAAAGTTTGATGCTCAAAGAATTAAACTTCGTAATGAATTACGTGTTCACTCTTGAGACTTGGTATTCATTTTTCGTCTTTCGACGTTAAGAATCCGTATCTTCGAGTGCCCACCCAGATTGTCTGATAAATTGTTAAAGAGCAGT
>NZ_BOQB01000711.1 GCF_018332475.1 Bacillus sanguinis | reverse complement strand
ATTGCTGGGGAGTTTAGTAAAATTTTTACTAAAAAGTAGCAGGTAAATGCATTTACTTTAACTGGATCACGAAAATAAACGGCAGCACTGTCCGGCAAAAATGATTGCCGGACAGTGTGTAAGGGGATTTAACGGGTCGTGCCGCGCAGTTTTAATTTGCTGGGAACGAAGACTAGCAGCGGCAGCGCGCGACCATCGCGGGCTTTTTCATACACCAGGT
>NZ_BOQB01000710.1 GCF_018332475.1 Bacillus sanguinis | reverse complement strand
CAGTCAACTCTTTTTTACTAAAAACATTATCTATGCCATCAAAGTTGCCTGCTAGCTAATTTTTAGGATATCGCCTTGTCGTGGATTATGCACTCTAAACATGTAGAAGGTATTCATTATAAATACACAGACGGCCATCTTTTGTAAAATGGATGCCGTTTTAAGTGAGATTCTGATTTTCAAATTGTTCCGGACTGAGACCGCCACACCAACTGTACCATCGCCAGCGATTGTAATCGCACTCGATAT
>NZ_BOQB01000709.1 GCF_018332475.1 Bacillus sanguinis | reverse complement strand
TGAATTTGTAACATGGCGATATCGCTCTGGTCATCGCTACCAATCAGTTTTGCATCAAACTCGCGCCCATCATTGAGCTGAATACTGATTTTCTGTGCCTGATTAATCACATGGTTGTTGGTCAGCACATAGCCTTTACTGGCGTTGATGATGACACCGGAGCCTAAACCTTCGAAGGGTTGTGCAGGTTGATCCGGTAAATCATCACCAAAAAACTTTTTGAATTCTTCCGTGATTTTCTGTCCCT
>NZ_BOQB01000708.1 GCF_018332475.1 Bacillus sanguinis | reverse complement strand
CGATAATCATTTTCGGCTTGTGTTCTTTGGCTTGTTTTTCCAGATCGGCGTAGTCGATATGACCGGTAGCATCGATACCGTAAGGAACGATGTTGTACAGTTTACCGGAGAAGTTAACCGGAGAACCGTGAGTCAGGTGACCGCCATGCGCCAGGTTCATACCCAGAACGGTATCACCTGGTTCCAGCAGCGCGGTGTAGACCGCAAAGTTAGCCTGGGAGCCGGAGTGCGGCTGGACGTTAGCGTAGTCAGCGCCGAACAGTTCTT
>NZ_BOQB01000707.1 GCF_018332475.1 Bacillus sanguinis | reverse complement strand
ATGCTTCAGGATAAAAATGAGGAAGTCCGTATTGAAGCAATAATCGGACTTTCCTACAGAAAAGATAAAAGGGTTTTATCTGTTTTATGCGATGAGTTAAAAAAAAATACTGTTTATGATGATATCATTGAAGCTGCGGGTGAATTAGGTGATAAAACGCTACTTCCTGTTTTAGATACTATGTTGTACAAGTTTGATGACAATGAAATTATAACTTCCGCTATTGATAAGCTG
>NZ_BOQB01000706.1 GCF_018332475.1 Bacillus sanguinis | reverse complement strand
AATACGTGCTGAACTACTCAATTTAAATATACTGAGGGGAGAATCATTCTGTAGAAACATGATTGGTGTTGGCAAATGAAAGAGTGAAGGATATTCATATTCTCCATGAACCGCTAATAAAAACTTCGTCATAAAATGAGCACGAGCTACCCCGCCACGATCCTTAATAAATATTTCAGCTCGCCTCATATTCGCATCTTCTTTTGTATATTTTTT
>NZ_BOQB01000705.1 GCF_018332475.1 Bacillus sanguinis | reverse complement strand
AGCCAATCTCTATTTGATTGAATTGAAAGATGTTTGTTAAGGCATGGATGCAAGCTATAGATTCTGATACGGTCAATAAAAGAGAATTGCTTAACAATTTTGCAAAATGTATTGGCGAGTAAGAACCGCATTTGGTACTTTCCGGGCAACCGCCAGACGATTCTTTATTGGTAATGAGAATAATTAACAATTAAAGAGCGTCGCGAAAGAATAATGTGTCTCGA
>NZ_BOQB01000704.1 GCF_018332475.1 Bacillus sanguinis | reverse complement strand
GGCGCGTAAAAATTTACGCAATTGGTTACGATGAGTTATCCCCATGGGAAAGTTAAATGACAGGTAAGAAGCGTTCTGCCAGCTCCAGCCGCTGGCTTCAGGAACACTTTAGCGATAAATATGTTCAACAGGCACAGAAAAAGGGGTTACGTTCCCGTGCCTGGTTTAAACTTGATGAAATACAGCAAAGTGACAAACTCTTTAAACCGGGAATGACGGTTGTCGACCTTGGTGCTGCTCCTG
>NZ_BOQB01000703.1 GCF_018332475.1 Bacillus sanguinis | reverse complement strand
AAAAGATAAAGAATTATCTGGTTGTTCTTATAATAATTGATTGTTGTGAATTCTATTTGAACTTCATATGAAAATTACGTTTATTTTCTGACAACTTTGTGAACACGCAAAAATTTGATTACCCTAAAACCATTTTGAAATTGCTTCATTTTATTATAATAAATTACTATTGTCATCAACTTCTATCAATATTTTTGTCGAAATATTTAAGATTTAGTTCGATATAATTTTATTTACTACGATACTGTTCGTAAAAACAAAAAGAGAGATGTTGTATA
>NZ_BOQB01000702.1 GCF_018332475.1 Bacillus sanguinis | reverse complement strand
AAATCCGCTCGCAGTAAACCTTTCAGACGCACCGTGATGTTATCAGTTGTTCTTTAAGCGTTTTGCTGGTGTACTCACTACAAACGAATTGCGAATCGAATCAATGTGAAACGGAAAGGTACAATCTCCCTTTTTTTAGTGTTAACATCGCTCAACCGGGTGGAAGGTGAGAGGTTAATGTCTTTCATTTGTGTACCTGATTGCGAACCAATTTAGCATTTGTTGGCTA
>NZ_BOQB01000701.1 GCF_018332475.1 Bacillus sanguinis | reverse complement strand
TGTCCTTATCGTTACTTTTTCGTTCATGTCTATTTGTTAACTTATTATAGTTATCAACTTTTTAAAAAGCAAGCCTATTTTTACAAACTATTTTTGAGACACTATTTTTTTATATTTCACAATATCATTATGCCACTACCACTCGATTTACCTATTTTGTTGTTTCTTCATCTTGTAAATCAACGATCCATATATAAATATCCCATTCTAAAATGTGTACATATTCACCTTATAAAACTATATAAATAAAACTTTTTCAATCCAATCTTTTCGTATAACTTTCT
>NZ_BOQB01000700.1 GCF_018332475.1 Bacillus sanguinis | reverse complement strand
TCCACAGCACCGTACCCGCTACCGCTCCGCCGCCAACCAGTAACGCGTTGGTGCCATATTTCGTAAGAAGTTTACGTGCTGATTTATTTGCGACCAGCAGCCCAGCCAGTCCGCCTAATGCGCCTGGCACTAACAGTTTGCCCAATCCCTGATCCGCAGACGAGGAGGTAGAAGAACTGCTTTGCCCAAGCAGGGATTGCAGTTGATTTAACCAGTTAGCCATATTTGCTCCTCAATAACCATTTTTAGTGCCTGTAGCATAGCGGATGAGGATGTCAGAA
>NZ_BOQB01000699.1 GCF_018332475.1 Bacillus sanguinis | reverse complement strand
TCGACGAATGATAATTTGTAGGATAGCAAACTGTATTTTTCTTTCTGCGAGTTAACGCGTTGCCTTTCTGGGTAAATAACGCGCTTTTGGTTTTTTGAGGAATAGTAATGACGAAACATGCCAGGTTTTTCCTCCTGCCCTCCTTTATTCTGATCTCCGCGGCTTTAATCGCCGGTTGTAACGATAAGGGAGAAGAGAAAGCTCACGTCGGTGAACCGCAGGTTACCGTTCATATTGTGAAAACGGCCCCGTTAGAAGTTAAGACTGAATTACCAGGCCGCACCAATGCTTACCGTATAGCCGAAGTTCGCCCACAGGTTAGCGGGATCGTACTGAATCGTAATTTCACTGAAGGCAGCGATGTACAAGCAGGCCAGTCCCT
>NZ_BOQB01000698.1 GCF_018332475.1 Bacillus sanguinis | reverse complement strand
GAATCTACTGACGCAATCTTTGTTCACTGCTCGGCTACCAAGCCAAGTCAGAATGTTGGTGTCCGTGAGATTCGCCAGTGGCACAAAGAGCAGGGTTGGCTCGATGTGGGATACCACTTTATCATCAAGCGAGACGGTACTGTGGAGGCAGGACGAGATGAGATGGCTGTAGGCTCTCACGCTAAGGGTTACAACCACAACTCTATCGGCGTCTGCCTTGTTGGTGGTATCGACGATAAAGGTAAGTTCGACGCTAACTTTACGCCAGCCCAAATGCAATCCCTTCGCTCACTGCTTGTCACACTGCTGGCTAAGTACGAAGGCGCTGTGCTTCGCGCCCATCATGAGGTGGCGCCGAAGGCTTGCCCTTCGTTCGACCTTAAGCGTTGGTGGGAGAAGAACGAACTGGTCACTTCTGACCGTGGATAATTAATTGAACTCACTAAAGGGAGACCACAGCGGTTTCCCTTTGTTCGCATTGGAGGTCAAATAATGCGCAAGTCTTATAAACAATTCTATAAGGCTCCGAGGAGGCATATCCAAGTGTGGGAGGCAGCCAATGGGCCGGATCCACAGGACGGGTGTGGTCGCCATGATCGCGTAGTCGATAGTGGCTCCAAGTAGCGAAGCGAGCAGGACTGGGCGGCGGCCAAAGCGGTCGGACAGTGCTCCGAGAACGGGTGCGCATAGAAATTGCATCAACGCATATAGCGCTAGCAGCACGCCATAGTGACTGGCGATGCTGTCGGAATGGACGATATCCCGCAAGAGGCCCGGCAGTACCGGCATAACCAAGCCTATGCCTACAGCATCCAGGGTGACGGTGCCGAGGATGACGATGAGCGCATTGTTAGATTTCATACACGGTGCCTGACTGCGTTAGCAATTTAACTGTGATAAA
>NZ_BOQB01000697.1 GCF_018332475.1 Bacillus sanguinis | reverse complement strand
ATTGAGTAAGAATATAAAATCATGCAAACTGGTAAACAAGCGATTGTAATTAACCCTGGCTTCGTAAATCCTTTAAAGATTAAATAAAATATAATGAAAACAGCAACAAGGGTAAGCGCTATCAAATAATCAAATGCGATTAATCCTCCGATAAATGTTGATATGCCTTTTCCGCCCTTGCCTTTAAATACAATTGGATAAATATGTCCAAGTAAAACAGCCATTAAAGCTAACATTACAAATGTAGAATCTCCAAAAAGGTATTTTGCAATAGAAACTACGATTGTCCCTTTGATTGCATCACCTAAAAATGTAGCGATGAAATACCCTTTTCCATATACGCGCCCCATATTTCTTGCACCAGGATTACCGCTTC
>NZ_BOQB01000696.1 GCF_018332475.1 Bacillus sanguinis | reverse complement strand
CAACGGTTCGGATTTTGTAGGCCTGATAAGACGCGGTAGCGTCGCATCAGGCATCTGTTGCCGGATGCGGCGTAAACGCCTTATCCGTCCTACGAATTACTTATAAATTACCGCAGTACCGCTTAATTTATTGTTGTTGGTGGCGGAAGTGATGCTGTATCCACTGGCACCGGCTGCCGCGGCTTTCTCAGCCAGTTTCGCTTCCAGGGCATCGAGGGTGGATGCGCCATCGGCAGAAACCACGCCGATTTTATTCATGTTCTGTGCCTGGGATGCCGTTACCGGTTCCGCCGCGAACACGCCAAATGACAGAGTTGAAAGAGCCATA
>NZ_BOQB01000695.1 GCF_018332475.1 Bacillus sanguinis | reverse complement strand
CTTTATGTAGAAAAGAGGGGTATATATAATGGAAGTAACAAGTAAAACAGAATCTGTCATTGTGAAATATGAAGGGCACGTTGCAACGGTTATGGTCAATCGCCCAGAGGTGTTAAATGCATTAGATGAGCCAACGTTAAAAGAGCTATTACAAAAACTGAAAGAAGTAGCGGAGAGTTCTGCGCATATTGTTGTGCTATGCGGGAA
>NZ_BOQB01000694.1 GCF_018332475.1 Bacillus sanguinis | reverse complement strand
TAGGGTTATACTGTCCAATCTTTTTCAAAATCAATTTATTAAAATCTAGTATTCTTTTATTTTTAAAAGCATGAATAGATAACTTAGGAAATAAACTGTATTTCAGTACATCTTTGAAGCCTTTATTTTCATACTCATAAGATAAAATATCTGTATCTATTCCATTTTTATTAAACGATATCGCCAATGATTCGTTATAATCAAAAAAGCTAGGCCCTATAATTAAAGCTTTCATCTGTTAACTCTCTCCCTATAATTAATGGGTTAATATGAACTAAATAAATGATTATCAAAAAAACTATTAA
>NZ_BOQB01000693.1 GCF_018332475.1 Bacillus sanguinis | reverse complement strand
ACTGAGCGCAGGGCAAATTAAACGCATTGAAACGCTGATGCGCAACCTGATGCCGTGGCGCAAAGGGCCGTTCTCACTGTATGGCGTCAACATCGATACCGAATGGCGTTCCGACTGGAAATGGGATCGTGTTCTGCCCCATCTTTCTGATTTAACCGGACGCACCATTCTGGATGTCGGCTGCGGCAGCGGTTATCACATGTGGCGCATGATTGGCGCAGGCGCGCACCTCGCGGTGGGGATCGACCCTACGCAACTTTTTCTGTGCCAGTTTGAAGCGGTGCGTAAACTACTGGGTAATGATCAGCGCGCGCATTTGTTACCGTTAGGTATTGAACAACTTCCGGCACTGAAAGCCTTTGATACCGTCTTTTCGATGGGCGTGCTTTCCCATCGCCGTTCACCGCTGGAGCATCTCTGGCAGTTGAAAGATCAACTGGTCAATGAAGGTGAACTGGTG
>NZ_BOQB01000692.1 GCF_018332475.1 Bacillus sanguinis | reverse complement strand
CACTAAGTAAACGAATATGTGTTTTCTCATGTGAGATAAACCAGATAATGACAAAGGATATGTTCACACCAATCACATAAAAAATTAATATTTTAGAGAATAGTGCCATTTTTTATGTTCTTCTTATCCTTCCTGGCTACTTGTAAAACTGACGGAAATAGTCATCAACTGTCATAATGTTGAGGTCAAAATCAATATCCGGTAAGTCTAAGCATTTGAGCCTGATTAAATCTTCGATTTCACTTGCGGCTAACGATGTCGTTATTGCGAAGGAGTTTTCATTCAATTGTCGTGGTATCCCATATT
>NZ_BOQB01000691.1 GCF_018332475.1 Bacillus sanguinis | reverse complement strand
GCGCAGCGAGTCAGTGAGCGAGGAAGCGGAAGAGCGCCTGATGCGGTATTTTCTCCTTACGCATCTGTGCGGTATTTCACACCGCAATGGTGCACTCTCAGTACAATCTGCTCTGATGCCGCATAGTTAAGCCAGTATACACTCCGCTATCGCTACGTGACTGGGTCATGGCTGCGCCCCGACACCCGCCAACACCCGCTGACGCGCCCTGACGGGCTTGTCTGCTCCCGGCATCCGCTTACAGACAAGCTGTGACCGTCTCCGGGAGCTGCATGTGTCAGAGGTTTTCACCGTC
>NZ_BOQB01000690.1 GCF_018332475.1 Bacillus sanguinis | reverse complement strand
ACTATAATTAAAACAGTAAATATTCACCTGTAAGAATCACTAGATAAAAAACAAGTTAAACATTTTATAAAATATTTAATTTTACTAGTAAAGCTAATAAAATTTGGAGAAGAATTTGAACATTTACTGCTATGTCTGTATCCGTAGTCGTAACTGTAACATTTCTAGAATTTCTAATAACAGTTTCTTGTTTATTAATTTGTTTAATAGA
>NZ_BOQB01000689.1 GCF_018332475.1 Bacillus sanguinis | reverse complement strand
AACATGACTTCTAATTTCAAAGAATTGAGATCAGCATGTATTCGAGTGGCAACGAATAAATATGGTGCGAATACAGCTGAAGTTCAATCAGTACAAAAGGCATTTGATGCAGCAAAAATTAAGTAATTTAGAAATATAGTTTTTATTTGTATATTACTACATTATGAAAAAACAGCTACTTTCATTTTAAAGATAGTAGCTGTTTTTTTATGCAGCAATGTATGAGTGAAAATAAACTTACTAAG
>NZ_BOQB01000688.1 GCF_018332475.1 Bacillus sanguinis | reverse complement strand
ACTGTTTAAGAGCTTAAGTTTAGAGCATAGATCATACCTATATACACTCAAAATAAGAAAAAATCCCAATTTGGGCTTTTTTAATTTTGTAAATCAATAATATCATATTCCATATTTTTGGCCGTTTCTTCAGCAATCTCCACACCTAGCAAATTTTTCACAATATGAAATGACATGTTAATACCAGCTGAAATTCCGGCTGATGTAATGATGTGCCCTTCATCTACAAATTTCATATTCTCCATTTCAAATTATAGTTTACATAATAATATTATCTATTTAATCACTATCTTTTATTTAAAATATTAAAATTTTCTGCTAAAATAATGCTAATCATGTTTAGTAT
>NZ_BOQB01000687.1 GCF_018332475.1 Bacillus sanguinis | reverse complement strand
AAGAAATCCTCGTACTTTCCGCCTCGTTTCAAATAATTTGAAGTACTTTCATCAATGGATTGAAACTGTAGATTTTGGAGTTCTTTCTTTATTTTTGAAAGTGTAAAATTTGCTCGAAAGTTATTTGTAATTTGGCTATTTAAGCTGAAATTTTTAAATAAAATAAATAAACTTAATAAATAACAATCGGATTTAAAAAGTGGGTTTAATTCGTGAAGTAAAAAATCCTCATGTTCAAAACTATAATTGCTCGTACCAGAGTGATCAATTACAATATCTACTGACCGATTTTGAATAGGGATGTTCAAAAAATCCGCACAGATAAAGAGTATATTTCTTCTCGGATTTCTTCTCGCTAATACATCTTTTAAAAATAAAAGTTTATTGAAATCTCTATCCACTGCGATATATAGGCAATCTTCGGGTAGTTCTTCATAAATGCTCCTCAAAAAGAACCCAAGTCCTGATCCTATATCTAGTATTAATTTGTTATTTAAATCTAAATGTATTAGTTTCTTTTTCGCCCATTCCCCTTCTCTATGCATATTTTCTAAATA
>NZ_BOQB01000686.1 GCF_018332475.1 Bacillus sanguinis | reverse complement strand
ATATTGTTTTTACGTGTATTTTTTTGTATATTTTAATTGAGGTGATTGCATTGAACGGCTTTGAAAAAGTGAAAGAAAAGAAAAAACGTGCCATTAAAGAGGCAGCCTTCTTATTATTTTCAGAACGTGGATTTAATGAAGTGAAAATAGAACATATTGCAAAAGAAGCAAACGTTTCTCAAGTTACCATTTATAATCATTTCGGAAGTAAAGATGCGTTATTTCGGGAGCTTATACAAGAATTTATTATATCTGAATTTCAATATTATAAAGATCTTGCAGCGGAAAATTTACCTTTTCATGATATGATGCAAAAAATGATTGTAAGAAAAATGAATACTGGTGGGTTATTTCAAGCTGATATGTTGCTACAAATGATGCAAAGAGATGAAGAGCTCCGAGAGTTTATTTATAGTTATCAAAACGAAAAAATCCTACCTTGGTATTTAAAAATATTAGAACAAGCACAACAGAAAAGTGAAATTAACCCTCACCTTACTAAAGAAATGATGTTGCTATACATTCAAATGTTCACTAAATTAGGTGATGATTTCGGGGCACAGCTTCTTGAAGGCGATCGCGAAAAACATATTCAAGATATTGTCACTATGTTTTTCTATGGTCTTTCTGTTCCACAAAAATAAAAAGACACGAAATACTTAAAGACATATGAATAAT
>NZ_BOQB01000685.1 GCF_018332475.1 Bacillus sanguinis | reverse complement strand
TCAACCAGAACATATCGCCGCCATTCGCCCACAAGGCGAGATCGATTTTAGCGGGACCTTGATTCGCCTGCATATTGGTCTGGAAGATGTCGACGATCTGATTGCCGATCTGGACGCCGGTTTTGCGCGAATTGTATAACATTGCCACTTTTGGACAATTTTGCAGACATTTAATTGTGAAAAGTCTTAAATTGTTGCGTCCGGGATCAAGGCGTCCCGGACGATTCAGGAGTACAATAGGCAGATAAAGGCTTAAACGCTGTTCCACAGGAAAGTCCATGGCTGTTATTCAAGATATCATCGCTGCGCTCTGGCAACACGACTTTGCCGCGCTGGCGGATCCTCATATTGTTAGCGTTGTTTACTTTGTCATGTTTGCCACGCTGTTTTTAGAAAACGGCCTGCTGCCCGCCTCATTTTTGCCAGGCGACAGCTTGTTGATACAGGCAGGCGCATTGATTGCCCAGGGGGTTATGGATTTTCTGCCTACGATTGCGATTCTGACCGCCGCAGCAAGTCTGGG
>NZ_BOQB01000684.1 GCF_018332475.1 Bacillus sanguinis | reverse complement strand
AAGAATTTAATCAAAACATATGTAGCATTCGAGTGAAAGAATGATATTTAGATTTTTAGTTGTAAATCAAGATAAAATCGAAAAAGCAATGACTAGATTTAAAACCTAATCATTGCTTTTTTATATTTTTACCATCAAATAAGAAGTCTGTTGCTTCTAGTTAGTGGGTATCGAAAGAAATTATTACAACTATGTAAGGTTAATCGATAGTAAATGAAGATACTTGAGTGTATTTTAAATAAGATTTAAAAGTACTGTTTATTTTTAAAATATTGGGGTAAGTAAAATTTTATTAGGAAGTGTATTAAAATGAATGAACTTAAATCTATTATCCATTCGTACAAACTAAAGAGAAAAATAGCAAGGGATTTATACG
>NZ_BOQB01000683.1 GCF_018332475.1 Bacillus sanguinis | reverse complement strand
AAATAATCTAATGGTACATGTAATGGTGAGAACTTTTTTAATTCTTGAATAGCCCTTTTACTCGCTGGTAATTCATAAGCTTCTAATGAAATTCTTGTATTAATTGCACGATTAGCCACTTCATCTAGCATTTTAGGTGTTATTTTGTTTTGAAGTATTTTTCCCTCTCTGTTCTCCCATCTTCTTGAAGGTTTTCGTTTCGGTGATGGTTTTTTTATTTTCTTAGATAAATCTGATGAGTTTGAGTTTTGTAATTTTATCGTGGTATTATTTATGTAACAAGGGGATGTCGTAAGAAAAAAATACAATTTGAGGGGGAAGATGAGAATGGGAATTTATAACTATGAAGCGAAAGAGGATTTGCAAGTAGGGGAAGTTTGTTTAGAACGAGATATTTATGAAATTATTAATTTTTACAAGAAAGGGTCAATAGTTTTATGTGATTCAGTATCTCGTTTCAGTGCGAATTCAGACAGAAT
>NZ_BOQB01000682.1 GCF_018332475.1 Bacillus sanguinis | reverse complement strand
CAGAAACTTGCACTTCTAAGTTTCCATTTTCCACTTGTGCAAATGCTCCTGTACCAAAAGAAAACATAAGTACTAATACCATTAATGAAGATATTATTTTTTTAAAATTAAACACATCCTTTTTTTTACTTTACAAGAAAATTTTATTTTAAATAGAAAATAACTACAAGACTAGAAATATATATATTTTATTGATATAATTTTTTTGTAAACAACTAGAAATTTAACCACATGTAATTTTTAGTTACTTCTTAATCTTTAACAAGTAACATACCTACATCATGAATCATATTTCATCCTCTTCCATTTTATAAAGCTTCACTACAACAAAGAATTCATTGACACTTAAATCAAAGCTCCAGCTCCAAAAACCTAAATTTTCCAATCATA
>NZ_BOQB01000681.1 GCF_018332475.1 Bacillus sanguinis | reverse complement strand
ATGCTAAGCATAAGTTTACCAATAAAATAAAAAAAACAAAGTCTGAAAATTTATGTAAAATAATGGTATAATTTAATTGAATATAAAGAAAAAGGAAACCTGTTTTTATCAGTGTTACCTTATCCAAGACTAAATTTTACCCATACATCATTTTTTTGATGTAGCTCTTGAAGATAAAAACTGTTTAATTTTCAAGGAACAGTTATTAACTTAAAACTTATTATACGAGGAGGGTGTATCATGAAAAAAATATGCTTTGTATTAATTGTCGACGCTGGTATAAATTATGGTTCAATATTTTCTCTACCATTTTTAAGGAATCAGGATGATTTGAAGGAATATTTTTCTAAGTATTATGATGTTTCAATTAATTATATTAGGGATAAAAACTCAGTTGACTATTTGGTAGTTCCCAAACCGTGTCCACCTT
>NZ_BOQB01000680.1 GCF_018332475.1 Bacillus sanguinis | reverse complement strand
TTGCATATTTTTCTCATATTCATAATAATCTCCACGTATTTTGAATACTTTAGCTTTCAACCCATATAGTTGAACAAATGCAATTGGTACATCATAAATCGATAAAAAATGAAATGCTTCATTCATAACCTTATTAACATTTTTCCAATCTTTAAGTTCTATGTAAACCTCCAACATGTTTCGTAACGCATATACTTTTTGATCTTTCTCTGATAA
>NZ_BOQB01000679.1 GCF_018332475.1 Bacillus sanguinis | reverse complement strand
CTTAAAAATAGTAATAAAAAGAAGAAAAGCGGTGTCCCAAAGCTAACGCGAAACATATCATTAAAAGGATGAAAATTAAGCTCTCCAGCAATCGGAACAACAACCATTAATATAATTAAAAGGGATATATCTTTTTTCCATAACTGGTTCCAATTCAAAGGTGCCA
>NZ_BOQB01000678.1 GCF_018332475.1 Bacillus sanguinis | reverse complement strand
CAAAAATTGATTGTTCTTGGCAATTTGACAGTCAAAGGAAATATTTCCACTTTCTCTCTTTCTAATCCATGGGTTATTCTCGGTAACGTGACGGCAACGAATATAGTTACGGATTCACCACTGTTAATTGCCGGTTCGATAAATGCAAGTGGACTGGTATTTATCGACTCGTATTACGATAATCCGTCTACGATTAAGGGGAGTATTAATGCGCGTGGGATAT
>NZ_BOQB01000677.1 GCF_018332475.1 Bacillus sanguinis | reverse complement strand
AGTGAGCGAGGAAGCGGAATATATCCTGTATCACATATTCTGCTGACGCACCGGTGCAGCCTTTTTTCTCCTGCCACATGAAGCACTTCACTGACACCCTCCTCAGTGCCAACATAGTAAGCCAGTATACACTCCGCTAGCGCTGATGTCCGGCGGTGCTTTTGCCGTTACGCACCACCCCGGCAGTAGCTGAACAGGAGGGACAGCTGATAGAAACAGAAGCCACTGGAGCACCTCAAAAACACCATCATACACTAAATCAGTAAGTTGGCAGCATCACCCGATTTCAGCTCGCCAGCGCGCCAAAAAACAGAATAGCGCAGGCGGCAGTCAAAATGATCCACGAAGGGATGACCGTTATTCTCGACAGCGGAAGTACGACAATGCTTATCGCCGAAGGATTAATGACCGCCAAAAATATCACGGTGATTACCAACAGTCTCCCGGCAGCGTTTGCCCTTTCCGAAAATAAAGACATTACTCTGGTCGTCTGTGGTGGCACGTTCCGCCATAAAACGCGCTCGATGCATGGTTCCATTGCCGAGCGTTCATTACAGGATATTAATGCCGATTTAATGTTTGT
>NZ_BOQB01000676.1 GCF_018332475.1 Bacillus sanguinis | reverse complement strand
ACGCAGCACTTCAACTTCCAGCGTCGCGGTATCGACCAGTCGATACTGATAGCCATCGAGCTTCGGTAACGGGCTTTTCGGTGCGAGATCGAGAATAAAGGTTTCCGATTTCAGCTTCGCCAGCAGCGCCTTCATCGAGGTATTTTCCACCAGCTCACCGTGTTGAATAATGCCGATATTGCGGCACAGCATTTCTGCTTCTTCCAGGTAGTGTGTGGTGAGAATGATGGTGGTGCCTTTGTCGTTTAAATCCTTCAAAAAGCCCCACATTGAGCGGCGAAGTTCAATATCCACGCCTGCGGTCGGTTCGTCGAGAATCAGTAGTTTAGGTTCATGCATTAACGCACGGGCAATCATTAAACGGCGCTTCATCCCGCCAGATAACATACGCGCACGTTCGTTGCGTTTTCCCCATAGATCGAGTTGTTTAAGATATTTTTCGCTGCGGATGTACGC
>NZ_BOQB01000675.1 GCF_018332475.1 Bacillus sanguinis | reverse complement strand
GAGCGGATAACAATTCCCCTCTAGAAATAATTTTGTTTAACTTTAAGAAGGAGATATACATATGACACATGAACATTCAGCACAATGGTTGAATAATTACAAAAAAGGATATGGTTACGGTCCTTATCCATTAGGTATAAATGGCGGTATGCACTACGGAGTTGATTTTTTTATGAATATTGGAACACCAGTAAAAGCTATTTCAAGCGGAAAAATAGTTGAAGCTGGTTGGAGTAATTACGGAGGAGGTAATCAAATAGGTCTTATTGAAAATGATGGAGTGCATAGACAATGGTATATGCATCTAAGTAAATATAATGTTAAAGTAGGAGATTATGTCAAAGCTGGTCAAATAATCGGTTGGTCTGGAAGCACTGGTTATTCTACAGCACCACATTTACACTTCCAAAGAATGGTTAATTCATTTTCAAATTCAACTGCCCAAG
>NZ_BOQB01000674.1 GCF_018332475.1 Bacillus sanguinis | reverse complement strand
CGCTAGTCCAAAGCCGAATCGTTCAGTTTGATCAATTACTAAGTCGTTTTTCCACTGAAAAATGAAAGAAGCGAATATTAAAAGTAAAGCAGCTCCTCCAACATATCTTACTATTTTTCGTGAAGATGCATCTTTAAGTCTTACAAACATGTGTATCATCCTTTCGTATTTATTAAATAATTCGACAAACTAATTTCTAGGATTTAATATTGATAATCCATCTATTAAATTTATTTGATTTTCTTGTTTACAATAGATATCTTCTATCTACTAGATAAATGTAATGAACTATAACTATCTTAAATGAATCATAATAGTTTACATGTAGTTAAATCCTTTTCATTAAGTTTATCGTAATTCAAGTATATGACTCTGTCTTTGTTAATAACAAGTAGTAAAATCTCATGAAAAAAATGGACGAAAAACCCAAATTTTAACCATAAAAT
>NZ_BOQB01000673.1 GCF_018332475.1 Bacillus sanguinis | reverse complement strand
GCTCACGAGGCTTTACGCACTACGTACTGCGATGGCTTCAATTTCCAGCTTCACATCTTTCGGCAAACGCGCGACCTGCCCACAGCTCCGGGTCGGATAGGTCGCCTGATGCTCATCGAAGAACTGCTTATAGACTTCGTTGATGGTGGCAAAATCATTCAGATCGGTGATAAACACGGTCATCTTGATGATATCGCCCACGCTCAGCCCGGCAGCAACCACGATCGCTTTGACGTTTTCGAGGCTT
>NZ_BOQB01000672.1 GCF_018332475.1 Bacillus sanguinis | reverse complement strand
GCGATCAGTATATGTCTCTATACTAAGAGAAAGAAGCCTTGATACTACGGTATCGGGGCTTTTTTATTTATCGGGCATTTACGTGTAAAGTTAATCGGAATGTTAGTTGCCCGATAATTGCCCGATTTTTGTGAGGAATTTATTTCAGGATTGTTTTCATATGTTCTTCAAATTTATTCATCGCTTCTTTATCGAGCTTTTTGCTTACATGTGAATATACATCAGATGTAATTTGCATGCTACCATGACCTAGGCGCTCTTGTAAGTACTTCATACTTGCTCCAGCTTCTAACTGTAAAACAGCATGTGTATGTCGTAAAG
>NZ_BOQB01000671.1 GCF_018332475.1 Bacillus sanguinis | reverse complement strand
TACGTGGTTTAATATATATAATAAAAAAATATTTCTGTCTTTAATGAGGAGGTACTATGAAAGCAAACGTAGGGGATACTATACTTTTTCAACGAAATAATTTAAAGATTACAGGATCTGTACTAAAACTTTATACTGAATCGGTCTTAGTTGAAATCACAAATGTAAGCGGTGGTACTTTTGAATTTGATCGAACAATTGTAAATCATAAAAACTATAAAATATTAAATGCGAATACATAAAACAACATAAAATAGCCGCTGCTCACCAGCAGCGGCTACTTTATATGAAAATACTCCATTAGTTAATATATCCTAAAACACTTACAATCTTACTCGCTTTTAAATTGTTAATGTGATAATAAATTTCTAAGCCCCTTCTCTCAGCTCGTAACACTTTACCTTTCATTTTTGATAAATGTTGTGAAACAGTCGATTGTGGAATATTTAGTAATTCTGTTAATTGTGTTACAT
>NZ_BOQB01000670.1 GCF_018332475.1 Bacillus sanguinis | reverse complement strand
CCGTTAATGCGGGATAAAGAAATATCATTTATACATTTTAATAACTATTTACAATTATAAACAAAATATATGATGTTATGACTGTAAATATCCTTCAAAACTAGTCAAAAGATGGTTCTGATCTTCTCCTATTCTTGTAGGTTGATAATCATAGGACAATCGTACTTTACGATATAACCACAGATAGGACTTGGTTCGCGTAAGACTTGGAAGCTTGTTTCGTCCACATGAAGAATGGTTCGAGTAAATAAATGTTCATGTATCCATACATAAATAGCCGCTAACCATCATTTATCATGATAAGATATTTCCCATTCTTTCTTAATTCGGTATCTTCCCATCAAAAAAATCAACTTGTAGTATGTACAGAGATTATCTCATTAGTTATTTACAAATTGTAGGTGGGGATTATTTGAACCTTACATATACACAATTTCATTCCTCTCAATTGTTCCCACCATTTACGGGCAATAAGACTCCACCAAAAAATTCGGCACATGCGAGAAAGTTAGGTAGGAGCCGTGTTGTCCGTATATGTCCGATTGGTGAGGGCTA
>NZ_BOQB01000669.1 GCF_018332475.1 Bacillus sanguinis | reverse complement strand
GGCTCATCTAAAATTAATAATCTAGGATCACCAAGTAATGCAATGGCAAGGCCAAGACGTTGTTTCATGCCTAAAGAGTATTCTTTAACTTTTTGGTGTGCTGCATTCTGCAATCCGACAGTTTTTAAAACAGAATGTAGTTTTTCTTTTGGTATATTTCTTAAAAGTCTATAAACTTCTAAATTTTCAATTGCGTTGAGATGTGCATAATAAGAAGGATTTTCCACTAGTGCTCCAACATCAGATAAAATAGATAAACGATTTTTATTTAAATCTTTACCGAAAATTGTAATATTACCTTCAGTCGCTTTAATTAAGCCTAATAACATTCTAATGCTAGTTGTTTTTCCAGCACCGTTGGGTCCTAAAAATCCATAAATTTCACCTTCAGGAATTTTTAGATTTACACAACTAACTACACTACTTTTTTTATATTTTTTAGTTAGATTATTTGTTTCAACAATATATTTCATATAAACACCACCTTATATTTATTATATTTCACGAAGGTTAAATTAAATTTCTAAGGAGTTTGAAAAAATGAGACCTAT
>NZ_BOQB01000668.1 GCF_018332475.1 Bacillus sanguinis | reverse complement strand
AGCTATGTTTATGGAGAAAGTATTTCCTAATTATAAACAGTATCTAAAAAATTGGAGATTTATATTTATTTGTATATTACCTACTATCGCCTTTTTATATATTTTCGATGTCATCTTCGAATTACTATTTCATCAAGATTTCTATTTATCTAACTTAATTTTTGCTATTATATTATTTTTAATATTTATTAACATCAAAGACATGTTTAAAATTGAAAGTTAAAGAGCCGGATAAAAAAAGAGCACCCTGCAATCTGATGCTCTCATGTGATAGAGGTTTTTTCTGAGTATTAAGTAGGACACGAAGGTCTTGTCCTACTAGATAATATATGCTTGTACTTAT
>NZ_BOQB01000667.1 GCF_018332475.1 Bacillus sanguinis | reverse complement strand
TTTCATTTTTCTCACCCTTCTCTACTTTTAATTTCTTCCATGCTACAACCTAAAATAATTACCTTACCTATTGCAATCTATTAGAGAGAATGATAGTTTTGCGGCTGCCTATCACTCGCCGTTGGTACTTCAGCTGTTACTAGGAGTAAAATTCTCCCTTGATCTAGTTTTTCTTCATATAAGTTAGCTTCCTCCTTCGACAACCCCATTTCTTCCATTTGATTTCGGAGCTCGTCCCCTTTTTTGGAGAAAAAGTTGATAATACTTGTGCCCAATCCTTGTTCTTTTACTCCAATCGTATTTGTGTTTGTATCATCCGCAATCTTTTTTGTTAGATGTTTTTCATGTGTTAAGACGTAAATGTCATCTTGGTGAATCCCTTGCAATTCTAGCTCTTTTACTTTCATAACTACTTCCTGTTCATTTTCATATTCATGAACCACCGGTTTTCTTTCATTCTTATGCATTGTATTTTTCCTCCTTTAGAT
>NZ_BOQB01000666.1 GCF_018332475.1 Bacillus sanguinis | reverse complement strand
AGGAACCATGTTCCTGATGTGGTTGGGCGAACAGATTACTGAACGAGGTATCGGCAACGGTATTTCAATCATTATCTTCGCCGGTATTGTCGCGGGACTCCCGCCAGCCATTGCCCATACTATCGAGCAAGCGCGTCAAGGCGACCTGCACTTCCTCGTGTTGCTGTTGGTTGCAGTATTAGTATTTGCAGTGACGTTCTTTGTTGTATTTGTTGAGCGTGGTCAACGCCGCATTGTGGTAAACTACGCGAAACGTCAGCAAGGTCGTCGTGTCT
>NZ_BOQB01000665.1 GCF_018332475.1 Bacillus sanguinis | reverse complement strand
ATGTACTCTATTAATTGTTACGAAAAAAAATAGGAATGGTGGATATATAATAAAAAATCTCCACGTATTTTCTGAGGAGATAAATAAGTGTCTATTAATGAAATAAATTAATATCCCCAGTAAGCGGGAAATTGTATGAATCTTAGTAATATAAATTTTGTTATTGATGATGAAGTAGTAAAAATTAGTTTCGTTGCGAAAAAAGGTGCTATTAATT
>NZ_BOQB01000664.1 GCF_018332475.1 Bacillus sanguinis | reverse complement strand
ATATTTTTAAGGAGAACAACTTATGAATTGGAAAAAGAGCCATTTAATGGTAATGGCGCTTGTTACATCTTTATTATTAACAGCTTGTAATAATAAGGGAAATAAAAGTGATGCAGAGTCAAAAAAACAAGTATTAAATGTAACAGTATCAGAAGAGATTCCTTCTCTTGATACCGCGAAAACGATGGATGGTACGTCAGCGCACGTTATGCAAAACATATTTGAAGG
>NZ_BOQB01000663.1 GCF_018332475.1 Bacillus sanguinis | reverse complement strand
AATACGTTCGAATTACTAGAAATGAAGAATGAAGTGAGAATACATATAATCGTGAATAAAATACATATCACTACATACTTTATATTAAATACTTTCAGTTTCACTTTATTCATTTTATATCTCCCTTCATTTACTATATTCTTACGCATAATTTTTAAGTAATATGATTAATAATTTAATAGAACTTCCTCAACTACTATATTTTTATTTCACCTCTTCCCATAAAGCGATTGAGGTTAAATTTGCCGTGTGCAAATATCATCTAAGATTTTAAAAAAAACAAATAACCTGAGTCTATATAACTATAGACTCAGGTTATTTAATTTCTTCATTTTCCATGTCAATGCCTAATTGGTCTTTCAATAACTTCATACCTTTTCTTGTAAGATGGACAGCTCGATTCTTATCCGTTTTTGTAATCCATTCCTGTTCAAAAAATAGTTTTGCTATTGCAGATCCTAACCAACCAGAAATATGGTAGCGTCGTTCACTCCAATCAAGACAAGGTTTTGCAAATACTCTCCTTTTTATATTTGCCTTATTAATATTTATTCCAAAATTCAGAAACCATCCCTTACCTTGTTCCGTTACAATGTATTCTCCTTCCTCTAAAATTATAAATTCCCTATCTAGTAATTTTTCAGCTATCTCTACACCAAGTTTGCCTGCAAGATGATCATAGCAAGTTCGAGCATAACGAACTTGTTTTAGTTGACTTGATTGTTTTAAAGAACGAACTTGGACTGTTGGTGCGATTGTTCCTAACTTTTCAAGCACTTCTGCTATCTCTTGATTAGCAAGTCGATAGTAACGATGTCTACCATGTTGTTCAACTGTAAGTAGATTCCCCTCTACTAATTTAGAAAGATGAGAACTAATCGTTGGATGTGAAACTTTTGCCTTATAAGCCAATTCACTAGCAGGTAGTGCCTGATTGTTCATTAAACAATCTAAGATAATTGCTCTTGTAGGTTCAGCAATTAGTTTAGCTATGTATGAGATATTCGGATATACATTCATATTTCGATGATACCCTAACTATTAAATTGATACAATTATTTTAAGTTTAATAGTAAAGGAGAATGTATTATGAATGCAATTGATCTTAGTATAT
>NZ_BOQB01000662.1 GCF_018332475.1 Bacillus sanguinis | reverse complement strand
CAAAATATATTTAATAATTATGGGTAATTATTTATAGATAGTCTTATATCGTATGTACGAAAAGAGAGTGTTTACATTGCTCTCTTTTCATAGAAATTTTGTGAGTTCGTTCTTTATAATATATGCTTTCGTTTATAGATGGTTAATCAACTTGAAAATTAAAAATTTTTGGTTTAGGCAGGGGTTTTATATTTGAGTAGATAAAATGTTCATATAAATT
>NZ_BOQB01000661.1 GCF_018332475.1 Bacillus sanguinis | reverse complement strand
ACGTCCGGTAAAGCCGAAGGTATATGTCACCAACGGATATTGCGCCAGTTCTTCAATGGTAATGGCTTTTTTGCCTGCCAGCGGGTGATCCGGAGTGACTACAATAGCCCGATTCCAGTGGTAGCACGGTAACATCACTAAATCTTCATACAGATGCAGCGCTTCTGTGGCGATAGCGAAATCAGCATTGCCTTTAGAGACGGCATCAGCAATTTGTGTCGGCGAGCCCTGGTGCATATGCAAAGAAACGCGAGGATAACGCTCAATAAAG
>NZ_BOQB01000660.1 GCF_018332475.1 Bacillus sanguinis | reverse complement strand
ATTTCTAACTTGTAGAAATACTACTTTTCTATATCTGTAACTAATTTTCTCATTCTTTATAGCATATCAAATACTCGAATTGACTTATTTTTTTAATTACAGAAAGAATTAATTAGTATAAGAAATTGTTAAACTGGATATGTATTTTTATTTATAATCATTTATATTTATCTAGTTGAAAAATATCTTGGCTAATTAATTGATGAAAGTATTTATCCATTTCTTCTGCTGAAACACTATTTCTATTTTGGAACCACCATGCAGTTAAAGTTGTAAGTACACCTGAATGATAAGTGATAATTAATTCAATTGGAATTGTATGATTTTTACAAAGGCGTTTTAATTCTTGGTTTTCTTGTATCTGAATATCCCGATTATGATAATACATCCTATTTATAAATAATTCATCGTTCATTTGTGACTCAAGTACTTTACCAAATTTTTCGTGGTTAAAAATTTGTTCTAATACTTGAAAAGGTTTAGTTAGCCGAACGGAAAGTGGTATTTTAAAAGCCTCCTCTTGATAGTGCTTCAATGTATATGCCAATAATGCATCTTTATCTTCAAAGT
>NZ_BOQB01000659.1 GCF_018332475.1 Bacillus sanguinis | reverse complement strand
CCTCGCATGCTCTGTCAAATGATTAGGCGCAAGGTGAGCATACCTACGAACCATTTCTATGGACTCCCATCCGCCCATTTCCTGAAGCACTGATAATGGGACGCCTGACTGAATCAGCCAGCTTGCCCAGGTGTGTCTGAGGTCATGGAAACGGAAATCTTCAATTCCTGCACGACGACAAGCTGATAGCCATGATGTCTTGCTGTCGATGCGCATCTTCCTGACCGCAGGCGTTGATGTTCCATCTGCTCGCTTAGCCGCCTTGGTATGTGACGGATCCTCTACGCCGGACGCCTCGTGGCCGGCATCACCGGCGCCACAGGTGCGGTTGCTGGCGCCTATCTCGCCGACATCACCGATGGGGAAGATCGGGCTCGCCACTTCGGGCTCATGAG
>NZ_BOQB01000658.1 GCF_018332475.1 Bacillus sanguinis | reverse complement strand
AACAAAACCGCTACATAGATGTACAAATGCTCGGTATTAACGATTTTCATGGGCAACTAGACACTGTAAAAAAAATTAACAATAAAGATGCAGGGGGAATTGAGTACTTAGGGGCTTATTTACGTGATCGCGAAAAACAAAATCCGAATACATTAAAGGTACATGCTGGCGATGTTGTTGGAGCAAGTACTCCTGTTTCAGCATTATTACAAG
>NZ_BOQB01000657.1 GCF_018332475.1 Bacillus sanguinis | reverse complement strand
TGGTTTTAATTGAAGTAATGTTTCAAAATTTGGTTCCATTTTCTCACCAACAGATTTCGCACCTTCTAAATCTTTCTCAAGATACTTCGGTAATTTACCACCAACAGTAATGGCACCAACTGGTTTAATTCCAAGTACTGCTGCATCTTCCATTGACTCTAAACTAGCTGTCGCAATTTTATCTACTTTTGCTGGCACTGTATATTCTTTACCTAAATATGTAATTTTTCTTTTTTCATCTTTTTTCGTCTCACTAGCCTTTGTCTGTTGTGTTTTTTCTCCTGAAGTTTTATCCGCACTATTACATGCTGCTAGTCCTACACTTAAAACTGTTACCATCCCTAATGTAAATAACTTCTTATTCATCTTTATATATCTCCTTTCGAATTTTCAAACAATATTCTCAATAAAATTTAACTATATGAAACTTGTCTTACATATATATTTCATTAGATTAATAATTCTATCCAGAACTCATTCTCGTTCACTTCCTCTAAGCTATAATTCTTTTATACCTCATCCATTGATAACCTTTTTCACTGATAATGATTATCGTTACTAAGTATATAT
>NZ_BOQB01000656.1 GCF_018332475.1 Bacillus sanguinis | reverse complement strand
AACATTGTATTATGTATATGTACCAAATAAATAAAGTGAATTGTATTTCGTTCTGTTTTTAAAAATTTAAAATTCTATTATTTTTATATAAAGGTTTCACATCAGAGTTTTAAATATTTTGGAAATAGATCAAAATAATAGGAATTCATATAAAAGGGGAATGTCTTATGACAACATATACGAGTGAGATGAGAAAAAGTTTAGTTTCAGAAGAAGATGTAGATATTTTAAAAATTATGGCGCACCCAATCCGCTTACAAATTGTAAATGAGTTAAGTACGAGAAAAACTTGTAATGTAACACAA
>NZ_BOQB01000655.1 GCF_018332475.1 Bacillus sanguinis | reverse complement strand
AAAGATGATATGATCGAAACAACGAACCAAGTACAAAATGAGTGGTTACAATTTGAATATAACGGGAAAACAGCTTACGTTCACGTTCCTTTCTTAACAGGTACAGCACCTGTTATTGAGAAACAAGAACAACCTGCTCCTGCTAAAGCTGTAGCGCCAGCTAAAGCACCTGCAGCACAAGCAAAACAAGTTGCTAAGCCTGCTGTAAAAGCTGCTAACACTAGCGCACCTTCTGGTGGTCGTGAACTAACAGTTGTAGCTACAGCATATACAGCTCATCCGAGCGAAAACGGTGGCACATATGGCGGCCGTGTATTAACTGCAATGG
>NZ_BOQB01000654.1 GCF_018332475.1 Bacillus sanguinis | reverse complement strand
GCTGTCTCCACTGCGGCAAGCTGAGACTGTGGGGTGATTTTTCGTAGTTATTTAAATAATGAGAACAGGCCGGAGCGTAATTCATACATCCGGCCTTATTTCTTCAGCTTAACCGAGCGCTAATTCTGCGGCAGCGGCTTTATCAGCGATTACCATCAGCGAAGGATGCAGCTGCAACACGGAAGCTGGAACATCTTCGGTAACCGGACCTTGCAGAACATTTTTCAGTGCCTGCGCTTTACCTGCGCCACTGACAATTATCAGCAAGTTTTTCGCCGCCATGATGCTTTTCGGCCCCATCGTCACGTAGCTGTCAGGCACTAACGAAAAGTCGCCGCCCAACTCACCATGCGCCACAATATCAACCATCTCTCCCTGGTTCGGGAACTCCACGGTTTGCTCATGGAAATGGGTCGTATTCGGCAAATTGCCACAAAAATGACCATCTGCACCTAATCCCCGCACCACCAAATCCAGGCCGCCTTCACGCGCCAGTTTCTGATCATGCTCGCGGTAGTTATCAATAGTGAGCTTCTGGATATTCTCTTCTTTGATCCCCGCAGGGGTGAAAAACAGATTACGCAGATTGGTA
>NZ_BOQB01000653.1 GCF_018332475.1 Bacillus sanguinis | reverse complement strand
TAAAAAAACTCTTCTACAATAGTAGAAAAAGAATAACAGAAACTACTATTTTATGCCAGCATACATAAAAAAATGCAATGTAAATATGGAAATGTCGTCGAATGCTATCTTTAATTGGTTAATTAGTGAGATATTTTTGTGAAGGAGCTTATTTTATAAGAATAGAATTAAAGTTAATAAGAAATCATGCCGATGGTAGTGAAAATATATGTGTTAGGGGGATTTCATAATGAGGAAACTCAAGCGAATAAATGTTCCTAATATACAAGAACAACTATCACAGTCTAATGAGAATCAAGCAATTAATAAGAAAAAACTAAGGCGATTTAT
>NZ_BOQB01000652.1 GCF_018332475.1 Bacillus sanguinis | reverse complement strand
TATCTGTATACCATAAGATGCTAATTGGTAGTAATACGAATAGAAATGTTAAAACTCGGACGAAAATATGATTCATTTTAAACTTTTGTTTTTTCTCTTTATTTCTATGAATTTCACTACGCGGCGGTAAACTTTCTTTTTCTTCCACTCGCTCAACTTCTAATTCCTCTTCAAAATCAGGAATTCGTTTTCTCATGTTGTTCACCACCACCTTCCATTTATTTTCTTAATTGGAGTCCCATTATAAAATCAACAAGAAAGTGTGCAAAGATTGTTATAAACAAATTTCCTGTCCATTCAAATACATAACCAAAGACAAAACTAATGAAACAGACGAAACAAA
>NZ_BOQB01000651.1 GCF_018332475.1 Bacillus sanguinis | reverse complement strand
GAAGAGATAGTGAAATAAATATTATGTAGAAACGAGTTGTATATGTGTACAACTCGTTTTTTAAATTTTCTTAAGAAAATTGAGAGAATGATATATTTAGTGGTTTTTTTGATCCATCCTTATATTTTGTTTTAATAAAAATCGAAAAGAAGTCTGTCCTTTCTTTATAAAATATGAAAACTATTTTTGAAAAATGCTATTGTTACATCGGTAAAAGTATAGGAAACTTATCATTATAAAATAAATTGAAATCTTCTAA
>NZ_BOQB01000650.1 GCF_018332475.1 Bacillus sanguinis | reverse complement strand
ACTTTCATTTTATTTAATCCCAATTCATTCACGTTTATCCATAACCAACCTTCAAATAAGCCTTTTTTTAATTGCTCTGTTATAAAAATTCCAGTCTGAATCGCTTTTTCTTCATGTAATAACACATATTCCATTTCATTTACTAATAAACATAAGCGTTCTCCAACTAATTCATCTTTACGAAAAAGAAATTTATAAACTTCACCTTGAACTAGAACTTTAATTATAAACGAGCTAGATGATTTTACTTCATATACATGTGTTTCTATTTTATTCACCTCCTTCTTCTATTCTAAATCATAAAATCTTAATGTATAGATTTATTTGAAAAAAATTTAAATACTTATAATTTCATTGGACATAAGCTATTGGAAAATGCGACAACAACATTACAGTTT
>NZ_BOQB01000649.1 GCF_018332475.1 Bacillus sanguinis | reverse complement strand
CATTAAAATTTGATGAGAATCCGTTTATTGTTGTGATTATCCTTCGTCATCATCATCTTGATCATCATTGCCCTCTTCTTGATCATCGTCATCTTGTTGCTGTGATGGCTCCTTTTGCTGAATAGCGTTATTTACCGATGTAGTTGATATAATTTCTCCTGTTATTGTATGTACTCTTACATCAACCGTTTCTGTTTGTTTATTTATAATAATTTGGTAGGTAGCCGTACCATTTCTATTGACTACACTTACCTTCTCGATAAATCCACTTTGTACTTTTTGTAGCGCCACTTCTTTCGCCTGCTCTTCTGTTATAACTTTTTGTATTTGTGAAGTACCAATAAAAGCGCCTGTATTTTCTTCTATTTCTACTATTACATTCTCATTTGCACTTTTCTCTATTTCTATTACATATATATTTTTTTCGTTTTTTTGCTCAAGCCTAATTCCCTTTATATTCCCTGGCACTTGCTGCACTGCAATTTCTTTTGCCTGCTCTTCTGTAACTTTTGTCATCGGTTTCTCTAACAATTGAATTCGACCAGTT
>NZ_BOQB01000648.1 GCF_018332475.1 Bacillus sanguinis | reverse complement strand
GCTGCGCAAGAAAAACTAACAGAAATGAAAACAAACGGTTGGATTCAATAAAGATAGGAAAAGGGGAAAAGGACATGGAGGAAAACAATAATAACTTAGGGAAAAAAGTCGCTATATCAGTAATGTCAGTAGCTTTATTTGGGACGTCAGGATATCTTGTGTATGACAAAGGCTTTAAGACAGCAGGAAAAGAACAAGTAAAACTAGCAAGTAATACAGAAGAGAAAAAAGATGATCGTATTACAGGGGGCGATTTACAGTCTATGTTCCCCAATTTAGTCGCTGATCCTGCAAAAAAAGATGAAAAACCCGGCGAAAAACCAACTATTAATTTAGCAGACTTAATTGGAAATAATAAATCACCAATTACGCCAGTAACGTATAAACCTGATGAAGTATCGGTGGAAAAGAAAGATCCACAAATCAAATTATCAGATGCACCAACTCCACAAAAGTTAGATTTACCAACTAATATGGTTGGACCTGTTGCAGAACCGGGGAAAGCAAATGATAATAAACAGCAACTTAATGTACAAGAAGGTGATGGGCAAAAGCTAGATACTAGTATAAAACCAGATGCGAAACCG
>NZ_BOQB01000647.1 GCF_018332475.1 Bacillus sanguinis | reverse complement strand
ACATCGTAGAAGAACAGAGGAGAATGCCGATGAGTTGTCCATATAAATGGTACTCTAGGCATTTTCTTTTAATATTTTTACATTCATCAATTTCAAAAAATGATTTCCACGTTTTAAACAAAATTTCAATCTGGCAACGAAGTGAATAAAGAGGTTCATCTAATTTTCTAAAAAAATGGAATCGTAACTTTGCCGTAAACAAAAAGAACCATAACCTTGCCAAAATGGCAAAGTTATAGTTCAAATCACAGGGTAGTACCACATGCCCATCCACTTAAGAAATTGGTAGTTCCCCAAAACGAAGAAAATTTTCGTTATGAGGATATTTTAAAATATTAGCTTGATAGCATTTACCACCTTAATTTCAAAAAAAATTTAAAAAGAGGTTATTTTTTTGAACCAAAAAGGTA
>NZ_BOQB01000646.1 GCF_018332475.1 Bacillus sanguinis | reverse complement strand
ATTTTGATTTTGATATTTCTTATGAAAGTGCAAATCATTTGATAGTCCTTCGCTAATGGTGATAGTACGCTTTGAATTATAGTTCTTGGTATCTCCGAACATCATTTCAGGATTTTTAGAAGCTAATCTGAAATCCAATGATTTACTTATAGTAATTGTTTTTTCTTTTAAGTCAATATCAGTCCATTGAAGCGCGGCAGCTTCACCTTTCCTCATACCAGTTTCAATTAGAGTTTTATAAAAAATCCCGTAAATATAATCATATTTATAAGCTTCTCTCAGAAAATCTGCAATCCTCTCAGATTCAATAAATTTGACCTCAGGATCTTTTGCTTTGACTTTTATTTCTACCCCAACACACGGATTCTTTTGTATTTTTTCTAAAGTTATAGCCTTCTCCATAGCGTTATGCATTGTACTATGAACTATTTCAATTGTACGTCTACTATAGCCGTTA
>NZ_BOQB01000645.1 GCF_018332475.1 Bacillus sanguinis | reverse complement strand
GCAACACTCCAGCCGTATTTCGCGGCCAGCCACGGCGTAGCAATCATAGAGAAGAAAGGGCCGATGTTGACGGACATGTAGTACATGGTGAATGCACCGTCCAGACGCGGGTCGTTTTTCTCATAGCATGTAGAAAGCAGAGAAGACGGGTTAGCTTTAAACAGGCCGTTACCGACCGCAATAGCCGCCATACCCATATAAACGATACCGGCGTCGTGACCAGACCAGGCAACCAGAGCATAACCAATCGCCAGC
>NZ_BOQB01000644.1 GCF_018332475.1 Bacillus sanguinis | reverse complement strand
TTTTACTGGATTGAATCTTAATATTAATAATAATGGTGATTTTCTATTACCAATTATAACTTGTGGGAAATATTTTAATGAAGAAAATAAGGTTATGCTACCAGTTTCATTGCAAGTCCATCATTCGGTTTGTGATGGATATGATGCGAGTCGATTTATAGAAGATTTACAGAAGTTAAGTAATAGTTGTAACGAGTGGCTAAAGTAATATCTAATTTTTAATTATACACAATTGAAAATGAAAAAAGAAGAGAACATGTTTATATAGCATGGTCTCTTTTTTTATTCATTAATACTAAGTAATAGTTGAAGATATAGGTTGATTTGTAGTTTAATAGTAAATAGATCTATTAATTTTAATTTTCTGTATTTCACATCTATATCGTTCAAAAAACTTATTATTTTTTAACAATGAAGGGGAAAACAAAAATGTCAATAATATCTATAGAAAAAGCTACAATTTTAGATGCCGAAAAGCTAACAGAACTAATGACAAAAACATTTGATGAAGAAGTAAAACGATGGCTATACGGTCAAGGTGATGTAATTGACTATAACATCCAGCCACCAGGGTATTCTTCAGTAGAAATGATGAGATATTCAATCGACGAATTGGATTGTTACAAAGTAATAATGGATGAAAAAATAACCGGGGGAATTATAGTTACGATTTCTGGTAAGTCATATGGTCGAATTGATCGTATTTTTGTAGATCCTATTTATCAAGGAAATGGAATTGGATCACATGTTATTAAATTAATAGAAGAGGAATATCCGAACGTAAGGATTTGGGATCTCGAAACATCTAGTAGACAACTTAATAATCATCATTTTTATAAAAAAATGGGCTATGAGATAATTTTTAAATCTGAAGATGAGTATTGTTATGTAAAAAGGATCACTGTAGAGTCAGC
>NZ_BOQB01000643.1 GCF_018332475.1 Bacillus sanguinis | reverse complement strand
ACGTAACAAATAAATAAGAAAGATGTGATTGCTATTTTAATATTAATCAATGTAGTAAAAGTTGTATTGTTTCTGTTCTTTTTAATGACAGGTACGAAAATTATATCTGGAAAAATGGCAGATGAGTTTAAGCGATTTGGTTTACCTTCGTTTTTTAATTTTTTAACTGGAGCTTTTGAAATTGTAGGAGCAATTGGAATGTTGATAGGAATTTGGGTTCCAATAGTGGCTTTATTAGCAGGATTGTTGTTAGGCGGTACGATGCTTGCAGCTGCATTAACTCTTATTGTATTAGCGAAAGATCCCTTTAAGAAAGCGATACCTGCGCTTGTTTTGTTTGTCCTTAG
>NZ_BOQB01000642.1 GCF_018332475.1 Bacillus sanguinis | reverse complement strand
TTTAGTGTTATCAGGACATGCTCATGGAGGACAATTTAGATTGCCATTTATCGGAGGATTAGTTGCCCCGAATCAAGGTATACTACCTAAATATACAGCAGGCTTATATGAGGAACAAAATACAGCAATGATAGTTAGTCGAGGATTAGGAAATAGTATTATCCCGCAAAGAATCTTTAATAGGCCGGAACTTGTAGTCGTACAGTTAAATTGAACTGTACGACTTTTTATGTGAAAAAGGAAAAGGTGCTTTTATCCCGCATTAACG
>NZ_BOQB01000641.1 GCF_018332475.1 Bacillus sanguinis | reverse complement strand
TATCGCTTGCTGATTACGTGCAGCTTTCCCTTCAGGCGGGATTCATACAGCGGCCAGCCATCCGTCATCCATATCACCACGTCAAAGGGTGACAGCAGGCTCATAAGACGCCCCAGCGTCGCCATAGTGCGTTCACCGAATACGTGCGCAACAACCGTCTTCCGGAGCCTGTCATACGCGTAAAACAGCCAGCGCTGGCGCGATTTAGCCCCGACATAGCCCCACTGTTCGTCCATTTCCGCGCAGACGATGACGTCACTGCCCGGCTGTATGCGCGAGGTTACCGACTGCGGCCTGAGTTTTTTAAGTGACGTAAAATCGTGTTGAGGCCAACGCCCATAATGCGGGCTGTTGCCCGGCATCCAACGCCATTCATGGCCATATCAATGATTTTCTGGTGCGTACCGGGTTGAGAAGCGGTGTAAGTGAACTGCAGTTGCCATGTTTTACGGCAGTGAGAGCAGAGATAGCGCTGATGTCCGGCGGTGCTTTTGCCGTTACGCACCACCCCGTCAGTAGCTGAACAGGAGGGACAGCTGATAGAAACAGAAGCCACTGGAGCACCTCAAAAACACCATCATACACTAAATCAGTAAGTTGGCAGCATCACCGAAG
>NZ_BOQB01000640.1 GCF_018332475.1 Bacillus sanguinis | reverse complement strand
TAATTCTTTACTTAGCCTTGGTGCTGCTGGTGAAAAAGCGCTATACGAAACAGGGAAACAATTCGGGGCCGAATTAATGCAACAACATATGCAGCGCTTAAATGTGAGTGAAGATGCTTTAACAGTGGAGCAAAAAGTTCAAATTGCAAAGGAAGCCTTTTCAACAGCTGGCTTATCACCTGCATTTGAATTAAGTGCAGATGGAACAAAAATTTTCTATGATGTACACAATTGTCCATTTAAAGAAGTTGCTGTTCATCACCCAACTGAAATTTGTAACATGCACGGAGATATGATGAAAGGGATTTTTGAAATCCTATTCCCTAACACGGAATTAACACGAAATGATAGTCTACTAGATGGATGTAAATCTTGTAATTATAAACTAACA
>NZ_BOQB01000639.1 GCF_018332475.1 Bacillus sanguinis | reverse complement strand
GCGATAATCACTACTAGAATACGAACGATATTTTTTCTTTCCTAATAAAGAATCAATAATTTTTTTGAACATCCCTTCACCTCTTGAGTAAAATTTTCTTTTAATTATACCAATAATTGCCGACCTTATTTGTGACAAGTTTGTAAAGAGTAAAAAACGACGAGTTAAGCCCGTCGTTACTTTCACTCATCCTCTTCATCAAAAACTTCGTCAATCATGCATTTCTCTAATAAATACTCGAATGTAATGTCTGCGAGATCTTCAATTTCTTCTCGTTTTGGGACGTATCCTCTTTCAATTAGTTGCTCATAAAAAAACTCCGCAATCTCTTCCGTATCAATTACGACTTCAATTTCCTTCATGAGCATCACTCCTTTATTTCTGTTTTATGAAAAAATCTCAAAAATATGTATATGAGATTAGAAAAATAGTTTTTCTTTTTTTATAGGTTATATCCTTTGGACGAGATGCATACGATGGTAGTACAAGCTATCAAAAAGGGGGATTTTATTATGGAATACCAATATGAGGCAAAGCAAGAAGTAGGGCAAACAAAAGAAGAGTTCATGCATGAAGATCAATGGGCAGACTCTCTTATTAAATGGCTTTTTATTTTTTTAATAATTGTAGGCATACCTTATACTGCATATGTTGTTGTTCAATTCATTCTCTCTTTCTAGTTAACTATTTTTTCTCTGTCAATTTAACTAAATAATTATGAACAACATCCATAACACTTTTGTATTCTTCATCTTTAAATGTATCGAATAACAATTGATAATCGTTATATATATCAAGTAATCCC
>NZ_BOQB01000638.1 GCF_018332475.1 Bacillus sanguinis | reverse complement strand
AATAGGAATTGGAGATTGGTATGCTTTTTGCATAAATAATAGTTGAAATCTTTAAAGGAGAGATATGCAACGTTTCAGTACCAATTAATAAGAAGGAGGAGTTTATAAAGTGAAGACGGTTATAGAAGGCGTGTATAGTCCTTGTTACGGGAAAGTAGAGAAGTTATTTGTTGCGGAAAGTTCTTACGTATACGAGTGGGAGAAATTAGCGTTAATTGAAACAATAGATAAACAGAAAGTAGAAATTAAGGTAGGAATCAGTGGGTATATTGAATCATTAGAAGTAGTAGAAGGACAAGCTATCGCTGATCAAAAGTTATTAATAACAGTAAGGGATGATCTTTTAATAACAGGTAGTGATTAATATAAGTGCTATGTATTTTGCTCTTTTTAATAATTATTTTTATTATGAATGATTTTAAAAACGCTTACATGAAATGGTTTTTCAAAGAGAAAAGGGGGGATTATATGATGGATCAAAATAAAGGATTAAAACGGGAATTGAAAAGCAGGCACATATTTATGATTGCACTTGG
>NZ_BOQB01000637.1 GCF_018332475.1 Bacillus sanguinis | reverse complement strand
AGCCCGATCAGGCTGTGGTTGCGCGAACAAGCGTTCGGCTTCCTCGGCATGCGGACGGAACTGCTCGCCAATAAAATCGGCAATCCACTGGGCGCAGGCGAGGTACAAATCTTCTTTCGAACCGAAGTAGTAGGTGATGGCAGCGATATTCTGCCCGGCCTGGGCGGCTATCTCGCGAGTGGTGGCGTTCATTCCATATTCACCAAACTGCGCCAGTGCGGCAGCAATCAGCTGTTTTTTCGCCTGTTCACCCTTGATTGTCATGGCAGGATTAT
>NZ_BOQB01000636.1 GCF_018332475.1 Bacillus sanguinis | reverse complement strand
AGTAATGACCATATCAACTTTTTGTTGTTGCAGTAATTTATGCAAATGACTACTATTTTCTACATATATTTGATAATTCCTGAAATTTTCTTTAATACGCTTACTTACATAATTGGTCAAAATCGATTGTGACGTCGCTATTATATAAGAAGAACCACTCGTTTTTATTTTATCTTTCGCTTCTTCTACTAAAGTTAATATTTGATTCGTATAGTCTAATAAAATGTCACCAGAAGGTAATAAGGAAACGCCTTTATTATCTCTATGTAGCAAAGGAGTTTCTAATTCTTGTTCTAATTTTTTGATTCGTTCAGTTACGTTTGGCTGAACATATCCTAACTCTTTAGCAGCTTTACTAATAGAACCTTCACTAGCTACAGTTTTGAATATAATAAGATCATTTATTTCCATTTATCACAACCCCTTATACGGTATCATTATAAATGATATCAAACATAATTTATACCTATTTTACGTTAGTCAATTATCGGTTTATCATTTTGTATATAAGATAGAAAGTGAGTGATAAACATGATTGGAATGCAATATAAGGTCATTTTGCCAAAGGATTATGATATGGAGATTATAAAAAAAGGGTAAAGGATAATGGACATAAAACGGATGGTTTTCAAGAACTAAATTTCAAAGCATATTTAATTACTGAGGCAGGTAAAGACGGGAATTTCTATAACTGTTATGCACCTTTATATGTTTGGAATGGTCATGAAGGAATGAACAAATTTATTTTTGAAGGGTATTACGATAATATTTTACAATCTTTTGGATGGCAACAAATAAATTTAGGTGTTCCATTAGTTGTTAATGTAAAGGATGATTTTAAGAAATGTAGATATGTTGTTGAATATGAGGGAAGTATTCAACAAAGTGAATCATTGATTGGGATTCAATCTATCATTGTGGATCAACATGTAGAAAATTGTTTAGGGAATGTAATAGTATATAATCCAGATAAATGGGGATATAGTCGGTTTAATTTTTATGAAGAGAAGCCTGATATTACAGCGAATAAGGGTGTTACAGTATATGAGATTTTGTACATTTCACGATGAAAATTTGTTGAATGTTAAATTAAGAAAAGGTATGAAACTGTATGCCTTTTGTGAACGTTTATTATCATGAAAATAAATTAAATAAAGAAGAGATTAAAAAGATAGGTGAATGTATTCATCTTTCATTAATTGAACATTTTAACATCCCTGAAAATGATTTTTTTCAAATGTTTTTACCTTATCAACAAAATCACTTTTTATATCATT
>NZ_BOQB01000635.1 GCF_018332475.1 Bacillus sanguinis | reverse complement strand
AAGGCGTTTTTTCTATTTTTTCTTTAAACAAACGATTTTACTATGACCATTTAACTAATTTTCGCATCTACTATGATGAGTTTCGTTCATATCCTCATGAGAAAGGAGAGATTTAATGTCTCATTATAACGACAGTCAGAACAAATTCTCCAAACCATGCTTTCCAAGTAGCGCTGGACGAATCCCAAATACTCCATCCATCCCAGTCACTAAGGCACAACTTAGAACATTCCGCGCAATCATTATTGATTTAACAAAAATAATTCCAAAACTTTTCGCAAATCCATCTCCTCAAAATATTGAAGATCTAATTGATACATTGAACCTACTAAGTAAATTTATTTGTTCACTAGACGCTACTTCCTCCCTGAAAGCACAAGGGTTAGCTATTATTAAAAATTTAATAACTATATTAAATAATCCAACCTTCGTAGCAAGCGCTGTATTTATCGAGCTTCAAAATCTAATTAATTATTTACTATACATTACAAAACTATTCCGAATTGACCCTTGCACACTTCAAGAGCTTCTTAAATTAATAGCAGCATTACAAACTGCTTTAGTTAATTCTGCTTCATTCAAGGACCTACTGGACCTACTGGTCCAGCTGGTGCTACTGGCGCCACTGGACCTCAAGGTG
>NZ_BOQB01000634.1 GCF_018332475.1 Bacillus sanguinis | reverse complement strand
GTACTTCATACTTGCTCCAGCTTCTAACTGTAAAACAGCATGTGTATGTCGTAAAGAGTGAATTGGTAAAGATGGTAAATTCGCTTTCTTTAAAATTCTAGAGAAAGAATTGAAAAGACTGGATTTAGGTAGATAATTTCCATCGTTTCTACAGAAAACCAAATTTATTTCAAAGTAGTAACAATCATTTAATGCGATTTTATTTTGATTTTGATATTTCTTATGAAAGTGCAAATCATTTGATAGTCCTTCGCTAATGGTGATAGTACGCTTTGAATTATAGTTCTTGGTATCTCCGAACATCATTTCAGGATTTTTAGAAGCTAATCTGAAATCCAATGATTTACTTATAGTAATTGTTTTTTCATATCAGTCCATTGAAGCGCGGCAGCTTCACCTTTCCTCATACCAGTTTCAATTAGAGTTTTATAAAAAATCCCGTAAATATAATCATATTTA
>NZ_BOQB01000633.1 GCF_018332475.1 Bacillus sanguinis | reverse complement strand
CAATTTCATTTTTCTTTTCGAATTTTATAGCTTTTAAGCTCCTTGCTAACCGATTTCATTAGGTCTGCATTTCCGCCCACAAAAGCAACGATTTTCTTCGCTTCAGGAGTGAATAACTCGCCAAAATCTTTAACATTTCCTTCTTTTGTACCCCTTGATTCGTCATTTTTCTAGGCTATCCAACTTGACAAATGTTTTTTTATCAAACTACAATGAAAATCATTATCAAT
>NZ_BOQB01000632.1 GCF_018332475.1 Bacillus sanguinis | reverse complement strand
ATTTAAAAATACATAAAAATGCTCTAGAATCATTTATTCTGAGCATTTTTATGATTGTTACTTTATTCAATTCGTAGCATACGTAGTCTTCACTTCAGACAATATCCCCTTCAACTCCAATAAATCATCTATTACTATATCCGCCTGAGCAAGTTCATCCTCTTGTGCAAAATCAAAATTACAACCAACTGCAATCAAGCCATTATCTTTAGCTGCGTTTATATCAGATAACCGATCCCCAACTACTGCTGCCTTTTTTATATCATATTTGTTCAAAATACTTTTTACTAAGTCGCTTTTATTAAGTGATTTTATTTGTTCAATACTAAACGTTTCAGTAACCCATTGGTCTAAATCATAATAAGATACAATTGCTCGTAAATATTCAGTTAGACCATTACTAGCAATATAAATTGAACAATTATTTTCTTTTATATATGTAAACATTTCTTTTACGTTCGGGTATAATGCACCTTTTCCACTCTTAATATTTTCGATTAGTCTTTCTAAAAAATATCCATCTGTTTGTTGTCTTATTTCAAGAGAATGATTCGGTAATAACGCTTCCCAAACTTTCGGTAACGGCACACCCATAATTTCACGGTACTTATCAATAGGTGTTACCGTATCCCATAATTGTAATGAACGTAAATGATTAAAAGTATCATCTAGCGATAATTCTAAAATTTTATCAGTTTGAAATAACGTTCCGTCCATATCAAAAATTAATGCTTGTAAC
>NZ_BOQB01000631.1 GCF_018332475.1 Bacillus sanguinis | reverse complement strand
AGTTTTACACATCCATTTATATTGTAACAAAAATTCCAATGATTAGAAATATGACATCTTGTCTTTTAAGATAGATTTAAGGAAAGATTATACTAATATAAAAAAGCCATCCAAAATGATAATTGGATAGCTTTTCGAACAAAATATTATGCCGCTTTAGGAGCGTTTCTCTCATGCCCACGTTGAACGATGAACAAGAAGATTGTTGATAAAATTGCACCTGTTAATAGTAAGATGAAGCAACCGTCCCAGCCAGAACGATCAACAATAACGCCAATTGCTGCGTTTGCTACAAGACTTCCGCCTACATAACCGAACAGACCACACATACCAACTGTCGTACCTACTGCAAATTTCGGTACTAATTCCATCGCACTTAAACCGATTAAGAACTGTGGTACATAAATTAAACAACCGATAATAGAAACTGCAATACTTACAACAAGTATGCTAGTTGCTTGCCAATATACAAACGTACCAATAACAACTCCAACCATACTAATGATACATAATGGCATACGTTTTCCTTTAAATAATTTATCACTTAAAAGACCAACGATTAATGAACTTGGAATTGCCATACCTTCAAAGATCGCGTACGCCGCGTGTGCTTCATTTTTTGAGAAACCTTTAACTGTCGTTAAATAAAGTGGAACCCAGTTAATAACGCCGAAACGAATTAAATAAACAAACGCATTTGCAATACATAAGAACCATACAAATTTATTTTTTACTACGTACTTCATTAAAATTTCTTTTGGTGACATCTTGTTAGCATTGTCTGCTTTTTCAAGATTTTCATAGTCATTACGATACTCATCAATTGGAGGAAGACCTTCTGATTCTGGTGTATCCTTCGCATTAATCCAAACAAGAACTGCAATTACCATTGCGATAATCGCTGGGAAAATAA
>NZ_BOQB01000630.1 GCF_018332475.1 Bacillus sanguinis | reverse complement strand
GGAAACCGAGATGAATTGACACTGTTATTAAATGAATTTAATAACATGAAACACACAGTAACATGTGAAAAAAAGAAAAATAATATATTATCTCGTTTACAATTAATTTATCAGAGTATGAAATTAGATAAACGGTATCCTCTTCCAATTACTTTTAATAGTAAATTATTGGATCGATTAGAAAAAGAATCTCTTCATTCTATTGAGGAAGGTATAGCATGTCTACAATTAATGTTAGATATAAATTATGAGAAAATAAAAG
>NZ_BOQB01000629.1 GCF_018332475.1 Bacillus sanguinis | reverse complement strand
TTCAATATTTTTCAGATTACTATTACTAATTGTACTACCTTCTAAATCACATCTATTAAATGAAATAGGAAGTTTATCTTCTCCAAGACTTGTATCTTTAAATTGAACTCCACCTAAAGTCACAAAATCAAATTTACTACCAGACAGATTTAAATCTGCATATGAAGAATTTCTAAAATTTATATTTCTAAAATTTGATTGACTAACATTACAATTACTCATTTTCATATGCATTATATTACTACCAACAAACGCACTGTTTTTTAAATTTACTTGATAATATTTTGTATTATCCAAATTACAGTTTTCGTATTGGCTATTTTTCATTTCTTTATTTTTTATTAGGTTCTCTTCAGCTGACTC
>NZ_BOQB01000628.1 GCF_018332475.1 Bacillus sanguinis | reverse complement strand
TGTCAAAATGTCATGGTTTGTATGACATAACTATCAATACAGCCTTATTCCACTCAACTTTTGTTATCCTTTATAAATATGACAAAAAGTTCACTATCGAATATGATTCGCCACTTGCTATACTCTGTTCATACGCTAATTCTTTATGCTAAAGATAAGATTGTGCTCCCGATTTTGTCTTTTTTCTTTGCAAATTTTTTGATATAAAATAGGAATCCTTATAATAAGGATTCCTGAAAGAAACGACGTTTCATAATCAATTCCTTGATTTCATGCATCATACGTATAAATTACTTGGTTCCACATTTCATCTACTAAATAATACGTAGTAATAGATTTTAAGAGATTAAATTTTTTTGTATTTCCAAATAAATCTATACCTACCCTTGTTA
>NZ_BOQB01000627.1 GCF_018332475.1 Bacillus sanguinis | reverse complement strand
ACGAGCTTGTTCATCGGCTTGACGTTTCTCATCTTCTTGCTTTTGAGCTTTTTCGTCCGCTTCTTTCTTTTCTAGTTCTTTTTTCTTCTCGCTATCTTTTTGTTCTGCATTGTTAGATGCAACTTGTTTACTAGTTGCTGTCGTTTTTTCAGAAGTAGGGTTTGAAATACTTGATAACGCACCAAAAATAACAAATAAAATAGCAGTGATAATAAATTGTTTTTTTGCTACACCTGTCTTTTTAATTACAGATAAGATTGCTAGTACGAGGAAGAAAACAAATAAAACAAAACTTAAAATAGAAAAAAATTCAACAATTGGGTTATTAGCAGTCTCAGCACTAGTTATTATTAATACAATC
>NZ_BOQB01000626.1 GCF_018332475.1 Bacillus sanguinis | reverse complement strand
TTTGCAAAAGCTTTAGAAAAAGAGTTATCCCACTCTTTCGTTATGGATCAAGATAATCAAGCAGAATTTATTAACGCGCATTATGAAAAATTACAGCCGACTGAAGGTGCTAATACTTTTAAGCACGGCCTTTCAAAATTCATTGTTGATTATGCAAAAGAACATACAAGTTTACACCTTATTATTTGCAATTCCAATCGCAGTAAAAACGGACGACTATATTTACTAAATGAATTATTTCCACAAAATGAATATGTACGCATACTCGTTCATTTTGACATTCCAGATGAAGTACTTTACGAAAGAGTGGCTCGAAGCACGCGAAGTACGAATATTTTTAGAGGTAGCTATTCTAGTTTCAAAGAAGTACTCGATCGGCAACATGCTGAATCACTTCACGAAGATGTCGTAGATCCTATAGAAAACGAGGCTGATTATTTGTTTGTTATTCGTAATAGTAAGGATGTAAACCCTACTATAGAAGAAATTGTTCACCTAGCTAAAGATTTATCCCCTACTCCAAAATAAGAGAATTTTATAATTACATAATCATAGATTATTATGCAAATACTTCCTCTAGACATCGTACATGGTAT
>NZ_BOQB01000625.1 GCF_018332475.1 Bacillus sanguinis | reverse complement strand
AACTTTTCAGAAACGGCTGTAGTTTTTGGTTTCAAAAAAACTTGTAATGTTAAAACGAACAATAAAAAATAGGCGGGGATCATACGCCAGTTTGCACCAATTACAATGATGATGGCAAATAAGAATACATAATTGATCAGTAAAATGACTACATTTTTTTTCGTCAAACCTCGTTCGATAAAGATGGGAGTGATGCTAGATAAAAGTAAAACAGCAACAAAAATGATTTCTAACATTTTTAGTTTTTAGCTCCTTTCCAAATTACATAAAAATAGATTGATAATTTACAACATTATCAATTATATAACTATCATTGATGATTGTATGCATGTAAGTAAGTTTAGAATGTTTTTACATGACATCTTAAAAAAAGTACTCATACGAGTACTTTTTCTTAAATGAATTATTATTTATTTTTAAACCGTTCCCCACAGATGATAAACCATACCGATAACAAAAAATGTGAGTCCTACAAACAAAACGATTAAAGCAAGTATTCCATTTTTATTATGTTCCATACATTCAGCTCCTTTTTCATTTACTTACATACAAAAAAGCCTTTAGTCGTAATTATGGCTAAAGGATCGGATTCTCATACTTTTTAGTTTATAAAGAGATGAAGGATATATGTATCTTTAGATATATAATGGGTTACTGACGGCAACATGCGGGTTTTATTTGCTAAGAAATTTATAAAGATTTCAGATGAATATTAACATCTTTTATAATCTTAAAATCTCTGTTTGGATATATAAACTTATCTCAGTTTGATGGGGATGTGCATGTCCCTCTAAAATAAAAAACACTCATTAAGAGTGTTTTTTATTTTAGAGTATCAACTATATTTCTGGTTACTGTGTTTTTTTATAGTAATAGTAGTTAACTAAGAGCAGGACAAAACCTATCAAAAATCCATAAAGTATACTCATAAAG
>NZ_BOQB01000624.1 GCF_018332475.1 Bacillus sanguinis | reverse complement strand
TTCTTCAAAATAATTTTCATAAGTGGTTAAGTTGTTCACTAACCATTTCTGTCTTGCTAATTGACCCTCATTCATATGTAACTTGTAAATCGGCCCAATTGAAAAGAATTCAGAAAAAGCAACAACCATCTCTTCCAATCGCTCTTCTTGACCTAGCATATGCTTTAAACTTCCAGCTGTTGAATCATCAAAAGCAATATGTACGTGTGAGCTTTCTTTTACATTTCTTTTATAAGATGTATTACTCGTTAATTGCTTAGGGATATCCATTAAATTTTCAA
>NZ_BOQB01000623.1 GCF_018332475.1 Bacillus sanguinis | reverse complement strand
ATAAATTTTGTCATAGTTTATTTTTGAACAGCTGACTATATCATTTTCAACAAAAACTGACGTTCTAGTATTTCGATAAAATGTTGAAAATAAGGACAAATATAAACTAAGTACAATAAGTGTTTAAGAATCATTCACTGTAAAGAAACAAGAAGTTAATCAAGGTTTTTTATCCTCCACAACTAGGTAACCATGATTATTTTATTGAAGTAGGGAGGTGAAATCCAAAAGCATAATAATTTTATATGCAGCAAGCACCTAAGATATGTTACTGGAATAACAAGGGTAGGTAT
>NZ_BOQB01000622.1 GCF_018332475.1 Bacillus sanguinis | reverse complement strand
TGCAAGATATATTTTCTCGGTATTTTCAGAAAAATATTGAGAAAATATATACTTGAATTTTTGATAAGGCTTTATACATGAAAGCATCTACACTTAATCTTCTGCAATTTTAAAAAGAGAAGTATGAATTAAATTATTAATGTAAGTACTTAGTAATGCTTTTAGATGTAATTGTTTGGAGAAGCACTAAAATATTTTATCTGAAAAATAAAAATAGGTTGACAAGTTTATTGAGAAAGATTATCATTTCGTTGTAACAATGTTAAATGAAAAACATTATCAATAAATAGTAATTTGATGAAAAGTACACTTGACCAATTAGTTTAGTAAGTGTATTATTTTTTACATCGATAATGATAATCATTATCATT
>NZ_BOQB01000621.1 GCF_018332475.1 Bacillus sanguinis | reverse complement strand
GATTTTTCCAGATTGAACAGTATTTACATCTGCCTGTACATTTCCTTGAAAACAAAAAGAAAACAGCATAATAAACACTCCTAAAAAACTTATTAAACTCCTATTTCTCTTCACAACTTTCCCCCTATAATTTTTGGCTTTCTTGATTATTTTATACAACGTTTCATATATATTCCACAAAAAATCCAATAAATTTTTATTGATAAAAATGCTATTCATACTAACCTCCTAAAAATAGTAAGATAAATAAAAAAAGGAACGGGTTTCCGCTCCTTTTTTATCTTTTACGATTATCAATCCATTTCCCTTTTAGGCTCTACCAACATGATGTGGGATTCCTT
>NZ_BOQB01000620.1 GCF_018332475.1 Bacillus sanguinis | reverse complement strand
AAAGGTGCTATTAATTACAATTAATGTAATTAATAGCACCTTTTTTATTATGGAATATAAGGGGAGTGTGAAAAATGAATCATACTATTTTAAATGAGTTGGAAGTTGAATTGAAAAATTATTTTAAACCGTTTTTGAATGCACCTGCAACAATTAAAGAAATTCAAGTTGTTGAAAATGAAATGGGAATTTCATTTCCAGATGAATTGCGTAACCTTTATCTCGCACATAACGGTGAGGATAAATCAGGACCAGGTTTATTTTTTGGTTTGCCATTTCTCTCGTTAGATGAAGTGTTGGATGAGTGGAGAATATGGAAAAGAATTGAAGAGGATGAGTTTTTTAATTTTGATGCATTTTCAATACCAACAGAATGTATTAAGGAAAGATATGTGAATCACAATTGGATACCTATTAGTAAAGATTATGGTGGTAACAATATAGGAATAGATGTTGATCCGGATGAAAAAGGGAAAGTGGGACAAGTTATCAATTTTGGACGAGATGAAGAAGTGAAATATGTAATTGCGAATAGAATTTCAGACTTGTTACTATTTATTTTACAAACGTTAAAAAATAAAAATTTCACCATTCACCAAGAGGAAGATTATTTATATTGGAGTTATGGTGCTAACAATAATATACATTTTTTAGACGCTTTATTTCATATTGAATTACCTGTTTTACATCCTCATTTTGTATTTCAATCTGAAAATAACGTTAATGATTGGTACGATAGTTTAGATGGAAATTGGAGAAATATAGTGGGCCCTTCTGAACGTGCAGATAGGTTTATTAGAGAGAAGAGATTATATTTAGGTGGAAAAGGATTAGTAGATATTAGTCCCTTACAGATTTGTACAGAAGTGAGAGAACTAATTTTATCTGGAAATGAAATTCAAGATTTAACAGGATTAGAACGAATGAATTCTTTAAAGAAGTTAAATTTAGTTAATAATCCGGTACAAGATTTAACGCCAGTATTACATTTACAGCACTTAGAAGAAATGAACATGAAGAAGACGAGTGTAAATAATTTATCGGAACTTGTAGAAATGCCATCATTAAAAAAAATAGATATTTCACATACTAGTATTCGAGATTTTTCGTTACTACCGCAGTTTAAAAAGTTAGAATCGCTTACTGTACATATTTCAAATCGCGAGCAGCTCTATGCAATTTCAAAAGTAGATACTTTAAAGTATTTATATATATTAGGTTTAGAAAATGTTAGTGAATTGGATTTGCTTGTTTTGCAAAATTTAAATAAGTTAATAGCAAT
>NZ_BOQB01000619.1 GCF_018332475.1 Bacillus sanguinis | reverse complement strand
GATAATAAATTTGATAATTCTTTTCACCAAATTTATCCGCTTTAAATTTACCTATAGTTTCCCTTACTTTTAAATCATGAGCTATAAGATATACTTTTTTTTCATTTCTTTAATTCATTTATATTTTTAATTATTTCATCTTCGCTAGGTTTAAAAAAAGGGAGATATATTGAGAGATTCAGTATATCTAACAAAAACCACATATTAAATCAACTCCTTATATAGTCGAATTCCTATATGTTAAAATATTCTATAAAAAACAAAAAAACCCTGCTTAAATTCCTAATTTTTCATTCAATATTTTTAAGCATCTAATACGTCTTTAAAACATTGATTATTAATATATTTCCTTCCAATATATAAACTATTAAATTAAAACTAAAAAAGTTACAAAGGTAACCCTTACTCCTTAATTAACTATGTGCTTACTTATCATACGGTTCACCCTGACATAGCTAAGTGTGGTTCAAAGGCAAGGAAAAATTAATCTCCAATCTAAATCCAGATTATTAAATATCCCTTCAGAATCACTTTAAGAAAGCCCTGCATTAAAATAGTCTTTAACCATTACCTCTGTTATGGTGTAATAAATACTGGCTAGAAATGGCTGTCTTCTCTTAATATATTCTATCCGATACCAATTTTCTTTATTATTCCTAATTACC
>NZ_BOQB01000618.1 GCF_018332475.1 Bacillus sanguinis | reverse complement strand
ATGTAACACAATTAACAGAGCTATTAGATGTCCCTCAATCAACTGTATCTCAGCACTTATCTAAGATGCGTGGCAAGATTCTCCGCTCGGAAAGAAGAGGGTTAGAGATGTACTATCATATTGCAAATTCCAAAGCATGTCAGATTGTTAGTGTACTAGGTTTATAAATACCTCAAATTAAATAGCGGATTATGAAATTAAAAATAAAATAAGGGCAGCCTAGCATAGCTGCCCTTATTTTATTTGTGATTTTGCAT
>NZ_BOQB01000617.1 GCF_018332475.1 Bacillus sanguinis | reverse complement strand
AAATAAAAGGATTTTCAAAAGATTATTTAGCAATTAAGAATTGTAGGGAAAGCTTTTGTTGAAACCTTATATAGCTGTAGCAATCTTTCTAATACATGATTTGACTAAAAAAACTTTTAAAGAGTGATTCTTTAATGATACACTATAATCTACGTTATTTTTGAAGTGAATAGAGGGATTTACATGATAGATAAAATTAAAAATGCTGTAGAGGATATGTACGAAGA
>NZ_BOQB01000616.1 GCF_018332475.1 Bacillus sanguinis | reverse complement strand
CACCATTATTATTAATATTAAGAGTCAATCCAGTAAAACTAGTCCAAGGTATGCTAGAAATCGGAAATACATTAGGAGGAATATTTTCTTTCGTGAAAAGACCATGAACACTAGCATAACATCTCATATCTTCTTCATAATTTTTATAGAAAATGCGGAAATCACTTGAATAATCCGTCCATATACTTGAAAAAGACTTATCATCTTTATGAAAGATTGTATAACTCGGGATCATTTCCTCCCAATAGCCTAAAACTCCTTCATCGTTAAAACATGTTCGAAATTCTTTATGTTTATTTATTATTCTCGAAATTATATAAATAAAAGTCGGATAAAATTTAATTCCCTTTTGATGTACTTTCTTTATCAAAAGCGTAATATCAACATTTACTGTCATACTAAACGTACATTTTAATTCTAAATAGTGTTCGAAATACTGCTCTCTATTCCAATTTTCCCTATCAATTACGTGAAACTTCATTTTAATAGCCTCCTAAAATTTTCTTTTTATTTTAGAAGGCTAATTTCCTTGCTTTCACCATAATTGTTC
>NZ_BOQB01000615.1 GCF_018332475.1 Bacillus sanguinis | reverse complement strand
AAAAATGATGAATGGAATTCCAGAGTATAACCATGCTACTCCGATTACCCGACAGGTCGCAGCAACCATGATTCAAAACGTAAAGCAAATTCAAGATTTGAAAATGATTCAAACTGATAAAACTATTAAAGTTAAATTACTTGATGCCGCAGATGATTGGGCAGTCCAATCTATTCAAGCACTTGCCTCCCAAGGAATTCTAGACCCTGATACTTCCATCAATGCTGATGGGTCCTTTATGTTC
>NZ_BOQB01000614.1 GCF_018332475.1 Bacillus sanguinis | reverse complement strand
CCGAAAGCAGGAGGAAAGCAGTCATGACCCAACCCGTTCTGGACATCCAACAACTGCATTTGAGTTTCCCCGGTTTTAACGGTGATGTTCACGCGCTCAACAATGTGTCCTTGCAGATTAACCGCGGTGAAATTGTCGGTCTGGTGGGAGAATCCGGCTCAGGTAAATCAGTCACCGCAATGCTGATTATGCGTCTGCTACCGATGGGCAGTTATTGCGTACATCGGGGGCAGATTTCACTGTTGGGAGAAGATGTTCTT
>NZ_BOQB01000613.1 GCF_018332475.1 Bacillus sanguinis | reverse complement strand
TAAAATAACTGCATAACCTTTTTCACCAATGTTAATCATTTTGGAAATTTTTAAGATGTTATCTAAATTTAAGTTAATTCCTATAACACCTTTACCATCTTTTACTTCTTTAGCAATTGTCACTACCATATTTTTTGTAGATGCTGATTGATATGGCGCAGTAACAATTACTTTCCCTTTATTTTCATGTGCTTCTTTATACCAATCT
>NZ_BOQB01000612.1 GCF_018332475.1 Bacillus sanguinis | reverse complement strand
TTTTCACGTAATTCTTTTATATAATTAGCCATCCTCTTCCTCTTTTCATACGTCTTCTATCATTATTTCTTATCTTTTTCAAGCAATTCAATAATTCGATCTAGCTTCTTATTCATATTAATTTCATGCTGTTTTTTTGCAGCGCTGTTTAGAAATACTCTTCTAATAAACAAAGTAAATGATAGGAAAAACAAAACGATAAGTCCAATTACTAAACAAGTAT
>NZ_BOQB01000611.1 GCF_018332475.1 Bacillus sanguinis | reverse complement strand
TTTTAATTAATTCTGTTTTGTTCATGTTTTCACCTCATAAAAAAATTTTTTAGAAGGAATGATTTAGTATAATAGATAGTAAAGATAAAGCTATTTATATTGTTAGAAAGAATGCTATATAGTTATGTTAATTTCGTTGTAAGAAACTGAATCCCTGCTAATATTTAGGGATTAATTATGAATTGATGCATAGAAAACGCTGTAATATGAGGATGAGGGGGAGTATACGGATGATTTTTCGTGAAAAGGATGAGAAAGAAAGTATATTAATTCGTCAACATGATCATGGTTTTTTAGCCGGAGAGATTGCAAAGCATATAAAAGAAGCTTT
>NZ_BOQB01000610.1 GCF_018332475.1 Bacillus sanguinis | reverse complement strand
AATTAATTTTCCTTCTGTTTCAATTTCAACCGTATAGATTTCAAAGTTCCTATCATCTTGAAAAGGAAAAGAAGGATACACTTTATATCTCTCATTGTCTTCTGATAATACTTGAACATCATTTCGTAAAACAACTTTCGTATCTGGTTGCGGATTATTGATTAAAGAAGTAAAAGAAACTTTCAAACCATTAGCGATTTTCCATATCGTTGTTAATG
>NZ_BOQB01000609.1 GCF_018332475.1 Bacillus sanguinis | reverse complement strand
AAACAGAATTAATTAAAAATGTAGCACAATCAGCTGATATTTCTCAAAAGGATGCTTCTGCAGCTGTACAATCTGTATTTGACACAATTGCTACTGCATTACAGTCTGGCGATAAAGTTCAATTAATCGGCTTTGGAACTTTTGAAGTACGCGAAAGATCTGCTCGTACAGGACGTAACCCGCAAACTGGCGAAGAAATTCAAATCGCTGCTGGTAAAGTTCCTGCATTTAAAGCAGGTAAAGAGTTAAAAGAAGCTGTGAAATAAACAAGAAACCA
>NZ_BOQB01000608.1 GCF_018332475.1 Bacillus sanguinis | reverse complement strand
GAATATATCGGTTTTGTGTTTCAGCACTTTAATCTGTTGCCGCGTCTTTCGGCAGTCGAAAATGTTGAGCTTCCACTCGTATATGGTGGCATAAAGAAAGCAGAGCGTCGCAAGCGTGCTTTAGAGGCATTAGGTAAAGTTGGATTAGCAGACCGCGTGCATCATTTACCGAATGAATTGTCAGGTGGACAGAAGCAGCGTGTAGCAATTGC
>NZ_BOQB01000607.1 GCF_018332475.1 Bacillus sanguinis | reverse complement strand
ATGAAAATCGGTAAGTTTGGAGAAGTAAATAACTTAAGTATTGATACAATTAGACATTATATGGATCTCAGTCTCATTATTCCTGAAAAAAAGGGGGGACACTATTTTTTTGATGAGTATTGTCAAACAGATTTAGAACTTATTTTACATTACAAAGACCTAGGATTTAGCTTGAATGAAATTAAAGAACTATTTTTTTATAAAAATTTAGCGAAATCTATGAATTACGAAAAAGATACTTTTTACCAATCTTTATTTAAACTGAAATATGACAAGATGGAACAGGAAATAGAACTTTTGGAGAAGAAACGGGATAAATTAAAGGGAGTGTTACATGATTTATTATTAACAAATGAAACTTCCAATACAATTATAGGGATAGATTTAAGTGTACTACATTTACTCACATGTTCTAAGTGTAGCAAAAAATTAATTCTTCAAGATGGAATTATTAATAACAATCAAATTATTGAAGGAAAGTTAATTTGTAATTGTGGAGAAGAATACATTATTACTTCAGGAATTGTATCTGCTGGTAAATTATTTAAAGCAAATGAGAAAACGTCACTTGAAAATATTATTTCGGATTATATTCATGAAACTGATAATGCATCTTTAGAAAATATGCATA
>NZ_BOQB01000606.1 GCF_018332475.1 Bacillus sanguinis | reverse complement strand
AGAGGATAAAGGTAAAATAAATATATATGATGTATCCGATATGAAATTTCATGTACTGTACTATATTCAATAAAAAATCAAAAATATATAATATAATACAGTTAACATAAAATAAGCGTTTTATGAAAATAAAAGGAGAGAATATGAAGAGAAATATGAATAGAATCATATTGTTTATTGCCATAATAGTAGGCTTTAGTATCTTTTTATATGTACAGAACAATTTAATAAGTATAACTGAAGTTAATATAACGTCTAGTAAAATCCCTTCCCATTTTAAAGGATATAAAATCCTACAAGTTTCAGATTTACATAATAAAAAATTTGGTGATAATCAAGATGTTTTAATTCAAAAAGTAAATAGTATAAACCCAGATATTATAGCTATTACGGGTGATCTAATTGACAGTAAATCCTACGATGCAGAAGTAAGTATGGAATTAATACGGGAGCTTGTAAAGGAGTATCCCGTCTATTTTGTGACAGGAAACCATGAAAAATGGTCAGGGAAATATAATGATTTAGAGAAAGGATTAAAGAAACACCATGTTACGGTTTTAAGAAATGAACATGTAACGATTCATAAAGGGGAACAAAAAATAAATTTACTTGGAATTGATGATCCGGCATTTGTAGCTGGAAACCGTGATGAAGGAAATGTTGTAAAAGATGAAATTTTAAAAGCAAAATTTGAAATGAAGCCAGCTACATATAATGTATTACTATCCCATAGACCTGAATTTCTGGCAGAGTATGCTAATGAGAAAATAGATTTAGTGTTATCAGGACATGCTCATGGAGGACAATTTAGATTGCCATTTATCGGAGGATTAGTTGCCCCGAATCAAGGTATACTACCTAAATATACAGCAGGCTTATATGAGGAACAAAATACAGCAATGATAGTTAGTCGAGGATTAGGAAA
>NZ_BOQB01000605.1 GCF_018332475.1 Bacillus sanguinis | reverse complement strand
ATTAGTGAAGCACCCATTAACAGATCAAGGAATTGAGAAATTCTTAGCGGATTGGGAAAAAACACAAGAGAAATAATAGAAAAAAAAGGATCCTAGTTTAATTGACTAGGATTCTTTTTTTTATTTAAAAGAATTTTCATGCAATTTTGCATATTGTCTTTTAAATTTGTTATATAAACTATTTAATATATACAAATCACTCTTTATTTTTCATATTTTGATATAAGAAGATAGAGAGTCTGACCAGAAAACTGGAGGGCATGATTCTATAACAGAAAGATTAACGTTTATAGAATTATGCTTTTTTATATAGGGAGGGTAGTAAACGGAGATTTCGACAAAAATGCACTTATTTATCTGAATTTTAAGTTTTATAAAAGGAGAGAAATAGAATGAGAAGAAAAGCACCACTTAAAGTGTTATCGTCATTAGCAATTGCGGCAATTATCGGATGTACATCTGTAATGAGTGCTCCATTAGCGTACGCAGAAACGCCAGCAAAAGAGAAAGAAAATGTGTCTACAACACCAATTGATTATAATTTAATTCAAGAAGATCGTTTAGCGGAAGCGCTGAAGGAAAGAGGAACAATAAATCCAGCATCTTCTAAAGAAGAGACGAAAAAGGCTGTAGAAAAGTATATTGAAAAGAAACAAGGAGATCAGGCAAATAAAGAAATTCTTCCAGCGGATACTGCTAAAGAGGCATCTGATTTTGTAAAAAAAGTAAAAGAGAAGAAAATGGAAGAAAAGGAGAAAGTAAAGAAACCTGAAAAAAATGTTAGTCCTGAGCAAAAGCCAGAACCAAATAAAAAGCAATTGAATGGACAAGTCCCAACTTCTAAAGCAAAGCAAGTGCCATATAAAGGGTCTGTTCGAACTGATAAAGTATTAGTATTACTCGTTGAATTTAGTGA
>NZ_BOQB01000604.1 GCF_018332475.1 Bacillus sanguinis | reverse complement strand
ATTTTAATAGGGAGAATAAGATTTTATACCTTAAAAAAGTGAAAAACGATGCATATATGGTAAAAGATGTAATTTATTTTTGATATCATTATATAGCATGTTGAGAGAAAAATGTATAAAAAAATTTATTTAATTTATGCAGGAGAAGAGGTAAGAAATAAAAATGAATAAGTTATGCATAATTCCATGCGGAAAAAAGAAAATTTGGGATAAGTATCCGGATTACGGACCGATGGAGGCAAAAGATGTATATATTAGTCCGTTCGGAAAAGCATGTCAGGCGTATGCAACTATGTTTTTCAAAAATTGGGTTATATTATCGGCGAAGCATGGATTTTTAAGACCAAAAGATATTGTACTAGAAAACTATGATCTTGCCTTTGATTCAAAGAGTGATGAAATTATTAGCATGGAACAATTAAAACAACAAATGATTGAAAAAGATTTGCTTCAGTTTGATGAAATTGTTTTACTTGCAGGAAAGAAGCATAAGAAAGTAGTGATACAATTATATCCAGAAGAAATCATTACGTATCCGTTAGATGGGTGCAAAGGGATTGGATATATGTTGCAGAAGTTGAAAGGAGCTGTGGGGGAAGGGAAGGAATTATAGGGAATGGCTACAAAAAGTGATTGGTCACATTTTAAGAATCTTTTCTAGCTCTTCGTTGTGAATTGCCTTAGAAATCAAATGTATAAACCTAAGGTCTGTAAAGTAATAAAGAATTAAGAAGGTGTAATGCAGTACTCATCCAATTATTATGCGTATAGCAATTGGTGGGTACTTTTTATGTATTTCATAATAGAGATAAATGTAAGTAAATTGGATAAATTTAACTTAATTGTGAGTATACAGGTATATCAATTGTACCTGTATACGTATGGGGATTTAGAAAATACAATCCAGTTTAAAAGTTAAAGGACTATGTTGTTGAAGATTTCATTAAAATCTATAAAAACGAATAATTAAATATGTTATTATAGAGAATGTTAATTATTTACTTTATTTCATATTTTGAAGAAAGGATGTATTCTAT
>NZ_BOQB01000603.1 GCF_018332475.1 Bacillus sanguinis | reverse complement strand
TAAGTCGATATCCTTTGTCAAAACGTCGATACATTGAAATAATTGTTCATATATTTCAAGTTACGATAAATATATTTGAAAGATCGTCAATATAATTTCACGTACCATAATGAAAACACAAAAAAGGAGCACCACAAAATTAAAAAGGGCGCTCCTGCATCAAAATATTACTTCTTTTTATCTTTATCCAATATATTCTGCTCTTCAGCAAATTCTGTACCGTATGCAAAACGGCGATTAATATGAATATTATCGTTGTGGTGTCTTGTGCGTGAGTTAGAAAAGCGATGGACAATTACTTCAGATAATGTGAAGACGATCGCAGAAAGGATGCTTCCCCATGCAATTTGCATATAGTTGTCTAATAAAATATTACCGAAAATCCATACACTTAAATATGTTAGTAAGAAATCCGACATAATGGCACCAGTATTGCCAATTCGATT
>NZ_BOQB01000602.1 GCF_018332475.1 Bacillus sanguinis | reverse complement strand
AATAAAAAAAAATTTAAAAACCCATCGATTTCTTAAGGTTATGTATGTTATCATGACAAAAGACTTTTTGAAAGAGGTGGATACCAATGTTACAAGCGTTACTTATTTTTGTGCTTCAAATTATTTACGTTCCCATTTTAACAATTCGTACGATTTTGCTTGTAAAGAATCAAACAAGATCCGCTGCTGGTGTTGGATTGTTAGAAGGAGCTATTTACATTGTCAGTTTAGGTATTGTGTTTCAAGATTTATCAAATTGGATGAACATCGTTGCCTATGTCATTGGTTTTAGTGCGGGACTGTTATTAGGCGGTTATATAGAGAATAAATTAGCAATTGGTTATATTACGTATCAAGTTAGTTTACTAGACCGTTGTAATGAATTAGTAGATGAATTACGTCACTCTGGATTTGGCGTTACGGTATTTGAAGGTGAAGGTATTAATTCGATACGTTATCGCTTAGATATCGTTGCAAAGCGTTCTAGAGAAAAAGAACTGTTAGAAA
>NZ_BOQB01000601.1 GCF_018332475.1 Bacillus sanguinis | reverse complement strand
ACTCTCAGATATTTTTAATAGGCATGGGATAAATGAAGAAAAACTAAAAAATTTATCGCCAGAAAAAAAGCAGCAAATTAAAAGTATTGTTTCTGAAATACAATCACAAGTTAATAATTATTTAGATTGAAAGGGGGTGAACGTATGGACAAAACATGTCATTCAGATGAAAATAAAAAATGGAGTGCATTAGATTCCTCAAATCCTCATCCATCTTTTAAAAATGCTAGTGTTTCAGAAGCAGCTGCGCAAGAAAGTAAAACTTACCAAATTTCTGAAGAATCAATTACAATTGTTGATTCAGCAGATGTAGAAGTTACTACTACAGATACAAAAGCTGCGTTATCTATTCAAGCAGCATTACAAGCAGCTATCGTGGTTATAATAAGTATTTCTATAGCAGATAGTGAAAAAGCTGATCGTGTAGCACAAGAATTGTTTCAAAAATCATCTATTAAACAAATTAATAGACAAAAAACATTTATTAAAAATTCCAGAAACGTAACCGTAACAACTACGGATACAGATATTGCAGTGAATATTCAAATTCTCCTTCAAATTTTATTAGCTTTATTAGTTAAACTAAACATTTTATAAAGTATCTGTTCCATTGATATTTAGCTATAAGGTTTCACACTAAGTAAATGTTTTTTGTTGTAACATATGGTACAAGCTTGGACTTCTTATTATGACTGAATGAATACTCAAGATAAATGAAAAAGCAAGTGTGGAAAACTACAAATAAAGTTGAAATACATTATTTAACAGTAAATGAAACTTATATTTATGTGAAGTGAAGGAAAGAAAGCTGACTTCTTATTAGAAGCCAGCTTTTTGAAGTTATTAGTAAAAAGAAGTGGAAAATAGAAGATTAAGTTACTTGTCCAAGCAATTTTTATTTCATTACATATAATGCTCGTAGATATTTAAAATTTTTATAGAAAATTGATTGGAGTGAATATTGTAAATGGATGATTTAAACAAATTTTCTTCCTTTAAGTTTGATAAGGATCAAAAGAATATAATTATAGACCTTT
>NZ_BOQB01000600.1 GCF_018332475.1 Bacillus sanguinis | reverse complement strand
AATCACTTTTTATATCATTCATATTATTTGTTGGAAAGAGGAGAAAAGAGAACAAAGAATATGATGTATGTTTCTATTACATGTGGACCGGGAAGAACGATAAAACAGAAAAGTGATCTGTATCAGTCGATATCCTCGAACGTTTCTGAATGTTCTAGTATAAAAAGTGCAGCTATTTTTATTACGCTAAATGAGACATCTGCAGAAAATTGGTCATTTGGTCAAGGAATGGCACAATTGGTAAAAGTGAAGGGGGAGTGAAATGATGAATGAATCCATCCATTGAATATTGTATTCAAGAGAAAATGAGAGAAAAGGCACCTGCATTTGCTCATTATAGTGAAGAGATATTGTTCGAGGAAGTGTGGCGGGACGCCACTTTAACATTAAGAGAAAGAAGTTTATGTACAGTGGCGGCATTAATTAGTCTTAATCAGACAGAACAATTACCATTTCATTTGCGACTGGCCAAACAAAATGAAATTAAAGAAAATGAATTGATTGCATTGATAACACATATGGCTTTTTATGTTGGTTGGCCCAAAGCAGCAGGAGCTTTAAATATAGCAATGAATGAAATGGAAAGTTAAAAATAAC
>NZ_BOQB01000599.1 GCF_018332475.1 Bacillus sanguinis | reverse complement strand
AAAAAAGGTATATTATTTATACGAGGTATGAAAATTCACTTTTTACATCCTATGCTTAAAGGGGCAGCATTATTAGGAAAATTAGAAGTGAAAATAGTTTGTATAAGAAGTTTTCTAAAATTTATAATCTGTGAATTAGGAAAATATTGAATGCTCCAGGTCAATATGCTTTCTTAATTAAATTCAGTTTAGAAAGTGACCTCAATATTTTTAAGTAAATCAACGGGAGAATTGAAAGGCAGGAGAAAGTAACATGTCAGAAAATTATCGTTCTCGAGAGGAGCGACGACAAGTTAAAAAGAAAAAACAGCCAGCTTCTAAAACACAAAAACCAAAAGGTAAAACTTCGTTCTTTCGTAAGTTTTTAATTACTTGTTTATTACTTGGTATTGTTGGTTTAGTGGCGGGGGTTGCTACCTTCTTTGTAATGATTAAGGACGCGCCTAAACTTGAGAAAGCAAAACTTGTTAATCCGTTATCCTCAAAAATTTATGATAAAAATGGCGATTTGGTATATGAATACGGGAAAGAGAAACGGACGAATGTTACGTATGATCAAATTC
>NZ_BOQB01000598.1 GCF_018332475.1 Bacillus sanguinis | reverse complement strand
TTACATGACCCGATACAAAAATTACTCCAAAATCCGCAGGGCCGAATTCGACTTTTGTCACTGTAACATCTAGTTTTTTATCCGCTTTAAAATGTTGGATTGCGATCTTTTTTGCTTTTTCTTTTAATGCTATTTCCTCATTTTTTTATCCATATTGTATTATTTTTTTAGAGAAAAATTCGTTGAAACAGAACCAACATTATAATTATTATTGTAATCTATTGTAGCAGTGAATTCCTTGCTTTCATCATCTTTGATATGACCAGTTATGAAGACTGATTCTAGATCATTAGAAGGGAACCTGTAATCAGTAATAGTTACATCTAAATTTTGTTTCTCTTTAAAGTAATTAATTGTTTTTTCTGTTGCTTTATCTACTATTTGTTTTTCTTTATTATTTTCC
>NZ_BOQB01000597.1 GCF_018332475.1 Bacillus sanguinis | reverse complement strand
CTGTATTGATCAAAAAAAATTGATTAATAATATATTAAAATGCTATTTCGCCCCAACCAAAATTATGACATAGGACGAAATATACAGCATAATTGCTCAGATAATAGTGCATCTACTTCTTCTTTATTAATGTTATAGTAACTCCATGTCCCTTTTGTTTCTTTTGTAATAAGATTTGCATCAAGTAAAAGTTTTAAATGATACGAAAGTTTTGATTGTGGTAATTCAAGAACACCCGTTAAATCGCATACACAAGTTTCTCCACGTTGGCACAATTCATACAAGATGTGTAACCTTTTTTGATCTGCCAATGCTTTGAACTTTTTTTCATATTTTTCAAAGGATTGAGGAGTTGATTGATTGTATAATTTTATTTCTTTCATGGTAATTTCCTTTCATCAATTTTTTTTGATATTTATAATATATATGCCTTTCATTACTTTTGCAACTAATA
>NZ_BOQB01000596.1 GCF_018332475.1 Bacillus sanguinis | reverse complement strand
TACAAAAAAGGAGAATTGTCGATGAAAAAGGAAGGAAAACAAACCGATTTACGTATTAGACGGACACACAAATTATTAGTAGAGGCTTTAGTTGAATTAATGATACAACCTAAACAAAAATATAGTTCTCTTACTATTAATCAAATTTGTGAATACGCAATGGTACATCGAACTACATTTTACAAACACTTTGAAGATAAAG
>NZ_BOQB01000595.1 GCF_018332475.1 Bacillus sanguinis | reverse complement strand
CTAATAAAATAGCAGAAATTGTTTTAGAAAAGTAAAAAAATAGAGATTAGAATACAGTATTTGGATTTGGTTTATATTGTTTAAAAGAATTTACCTTGCACTTTCTCAAAATCCAATCAAAAAACGGAAATGACCTTAGAATCAGATTGGTATTTTTAATATTAGGAATAATCAATACGATTGTTGCGGTAATATTACAAAATGAGTATCCCTGCATTCTCATTTTTATTTAATAAGAACGTAGGGACATAATAAATACAAAGTTTGCGTTTTGGGGGTAATAGCTTTTCTTAGCTTCCTTCGGTGTTGCCTACCTGCCTGATAACTTGTTTATCTTTTTTGAAAAATAATACCTACCTAAGTTTATCCCGCATTAACGGG
>NZ_BOQB01000594.1 GCF_018332475.1 Bacillus sanguinis | reverse complement strand
AGCTGATAAAATGATTGAAGAAGGAAAAGAGTTAGCGAAAATTGCTCCAAACGTTGTTGTAAAAGTTCCGATGACAACAGAAGGTTTAAAAGCAGTAAAAGCATTCTCTGACTTAGGAATTCGTACAAACGTTACATTAGTATTCTCTGCAGTTCAAGCATTACTTGCAGCTCGTGCTGGTGCAACATATGTTTCACCATTCTTAGGTCGCTTAGACGATATCGGTCATAACGGTATGGACTTAATCCGCCAAATCGCAGAAATCTTTGCAATTCACGGCATCGAAACAGAAATCATCGCAGCATCTGTACGTCACAGCGTTCACGTAACTGATGCAGCATTAAATGGCGCACATATTGCAACAATCCCTGCAAACGTAATTGCTTCATTAGTGAAGCACCCATTAACAGATCAAGGAATTGAGAAATTCTTAGCTGATTGGGAAAAAACACAAGAGAAATAATAGAAAAAAAAGAATCCTAGTTTAATTGACTAGGATTCTTTTTTTTATTTAAAAGAATTTTCATGCAATTTTGCATATTGTCTTTTAAATTTGTTATATAAA
>NZ_BOQB01000593.1 GCF_018332475.1 Bacillus sanguinis | reverse complement strand
GTTTAGTATGGAGGAGAAATTATGTTACAAGTAATACCTTTAAATAGTGAAGACTATGATTTAATTAAAGCGGCTGAAAAAGTAATCGAAAAAAACTATAAATATGGCCGTCATCATATCGGTTCAGCAGTACGCACTAAAACAGGTAATATTTATGCAGCAGTGCATGTTGAAGCGAATGTTGGAAGAATAACAGTATGTGGTGAAGCTATGGCAATTGGAAAATCTATTTCAGAAGGTGATCATGAATTTGATACCATTGTAGCAGTCGCTCACCCACACCCTCATGAAGATATAGAAAAATGTTGGGTTGTTGCTCCATGTGGTATGTGTCGAGAATTAATAAGTGATTACGGAAAAAATACGAACGTTATACTTTCTTATAATGGTGAACTTGTAAAATGTAACGTAATGGAATTATTACCTGAAAAGTATACAAGTGAAGTAGAATAATTATTCCAGTTTTCCATTCATCTTATAATATTATTCCAATAAAAAAACAATCCGTTTTAAAAACGGGTTGTTTTTTATTTCTGTTTTATGCAGTTTATTTTATTTTTCTATTTTTAACACTAATACAATTATCATTAACAAAAACGAAATCCAAATATTCAAGTGTGCATCATAGAGTGTTTTTCATTCGAAAATAAAAATGATATTTCTCCTTACATTTGAAAAAATAGTAGGAATTCTCTAAAATCAGCAATCTTATCATACCAATCTATAACAATTCTGTCTTCTTCCCTTACCTGTTTCCTTTAACACATATGATTTTAAAACAAGCGCCGTTAATGAATCTGTTAATGTTTTATATGATAAATTAGATAACGCTAATAGATCGTTCGTATATAACATTCTATGCTTTTCTAATAATAATAGTACTAATCGCTCAGACGGTTTTAATGCCTCATCACTTTCTAGTATAAAATCTATATTTTTCATTTCTCTAATTATTACTCCTTATAAAAAAAAATACTTAAATAACTAATTTAATATAAAAATAATACACAACAAAATTTGAAGTATATTAAAATAACATCGTATTAAA
>NZ_BOQB01000592.1 GCF_018332475.1 Bacillus sanguinis | reverse complement strand
CGCTCTTTTTCCGTATTTATAATTATATTTCTCTCCACCAAGCTGATGAAGGATAGTCTGTAGATTTTAACGTAATAGATTCACCCATTTGAGGCGTCGTAATTTTAACTCCTAAATGGTTAGCTTCTTTCATAACACGTTCTATCGGGTCACTCCATTCGTGTAATGCTAATGTAAAAGCACCCCAATGAATCGGAAGAAGTAATTCCCCTTTTACATCAATATGAGCTTGTACCGTTTCTTCAGGTAACATATGAATCGTAGACCACCTCGGGTCATATTGTCCGCATTCCATCAATGTAAGATCGAATGGACCGTATTTATTACCAATCTCCTTAAAGTGGGGAGCATATCCGCTATCACCACTAAAGAAAACTTTAGTCTCTTGCCCAAGAATAAGCCATGAACACCATAAAGAACAATCTCTATCTGTCATACTTCGTCCTGAGAAATGCCTTGCAGGTGCGCAAACTAATTTTATATTATGAAATGTAATTTCGTCCCACCAATTATGCTCACTAATTTTACTAGGTGAAACGCCCCATTTAATTAAATATTGCGCAACTCCATTTGGAACATAAAAATGCTTCGCACGATCTTTCAACTGCATAATGCTCTTGTAATTCAAATGGTCGTAGTGATTATGAGAAATGATAATTGCATCAATTTCTTGAAGGTCTTCACGCTCTAAAGAAAAAACACCACTATAACGTTTACTATTAAACAGAGGAAATGGGGAAGAGGCATCTCCAAACATCGGGTCTAATAACAATGTTTTACCTTCTACTTTTAAAAGAGAAGCAGAATGCCCAAACCATGTAACACTTTCTAAAGATCCATTATTTTTATCTGATAAAACAATAGGTAAATTCTTTACAGGACGCAGCTTTGTTTTCATTTTAAAGTAAT
>NZ_BOQB01000591.1 GCF_018332475.1 Bacillus sanguinis | reverse complement strand
TTCTCATCAAATTTTAATGTTCCTCACAGATTTCTTTCATTTTAACATTTTAGTATGTAAGTAAGAAAGAAATGAAGAGGAGGAACATGAAATGAAATTATGGATTGGGATCGTCATGGTGCTTTTAATTGCTGGAGGGACAGCATATGGTGTAAATGCAATGGAACATGAAGAAACGGGATATGAAGAGTCTAAAGGAAAAACGTACGAAAGCAAAAAGCTTAGTCCTGAAACAGTTAAACAAATTGCAATTGAAAATGTAAATGGAGTTGTAAAAGAAGTTGATGTAGAAGATGATGACGATAATTCTGTATATAAAATAAAGGTGGAAACAAACGTAGGTGAGAAAGAAATGCATGTTGATGCGAAAAGTGGAAATATTATAGCAGAAAAAGAATTTGAATTTATAAAAAGTGATGGCGAAGATGATGATCAAGAAGAAGACGATATTGATCATGATGATCTAGATGATTAATAACAATGCTCTATTGTACATAGTTATAATAAGGCATTGTTATTAATGGAGATTAAGACGTTGATAAGCACGTGTTTATTTAAAATAGTTTAAATTCTTTTCGACAAAAAATAATATATCCCTTGACAGTTACCAATATAACCGATATACTTCATATTAATTTCAAAAGAAAATATATTCTAAATATTAAAATGTGTTGAATAGGAGTAGTAAGGTCATGTATTTGTACAGAGAGCTATGGGTTGGTGTGACATAGCCAAATGACATCCTGAACTCGCCTAGGAGCAGTAAGGTGGAACGGAATCACATTCTTAGTAAATCTTAACGGTTAACCTTCGATATTAGGTTTGTAATCAAACGATTACTACTAAGGTGGATTCATAATGGAATCAATAAGGGTGGTACCGCGTTAAGTAAATGGCTTAGCGTCTCTTTATATAAAGAGATGCTGAGCCATTTTTTATTTTATAGAAAAAGAAATGGAGGGTTTATTTGGATAGATTCATAAAATTTATTTATTTATTTATATAAAAAGATTTAATTAGGAGGAAAATGAGATGAAACAAACGGAGCAATGGACTTCGAAATT
>NZ_BOQB01000590.1 GCF_018332475.1 Bacillus sanguinis | reverse complement strand
TGTTATATCGTTTTATATATCAGGAAATATTAAATCAATCATTTTATTTATATGTTGGATAAACGCAATAATTTCCGCTTCAGATATTTACAATTCATTTTTAATTACGATTAAACCGAATAACTCAATTTTTTGTAGAGGTTATTATAAAGTGAAATAGTATTAAAAGAGTAACTCAAAAACATATCAACTAAAGGCAATAGTTAAAAATATAAATTTAGGTAATAAAAGACCGATAAAGCAATCGGTCTTTTCTCAGTATATAATAAAGATTTAATATACATTGTAATTCCTGCTACTATACAATTAATATAAGATAGGTATGCGTTAATTTTAGTTTGAAAACAGTTTCATTATCGTTTTTTTCAGAAATCTTACAAGCGTGTAAGATAAATGAAAGATGAATCAATATGAGATGTAAGACAATTCATTTACACTCTGTTATGAGAAGTGCAAATGAAGGGAGAATATACATGGAAATTTTACATGCAAAAAGTATTAGTAAAGTATATAAAGGGAAAGTACCTTATAAAGCATTAGTTGATATTGATTTATCAATTCAAGAAGGTGAATTTGTAGGGATTATGG
>NZ_BOQB01000589.1 GCF_018332475.1 Bacillus sanguinis | reverse complement strand
AAACATTATCTATTAAAATAAACAATCCATTATCTTCTAACGTACGATTTACTTCATGAATAAACTTAGATGGATTCGTAAAATGATGTGCTGCAATTCGGCATGTAATCGTATCAAAAGAACGATTAGCAAACGGTAAACTTTCAGCGTTTCCAGCGACAAAAGATACATTTTCATGTCCATTACTTAAAATAAATTTTTTCGCATTCTCTAACATTTTTTCTGTTAAGTCTAAAGCAACTACTTCTTTAAAAACTGGCGCTAATACATTCGCAACATGTCCACCGCCTGTAGCAATATCAAGAAGACGATAATTCTGACGAGACTCAACTTGTTGAACTACATATTGTAAATCCGGCCCTTTAGCATGAATTTTACTTTTCACATACTTTTCCGCATTATTACCAAACTGTTGTTGCACAAGCTCTTCTTTACTCATTTTATCATCTTCTTTCTATTGTTATTTACACGATTCAGATAAATAATAAGTTCTATTTCATCTGTTCAATTCCTCTTTTAGAGAGATTAAATATAGTGCTTTGAAAAAACAAAAAACTGTAAGAATGTATCTCACAGTTTTTCTATGTATGTTTACTTCTATTTTTGAAATCATTTTATATCGTTTCTTTTTCTCTTTTTTCATCTCCAGAAACTAAGTTACCAATAGCATCTGCAGTTACTTCTACTACAAATTCACAAACCCCTGCTATAACTTCTCCAATTACTTCATCCATCTTTTTACCCCCTTATTTTTTATAACTTATTTGTAGTATAGAAGAGTCTGATTACTTTTAACTATCGGATAAGGTGACAACAACATTACAGTTT
>NZ_BOQB01000588.1 GCF_018332475.1 Bacillus sanguinis | reverse complement strand
AAAAGATGACTCGTTTTATTTTAACTGTTGGATACTTAATGTTTATTCCACTATTCATAGCCAAAAACCGTACAACGTAAAAATATTTCCAACTATTTTTACGTATTTTCATTTTTTCAGAGGCAACCGTATAAGAGCTTTTCTTAGTGCAAGTTCTCTTCGTTCGTTAGCCATGCCAAATCCATGTTTGTTCATCGCATAAGCATAACCTAACTTTTCATCTGGATCGGTAAAACAGAATACTCCTCCTGCTCCTGGGTGCTGTACAAAATACAAAATTATTGTTTTTGGGGCATCATGAAACTTTAGCTTGATGGCAATGTGACGGTACCCCCTATAATAAGTTTAATCGATGATTGTTATATTTTTT
>NZ_BOQB01000587.1 GCF_018332475.1 Bacillus sanguinis | reverse complement strand
AATTGCTGCTGCTAATCCGATTCCTACTAATTTTTTCATGGTGACTTCTCCTTTTATATGTTTTATAGTAAATACATTTTTGTATTAGTTCTGAAATGATGAGAAGCTTGTTTGTTGCTTCTGGTATTAGTGTATAAGAAAGATGGAAACGTAACTATCGAGTTAGCTTACAGTAACATTACACTTATGTAATTTAGTGAAAACGCACAAAAGTAAGTTAATTTCAAAGAGAAATAATGAGAAT
>NZ_BOQB01000586.1 GCF_018332475.1 Bacillus sanguinis | reverse complement strand
ACTTACAAAAATATCTCCATTATTTTTTTGAGCAAACTCTACTCGTTTTTTCAATGAATCTGTTGAGTCTACTCCTGGACGTGTATTATCTGTACGAGTGAACATAACAGTAAATGGTGCCTTTTGCTCAAATATTTTCTTTAATCGTAATGATACATCTAATACTGTTTGGCTTTCTTTCTCATAATAACCAGGATTACCCGAGTCAATTCCGCCGTGACCTGGATCAATAATAATTGCTTTACCTTCTAAGAAGTTACCTTGCTTCACTGGGTTTAATTGATTTTTATCAAC
>NZ_BOQB01000585.1 GCF_018332475.1 Bacillus sanguinis | reverse complement strand
AAGATTTTTTAAGTACGATAAAAGACGTGAATGCTGTATTTGTTATTGAGAACCCATATGCAGGGGCATTAGAAACTTCAATTTTAGAGTTAGTACAACATGTCGTAAATCATGGTACATATCATAGAGGAAATATAACAGCGATGATTCGTCAACTTGGTCATTCTTCGACAATGATGGATTTTGTACTGTATTTACATATGGTTAAAAAGCAGGAAGAGTAATATTATTTGTAAGAAGGAGAGGCTTTCATTGTAGAAGTCTCTCCTTCTATTTTATCGTGCATGAATGGTCGATCGACAGATTAAAACTTCACTTTATTTCTTAAGAGGCTTTCTTTT
>NZ_BOQB01000584.1 GCF_018332475.1 Bacillus sanguinis | reverse complement strand
AGGTGTAGAAGAAACTGAACAACATGGTCATATATACTATAATTTATGTCATGTATATAAGGAACTTTATAAAGATAAAAGTATTAGTCGTTTGTATGCCATAAAAGCTTACAATATATACAGAAAAAATGGTATGCAGAAAAACGTAATAAATATACTTTTAATGCTTGCAATATTGTATATTATGGATGAGTTATACGAAAAGGCACTTGAAATTTTACAGCAAGTAGAAAATAGTTTGGCTACTAATGGTGATTCAAAGTATTTACCTATAATTTCATATGATTACGGTAAAATGTATCAAGGTTTGAAAGACTATAAGAATGCCATTAAATACTACGAAAAAACTTTGGAATTAAGTGAATTTTTATCAGAGAAAGATCA
>NZ_BOQB01000583.1 GCF_018332475.1 Bacillus sanguinis | reverse complement strand
AGATGGTTTATCAACACATATTTCTTTACATTCTTAAAATAATTGTAAGTTTATGAACCTGAATAATAAATGGTCATACTTAACCGTGTTAGCGTTCGTCCGGAATTATAATACGAATGCGATTTATCCGCCTTAAAGCGAATTGCATCCCCACTATTTAATTTATATTGGCAATCATTTATTTCAATTGTCAATTCCCCTTCAAACACCGTTATAAATTCTTCAGTCCCTTCTTTATGGCCTTCCG
>NZ_BOQB01000582.1 GCF_018332475.1 Bacillus sanguinis | reverse complement strand
CTTCTAAAAGCTTGGCTATACTCTCTTGATTCATATCTTCATAATAATAAAGCACTGTAACAGCTCTTAACTCTTCATGTAAGGATTGAATCGCATTACATAAGTCTATATCTTCATACTGATCATAAGCACTCATATTGTAATCATTGTCTTCTATTACCATTATCTTTTTGTATGATCTAATAATATTGTTACACTCATTTATCAAAATTCGAATTAACC
>NZ_BOQB01000581.1 GCF_018332475.1 Bacillus sanguinis | reverse complement strand
ATAAAAGAGACTGCCTATTGGCAATCTCTTTTGATGTATTAACGGAAAGAAGATACGTTATTACCCTTCGCTTCGTAATAATCTAAAATACCTTGATAAATCGCTTCTGCTGCAGCTTGTCTTTGTTTTGGTGTAGCAATTTTATCTGCATCACTTTTATTATCTACAAATGCTAATTCTGTTAATACAGCTGGCATTGTATTTTCTCTAGTTACATATAAGTCCTGATGTCTTATACCACGATCTTTTGTTCCAAGTGCTGCTACAAGACGGTCTTGAATTTTTTGTGCTAATAACTTACTGTCTTCTACATGCGGATTCGTTACTTTTGCTCTTGCTGACTGATAATATAATGTTTCTGTACCTTGTCCATTTTTCTTTTCAGAACCATTAGCATGGATACTTACAAAAATATCTC
>NZ_BOQB01000580.1 GCF_018332475.1 Bacillus sanguinis | reverse complement strand
TCAAACGTTTGTTTAAGATATATGTTCGGCGAGGAATTGGGAAAGGATCTAAAAAATTTATATATTTATTTTTTCTTAACAAATGGCGGAAAAATAAGAAAAATTCGCAGGATTATTAAAAATTATCACGAAATAAGTAAAAGTTTAGCGAATAATGGTTTGAAATAATAAAACGTTTTCTATATGATAAAGGTAAAGGTTAGTAAAAAAGTAGGTGAATTTATGACAGTAACA
>NZ_BOQB01000579.1 GCF_018332475.1 Bacillus sanguinis | reverse complement strand
TATATAGATTATTGGCAACTGATTATTCTTAATCTTTTTGAGATATTCCTGAAATCAAATATATACAATTCATATTGAGAAGCATGGTCACAATACCTACATTTTATATTTTTGTCTGTTTCACAAATATGCGGTACATTTAGATTTTGAATCACTTTTAATACATGTTCTTTGCAAACAAACAAAAGATCACCTTATTTCCATAAAATGATAATTGATTTTTGTAGTTTTTATTTTACCTAGTAAAAGATATTTTAAAACAATTCCTGGTTCGCGCGAATTTACAGAAAATTGAATATTGAAACTACAGATTGATTATAGGGAAAAAATAACAACAGGTCTATACGCGTTTTGCCGAAAATTCCGAATATAAAGAATTGAATTAACATTAAACTTCTATAGAATGCTATAGTGATGCGGTTTCGTAAGAAAAAACTGAAAATTTTGTAAAAAAATGAGAAATATTTATATTATTTATATAACTAATTATTTGGTGTAATACTCTAATTTTGTATCTTAGAAGTGGTATTCTGCCTTCCTTTCTACAAGTTCGAATTATAGTTTCAATTTATTACAGAAAAATAAAAGCCCAATTATTGATATTATCCCCTTTAGGTAGACAGTGTGAAAAAGACCATGTATACACATGGATGTTACACTATTACGTGGAGGGGATTTTTCATGGCGAAAAAAGGTACAACATTTAATACATACTCAAATGAGATAAAGTTATCAGCTGTTCAAAGTTATTTAAACGGTGAGGGAAGCTACGATATGGTAAGCCCGAACTATAAAA
>NZ_BOQB01000578.1 GCF_018332475.1 Bacillus sanguinis | reverse complement strand
ATATATGTCACTTGTATAAAATTACACAAGTATTCACATTACATAAAGGAGGCTTATTATGCAAAAAATATTTAACTGGGTTAAATGTATGAGTATCAAGAAAAAATTAATCATTTCATTTTTTCTTATTTTAACTATACCAGGACTTATTATCGGTGGTGTTTCATATCAAACTGCCAAAACAAATTTTGAACAACAAATCACAGGTAAAGCAAAGGAAAACATTTCGATTTTAAATACTGTTATTTCTCAAAATATAGAAGAGAAATTTGTTGATGCAGCATACTTTGCAGACATCTTAACAGAGGATACATATCCAAACGGGCAAGAAGAAATAGTAAGAACGAAGTTAGCGCAATATATAAAACTTCATCCAGAAGTAGAAGGCATTTATATTGGAACGCAGACGGGAAAGTTTATAAGAGAACCATTTATCCAAATGTCTGATGGATATAATCCAACAGATAGAGATTGGTATAAAGAAG
>NZ_BOQB01000577.1 GCF_018332475.1 Bacillus sanguinis | reverse complement strand
TATAATTGTTTTTAATAAGTATAATGGCTTTATTTTGAGAATAACGTTTTAATTTTATTTCGTGTTACTAATAAAATCCCGCCTAATACAGATAACATACCTAAAGCCATATTATTTGATTGCTCACTACCTGCGTTAGGCAGTTCTCTAGCATTATTGTTTGTGTTTGTAGTACCAGTCTTTGTTTCTGTTTGTTTCGATTGAGATACTTCATTGATCTTGTTATCTACATTTTGCTTCGTTGTATGTACCTCAGCTAATTTGTCGTCAATTTTTTTCTCAGTGTGTTTAAAGTCGTTGATTTTAATATCTAAGTCTTGTTTTTTCTTTGTTAAATCATCTGAAACAGTTTGTTTCGATTGTTTTATTTCGTTTATTTTATTTAGTAAATCTTGTCGAGCTTCTTGTAATGCAGCAAGTTTGTTTTTCACATCTTGTTTAGCTAGTTCTAAGTTAGCGGAAAGGCTATCTAAATTGCCTTTAATTTTCTTAAGCTCCTCTAACGTGTTACCAGTATTCGGCTTGTTTTCTTTTAGCTCAGCAAGTTTGTCCTCAGCAGTTTGTTTCGCTTTCTTTAACTCAGCTAACTTTTCATCTACTTGTTTTTTAACTTCCTTAAGTTCATTAACCTTTTGATCGATGTTTTCTTTATGTTGTTTCATTTCATTCACTTTTTCATCGACAGTTTGTTTATGTTCTTTAATCTCATTAACCTTATTATCGATATTTTGCTTATGCTCTTTCACTTCAGCAACTTTATCTTCTACTTGTTTTTTATGCTCTTTTATTTCAGCGATTTTATCTTCGGCGATTTGCTTGTCTTGCTGAAGTTTTGCATCTAACTCTTGTTTACGTTGTTTCATTTCGTTAATTTTTTCATCAGCAACTTGTTTACGCTCATGTAGTTCATTAACCTTCGTATCAACATTTTCCTTAACTTGGTTAAGTTCATTCAATGTTTGATCCACGTTTTCTTTGTGCTGCTGCAATTTCGCATCTAACTCTTGTCTATGTTGCTTAATTTCAGCTAATCGATCTCCCGTACTTTGCTGAGGAGTAGCATCAGTTACTTCCGCATGAGCAGCGTTTGCGCCAGCAATCATTG
>NZ_BOQB01000576.1 GCF_018332475.1 Bacillus sanguinis | reverse complement strand
ATATCAGTTTTCATAAGGCCAAACTAGAAATCCCCCTATTGTATTAGGGGGTCTCGTTTTGAATAGAGGAAATCATTTTGAAATATAAACATATATGAAAAGTAACAATCGAGGGAATAGGGGGATCATAAAACTTTTAAGAAGGAAAGAGTGTTCTTAAAGCTTTTTTTGCATCTATTCCTTCAAAGATAAATAATACAAGATCTCTCTTTTTTACAGTAAGGAAAAAGGAGACTAATGTGCTTAAGTTTTTAATAGAAGTAAGTGTTCCGTGTTTACTTATAAATACATTCGTTTGAAATGTTGTCATTAAAGCATAAAAATGATGAATCTGCGTTATTGTAGGTGTTTCATTATAAAGAATAGTAGTAGATTGGATTGCATTCATCGAAATATTCCTTTCCATATAGTAAGCATAACAATATAAACATACCCGTTTTAAAAAATGTTAAACATATAAATAAAAAAATAGAATTATAGTTTTTTACGTTTAGAAAGGGTTAAGAAGGGTATACATATACTACAAAGAGATTGACTGAAGATGAATTGTAAGATTTCTAGTCTATAAAAATATACTTTTACTTTTAATAAAAAGGAGTCTGGTATACATGAATGAACTGATGATTGATATTACATTTGATTTAATTTACTTGTTAAGTAGTTCGCTTGTAATGCTTTTACTATTCGCTTTTTTCATAAATGGTTATGTTAATAAGAAGATTAGTGTATACAGAAATGAAGAAAGATAAAGATACA
>NZ_BOQB01000575.1 GCF_018332475.1 Bacillus sanguinis | reverse complement strand
TACAAAAAATGAATAAACAAATGTTTACAAAATATATTTTTCTTGGAGTAAGTATTATTTATCTTTTGGCATATGATCTTATGTTTATACGTAATCCAGATGCTTCTTTACATATCCCTTATTTAGAGTGCTTCTTAGTAATTTCTGCACCTTTATTTTTAAGTATTCATTATCTTCTATGGGTATCTATTTGTATGATATGTAGATTTTTAATTGCTATTTATTATTTTGACATTAACTATCCAATATCATTAGTATTATTGTTTCTAACAATTTTTGTTACTTCATTTTTTGTATTTCTTTCATTAAAGTTTTTAGTACAAAAAATTAAAGCATCCTATGAAAAACAAATGAAAGAAACAGCTTTATCGATAATGAGGATAATGGAATTAAAGGATCAATATACGAAAGGACATAGTGAACGTGTAGCCAATTATGCTACTAT
>NZ_BOQB01000574.1 GCF_018332475.1 Bacillus sanguinis | reverse complement strand
ACGCTATTCTTGCTAACAATTGATAGTCACGGAATGGAAATTGTAACTGGATAACATCATCAGATAATACATATAATCTGCTTGGTCGTCCGCCTTTTCCAGTTTTCTTCGTTTCAGATTTCAGCATATGAACATCTTCTAATTTAGATAAATGTAAACGCGCTACGTTTGGATGAATTTCAAACTCATCTGCAATTTCTTGTACAGTTACGTAACTATGTTTTTGAGAAATATATTTATAAATGTAATAACGAGTTGGGTCAGATAATACACCTGTAATTTTTAAAGCTTGTTCCATGAGGATCTCCACCTTTATCACTTTATCCAAGATAATAACATTATAATACAGATAAACTTCCATATAGGTAATTTCAGACAATAATTCAGAAATTGTTCATAATTTCACAAACATATTTTTCCTTTTTCCTCTAATGAAAATACAAAAGTGTTAATTTTTCTTAGAGATTTTTTCATGCTATATACATAGTGAGGAGGGAAAAATGATGAATGGA
>NZ_BOQB01000573.1 GCF_018332475.1 Bacillus sanguinis | reverse complement strand
TCTTTTACATACGAAAGAAGACCTTCCTCATATAAGGAAAGTCTTCACCTTTTTCGCGTAAGCGTTTTCTTGCTAATAATGACTTAAATAAGTTTTTTAGAAATAGATATCATTATATTCATTTCTTCTTCTGAAAGCGTAGAAAATCTTTCTTGTAAATATTGTTTTTTCGCACCTTCCATTTTCGCAACTAAATCTTTCCCTTGTTCTGTAATCTCTAAAT
>NZ_BOQB01000572.1 GCF_018332475.1 Bacillus sanguinis | reverse complement strand
ATTCTTTTTTTCTTTTTATATTACATTACATATTTATATAAAGCATGTGCAACACCGTGTTCTTCATTTGATAAAGTTTCGTATTTACACATTGCTTTTATTTCTTCGACTGCGTTCCCCATTGCAATTGATATGTTTGCTTTTTCCATCATGGATACATCGTTTAGCCCATCACCTATCGCTACAGTATTTTCAACCGGAATATTCAGATGTTCTGCTAAAGTATATAAGCCATTTCCTTTTTGAGCATCTCGATGATTAATTTCTAAGTTATGCCAATATGAAGATGTAATTGCTAAATCAGTATTATGCAGAAACGCTGCTTTTAACTTTTTTAATTTTTCTATGTCATAAGAAAATGGTAAAAGCTTATGCACATGTATATCAGTTTCTACAATTGATTTACAACTTTCTGCACTATGAAATGCTGTATGTTCAAGATATAAAGCTGCGATCGTTTCTAATTCTTTCAAGTCAAAATTTTCTTTTGAATTCTTCACATACTCGATTTCATTACGTACACTCTCTACTCCATAATCCGGTACATACACACCTTTATCAGTATAGAGCTGATAATATAAGCCATTCTCTTCAAGATATTCTACAATCTCAAGTGCTTGCATATTTTGAATTGGATATCTCTTCATCATTTTTTTATCTTTATATATAAGCGCACCATTTTCCGCAATAATTGGACACTCTAAATTAACTTCTAATAACAATCTTTCAATGTCGACGATAGAACGTCCTGTACAAATTGCTACAACGTGGCCTGCTTCCTGACATTTTCGAATCGCTTCTGCATTCTCTTTACTAATCATTTTATTTCCCGAAAGAAGAGTTCCATCTAAATCAATTGCAATTAATTTCATTATTTCTTCACCACTTTCTATATATACACGAATTTATATTAAACGAAAGGTATCGTTTTCATACT
>NZ_BOQB01000571.1 GCF_018332475.1 Bacillus sanguinis | reverse complement strand
ACAAGTGGGAAAAGAGAAGAGATGATCGTAGTAAAAAGATGAATTGTAAATTTAGAAAAAGAAATGAAAAGCAAAAGGGATTAAAAAAAAGACTTGTACGAAATTAAGCGATATCTTTTTTGTTGAAATAGAACCAAAAAGAACAAGTATCCCTAATCAACTTAAAATTAAATGTTTCGTAAAAAAAGAGCCCTATATGAGGACTCTTTTTTGTATTACGCTACTTTACGATGTAAATGTTTTATTTCCTTTTTCTTCTCTGCTTTTGGCGGACGAATTAATATCGAAATAATAAAGGAAATAACGCTTAAAATACCAATTGTAATAAAGGTCGGTTGAAATCCACCAAGTAGTGCTCCAATGAATGATCCTGCAAGCGCACCAAATCCGAACCCTTGGTATACAATCCCGTAATTTGTACTATGGTTTTTTAATCCGAAGAAATCTCCGACAATTGCTGGGAATATAGTGATATTACCGCCGAAGCAAAAGGCGACACTTGCTACACAAGCGAAATAAATGCCGTAATTTAGTGGAATGAAACTTAAAGTAAAGACTGACAATCCGATAATAATAAACGTTGCAGAAACAATTTTCATTCGGCCAATTTTATCTGATAACGTTCCAAGAACGATTCTACCTACTGTATTAAAAATTGCAATCATTGCAACGGCGTTAGCTGCAGTTGCTGCACTAAGTCCAACGAGTTGTACACCGATATCTTTTACCATACCGATTAAATATAGACCACCCATACACGATGTGAATAGCATAAAAAACAAAAGATATACTTGTTTCGTTTGCATCATTTCACGAGGCGTATAATCATTGTGTAATGTCTCAGTTACAGTATTACTCACGATTGCTTCACGTAAGAAGAACGATCCGATTAAAACTAAAAGTAAAACGATGATACCCCAATATAAAAATGCTTGCGATACACCAAAGCTATCGATAAGACTTCCGTTTATATATCTAAAGATTAAGCTTCCCATTCCATATGCAGAAACAGATATACCAGAAATAAGTCCTTTGCGATTCGGAAACCATTTTATTAAATTAGATAGTGATGTAATATAAGCAGTTCCATCTGCATAACCAACTACTACACCAGCTAATAAATATAGTAATGGTAAGGAAGAAACTTGTGAGCTAAGTATTAACCCAAGTCCTAGAACAATCCCTGCCGTAGCGATGAGTTTACGAAGTCCTAACTTTTGCTGCAACTTTCCTGCAAATAAGGTTGAAAATGATAAAGAAAAGCTTGTTATGGAGAAAGTTATAGCAACGGCATTGAGGTTCCACCCAAACTTACTGACAAGGGGTTGATTAAATAAACTCCATGTATAAATTGTCCCAAGGCCAATTTGAACAATGATTGTACCTAGAACAATTAGTAACGGATTTATAGAAGTTTGTTTCATACTAACTGTCTCCTTCTTTAATCATGACTTGAATTTTCACAGTTAGTATAACCATCATAAAATGCAAGATACTGGGTGGAAAATGGAAATTAAGTTCATATACACAAAAAGACACCTCATAATGAAGTGTCTTTTTGCAGGTTATATTAGATTTACTTAAAGAAAGCTTTGTTAAGATAAGACATTTTCAAATGCTTATGTATATAGAATACCAAAAGATTTCAATCATGTGATGGGACTTAAGATGTATTTTTCATTCATCATATAGTCGGATGGACGAAAAATTAATATTCAATTTCATCAAAATCTTTCGGCTGCGGTACCGTTTGCATATTAGCCGCATCTTTCGGATCGCTATAAATCGCATTTTGTTCTGTATTTACATCTTTAATATTTTGCTTTTTGTTTTTATTCATTTTATCTTTCACTTTCTATCACTCCTTTTCATTATAGGAGTAATTATGCCCTATTACCGTTTCGAAATGTATCAGCGGCTAAATTGCTAAATTCACGTAAATAATATAAATAATTATCACCGCCGTAGTTGTATCTTTTATTGTACATTT
>NZ_BOQB01000570.1 GCF_018332475.1 Bacillus sanguinis | reverse complement strand
AAAATACTGCGCCAGGTCCACCCATTGAAATCGCTAATGCTACACCAGCTAAATTTCCGATACCGATACGTGCTGCTGCACTTAAGCAAAATGCTTGGAATGGAGAGATGCTATCTTTCTTTTTTTCTTTTCGATTAAATCCTTTACTAATTAAACCGACCATTTCACCTAAATGAGTAATTTGGACGAATTTTAATTTAAAAGAGAAATAAAGACCGAAGCCGATTAGCATTGCAATAAGAATATATGACCATAAAATATTA
>NZ_BOQB01000569.1 GCF_018332475.1 Bacillus sanguinis | reverse complement strand
CCAATACGATATGCGCGGTCTGTTGCTTGGTTTTCTACAGCTGGATTCCACCAACGGTCGTAGTGAATGACATGGTTGGCAGCGGTTAAGTTTAAGCCAGTTCCACCTGCTTTTAACGATAAGATGAAAATGTCATACGTTCCATTTTGAAACTGCTCGATCATTTTGTCACGTTCTTTCTTAGGTACACTACCGTTTAAGAAGAGGACGCGCTGACCGAA
>NZ_BOQB01000568.1 GCF_018332475.1 Bacillus sanguinis | reverse complement strand
TAGGTGTTGTTGATTTTAATGGTTACGACTGGGGCGATCCACTACATGATTTCGTAAAAATTGCACTATTTGCAAGGGACATTAGTATCCCGTATTCAATCGGACAAATAGAAGGATACTTTAATGGTATAATACCAGAGGAGTTTTGGAAGTTATATGCTGTGTACGTTGGCATGACAGTTTTTTCTTCAGTTGTCTGGACATTACGAGCAGCACCGCATATGTTAGATGATACGTTAGAGCGTCTTACTATCGTTTTAGAGGATCATAAAGACTTTGAGCTATTAAAGCCAATTTGGTTTCAACCAGAAAAAATAATATAAAAAATAATAGGTAGGT
>NZ_BOQB01000567.1 GCF_018332475.1 Bacillus sanguinis | reverse complement strand
TTGTCATATTTAAGATTATTTTGTAAGATTATATTTGTTTGTTATGAGCTTGTATTAAATAATTTATTAAAATAAAAAAACGTAAGATTAATATGTTATAATTTTTCTTATGTGCAAATTTTAGAAAGTTGGAGGAACTTATGGAAGAAACAATTAGTTTGAAAGAGTTATTTCATATTTTAAAAAAACGTTTAGCAATGATCCTTGCCATTACATTTGGTATAGCGATTATAAGTGCTATTATTAGCTTCTTTTTTATGACACCAATTTATCAGTCTTCAACACAAATTCTTGTTAATCAGAAGAAGCAAGAAGGGACTGCTTTACAGATTGGAGAAGTTCAAACAAATATACAATTGACGAATACATATAAGGTTATTATTAAAAGTCCTGTAATTTTAGAGCAAGTGAAAGAAAAACTGAAATTGCAAGAGACGCTACAGGAGTTAACAAAGAATATTGATGTTGCAAATGAAAGAGACTCGCAAGTTATTTCTGTTACGGTTCAGAATAAAAATCCAAGAACAGCAAGCGCTATTGCGAATAAAATTGCTGAAGTATTTCAAAGTGAAGTAGCAAAAATTATGAGCGTTGATAATGTCACTGTATTATCAAAAGCTGAAGTTTTTGATAATCAATCGCCAATTAAACCGCGTCCAATGTTAAACGTAGCGATCGCTTTCATTGTTGGTTTAATGGTTGCAGTTGGCCTTGCATTCTTACTAGAATATTTAGATAACACATTAAAAAAAGAAGAAGATGTAGAAAAATTACTTGGTTTACCAGTATTAGGTATTGTAGCCCGTATGGATGAAGAAACAACAAACATAAAATCACATGCTCTATCATCAAGAAAAGTGAGGGGACAAACAATTGGCTCTTAATTTATTTAAAAAGAAAAAAAATCATCGTCAACGTCGTCAATTAATTGCTCATCAGCAACCAAAATCACCAATTTCAGAACAATATCGTAATATTCGAACGAATATCGAATTTGCAGCTGTTGATACAAATCTACATTCATTAATGATTACGTCTGCAAACCCAAGTGAAGGAAAAACAACGACGACAGCGAATATGGCAGTTGTTTTTGCCCAACAAGGAAAGAAAGTGTTATTAATTGATGCAGATATGCGTAAACCAGCAATGCATCAAATGTTTCAAGTAGATAATATCTTTGGACTAACGAACGTACTAACACATAGTGAACGTTTAGAAAAATGTGTACAAACAACATCAATTGATAATTTACACTTTTTAGCTTGTGGCCCAATCCCACCAAATCCAGCAGAATTGTTAGGTTCGAAATCGATGCAAGAGCTTCTTGCACAAGCATATAGTCTGTACGATTTAGTTGTTTTTGATTTACCACCAATTTTAGCTGTTACTGATGCGCAAATTATGGCAAATGTATGTGATGCTTCGATTCTTGTTGTTCGTAGTGAATCGACAGAAAAAGAAACAGCAGTAAAAGCAAAAGGATTATTAGAATCGGCTAAAGGAAAATTATTAGGTGTTATTCTTAATGACCGTGAACGGGAACAAAACTTATACTATTATTACGGTGCAAATTAATTTAAAGAGTGAGATATGGGAAGAACATATCTCCTTTTTTCCCTTGAATATG
>NZ_BOQB01000566.1 GCF_018332475.1 Bacillus sanguinis | reverse complement strand
AAATGACCGACTGTTCTAGCCGTTGGAGCTAGACAATGAAAAGCGCAAGCAGCTCGTTCAGATTACAAAGCCCCATGAAACCTTATCGAAAAACATTCATTCCCATAATAGCTTATTCATTTGCGCTCGTTTTTAAATGCATTATGTAACACAAAATAAAAAAGGACAGCACAAAGGCTGTCCTTCAGTCGACTATAATTAGTCTTGGTTTGTCATTTCTGCATATTTTTCAGCAGTTAATAACTTTTCAACTTGGCTTGCATCAGAAAGTTCAACTTTAACCATCCATGCACCCTCGTATGGAGATTCGTTAACAAGTTCTGGTTGGTCACTTAATTCTTCGTTTACTGCTACAACTTTACCGCTTACAGGTGCGTATAACTCAGAAACTGTTTTAACAGATTCTACGCTTCCGAATGGCTCGTCAGCTTCGATTGTTGCACCTACTTCAGGAAGTTCAACGAATACGATATCGCCTAGCTCACCTTGTGCAAAGTGAGTAATACCGATAACAACTTCATTACCTTCAGTTTTTACCCATTCGTGTTCTTCAGAGTAACGTAAATTATTTGGAATGCTCATGACTGTACCTCCAGTGAATGTATTAATTATGTAAAAATACCTTATTGGTACTTTTTCCACACACTTTCAAACTGCTCTTCGTTAAAACCAAGTGTTACCTTCGTTCCATCTGTTACAATTGGACGTTTAATCAACATGCCATCAGATGCTAAAAGCTCGTACATTTCGTCTTCGCTTGCATCTTTCAACTTATCTTTCAGACCAAGTTCACGGTAACGCATTCCACTTGTATTAAAGAATTTTTTTAATGGTAATTCACTTTTTTCATGTAAATTACGTAAATCTTCTTTTGATGGTGGATTTTCAACAATATGAATCATCTCATATGCTACATCGTTTGCCTCAAACCATTTCTTTGCTTTTTGACATGTGCCACACTTTGGATATGAATAAAATGTTACTGTCATAAATTCACCTAC
>NZ_BOQB01000565.1 GCF_018332475.1 Bacillus sanguinis | reverse complement strand
TTGTTTATCAATAAAATATTTTTTATTTTATAGAAAATAAAGTGTATCGTAGTGTAAAAATAATTTTTTCTCTATGTATAGGAAAATCAAAATTTTTTAATCTAGCCATGATATAACTTAAGAAATAATTTTTATAAAAGAAGAGGATAAAACAGTTGTAAGTCATATGGATGTAAAACATGAGAATAGCTACTTACGTGTTTAATAATTCTTTTTTGTATTTCGTCCTTCGTTTTCTGTAACTGATTCTATGTTTTTGACGCTCTGTCTTGTAAGTGCTTACATAAACGAAAACATCTTATACAATGAAGTTGTTAAATCAAAAGAGGTGACCAAAATGAACATAAAAAAACAAGACTTAGCGAACAGCATTGAAATAGAAAGAGGAGGCGGAAAGGTATGAAAAAATCAAATGTTAATCCATGGCTAGTTGTCCTTGGCACAGTCATCGTACAAATGGGGCTTGGAACGATATATACATGGAGTTTATTCAATCAGCCTTTAGTTAGCAAATACGGTTGGAGTCTTAACGCAGTTGCTATAACTTTCTCAATTACTAGTCTTTCCTTAGCATTTTCAACTTTATTTGCAAGTAAATTGCAAGAAAAATGGGGACTTCGTAAACTTATTATGATAGCTGGACTAGCATTAGGGCTAGGATTAGTACTTAGTTCACAAGCTTCTTCATTAATTTTGCTGTATGTACTAGCTGGAGTTGTTGTAGGTTATGCAGATGGTACAGCATATATCACTTCATTATCCAATTTAATAAAGTGGTTTCCAGAGCGTAAAGGTTTAATTGCTGGAATTTCTGTCTCTGCATATGGTTCAGGTAGCTTAATCTTTAAATACGTTAACGCACAGTTAATTGAATCAGTTGGTGTATCACAAGCATTTATATACTGGGGTTTAATTGTTACAGCTATGATTGTCCTTGGAGCTTGTTTAATCCATCAAGCTTCTGATCAAGGCGCAGTCCATGAAACAAAAACTCATGAATATACAACAAAAGAAATGTTAGGCACAAAACAAGTATACTTACTATTTATTATGTTATTCACATCATGTATGAGTGGTTTATACTTAATTGGTATGGTAAAAGATATTGGTGTTCAACTTGTAGGACTTAGCGCAGCAACAGCAGCTAATGCGGTTGCTATGGTTGCAATCTTCAATACATTAGGTCGTATTATTCTAGGACCGTTATCAGATAAAATCGGTCGTTTAAAAATCGTTACTGGTACTTTTGTTGTTATGGCAAGTTCAGTCTTAGTTCTAAGTTTCGTAGATTTAAATTATGGTATCTACTTCGTATGTGTAGCAAGTGTAGCGTTTTGCTTTGGTGGAAATATCACGATTTTCCCAGCTATTGTTGGTGATTTCTTCGGTATGAAAAACCATAGTAAGAACTATGGAATTGTGTATCAAGGATTTGGATTTGGAGCACTTGCAGGTTCCTTTATCGGTGCACTTCTGGGTGGATTCAAACCAACCTTTATGGTGATCGGCGTACTATGTGTCGTATCATTTATTATCGCAATTGTAATTCAAGCACCTAAGCAGACAAAAGAACAGGAAGAAGAGTATCGCAGCGTAGCATAAGGGTATAAATTTTTTATAACACTATGATTACAAAAAAGCATCCTGCTAAATAGGGTGCTTTTTTGAGTTGTTTTAAATAGGTTATATAATCTTTGGAATTTGTTGAGACAAAAAAATGAGTGAAATATCTATTTGGATTATATTGGAATATTAAAAATGATACATTATATTCGAACTATTTATTAAATCTTAAATTATAAACGCGACATACATCATTAATTGCAAGATATATTTTCTCGGTATTTTCAGAAAAATATTGAGAAAATATATACTTGAATTTTTGATAAGGCTTTATACATGAAAGC
>NZ_BOQB01000564.1 GCF_018332475.1 Bacillus sanguinis | reverse complement strand
CTTACCATATATTACTATTTGGTAAGTGGAACTAGCTAAACACTATTCATATCGGGATAAACATGGATATAGAAACAAAACAACGAGAAAAGTTGACTCATTAGTCACATTTTTTAGTATTCATTTTAAGGATTTCCTGTATAATACAATTTGAAAGAAAATCTATGGTTTGACAAGAAACACTCTTTTCGGTTTTGCTCACTGAAGGGAGTGTTTTTTTGTAGCCAAAAACTCCTCTGTACTCATTACATTTGCATATACTCCATTTAAACTAGCCAAAATTGTGTTATGAATATAAACGGCTGGTATCGTAGCATTCTTAAAAGAAAGATCTTTTGTCGCACAAGCATCATGTATAACAGTACATTGAAAGCCAAAATCAAAAGCAGCTCTTACGGTAGCATCGATACACATATGAGTCATCATCCCGCATACGACGACGTGCTCAATAGCTAAATGTTGTAATTGTTCTAGAAGATCGGTTTCGCGAAAACTATTTGGATAATGTTTGAGTATAACGGCTTCTTCTCTAAGGGGACGTACGCTTTCATGAATATGGACACCTTCTGTATTGGGTAGGAAAAAAGTAGCGTCATTTTTTATTGCTACATGTTGGATATGAAAAATAGGTTCGTTTTTCGTTCTAAAGAGTTGTAGTAGCTGACTAGCATAGTCACTTGCTTCTACTGGATTACGCAATTCCATCTTTCCGTGTGGAAAATAATCATTTTGAATATCAACGAGTAAAAGAGCTGTTTTCATATATTTATCTTCCTCCAATTTCATATTCAAATAATGTTATTCAATTAGTAGAGCAGATTATCCTTTTAAAAAATATGCAAGAGGAGAATTTTACATAACTTTAAAGGTTACTATTTTCTATAAAATTTTTCATCAGAAAATTTTAATAAATAAATAATTAATATTTTTCTAAAAAATGTATTGACTCTTATTATTCTGAGTTCTATAATGAGAATTAATTAAATGACAATTAAATCGATACATTCTTATCCAGAG
>NZ_BOQB01000563.1 GCF_018332475.1 Bacillus sanguinis | reverse complement strand
ATACAATGTAGTTGTAATAAGTAATACTGAATAGTGTGATTTTACTCAAAAGCTGTTCAGTAAAAATTCGCCTTAGTACTCTGTGATACTGAATATAAGTCAGACAGAATAGGGGGTAAAGGAGGATCATAACATGGAAAATTTAACTGAAATGCTGAAAGGTTCACTGGAAGGGTGTGTGCTGGAAATCATTAGCCGCCGAGAAACGTATGGCTATGAGATTACCCGCCACCTGAATGATCTTGGGTTTACCGAAGTCGTAGAAGGGACGGTTTATACTATCCTCGTACGATTAGAAAAGAAAAAGCTTGTGAATATTGAAAAGAAACCATCAGATATGGGACCGCCTCGTAAGTTTTATTCATTAAATGAGAATGGCCGCCAGGAACTTGAATTGTTTTGGAAAAAATGGGATTTTGTATCTTCAAAAATTAACGTCTTGAAGTCAAACTAGCCTCATAATATAAAATGTTCCGGCTCATATTTGGAGAGTTTCTTGTTCTGCTTTATAAAAAAGGAGGAAAATAAGATGTTGGAAATATTTAAAAAATTAATTGGTGATAAAAAAGAGTACAAAATGATGATGGCACGTGTTGCAGCACTACCGGAAGACTATCAGTTTGTGTTTAAGAAAATCCAAAACTACATGTGGAATTTTTCGGCTGGAAACGGGATGGATATGTTACACATACAATATGAATTAATCGATTTGTTTGAAAATGGTGCAGCAGAAGGCAGACAAGTGCTTGACATTACTGGGGAGGACGTAGCATCCTTTGCTGATGAACTAGTGGCAAATGCGAAAACGTATGTTTCTAAGTATCGTGAAGATTTGAATGAAAGTATCATGAAGAAATTGAGAAAAAAATA
>NZ_BOQB01000562.1 GCF_018332475.1 Bacillus sanguinis | reverse complement strand
ATGGTAATATTTTCCATATAGAACAGCGGTTATAAAAAAACGCTAATTTATAAATTTATATGTTAAAGTATCTGGATTTTATATTTAAATTCGATACAATAAAGGAATCTATTAAAAAACTAATATACTTGGAGGAACAAACAATGGCTAACAAATTTTTAAAAACAGCAACAGCATTAACAATTATGGGTACATCATTACTAGGAGCAGGAGCATTTACTGCTAAGGCTGATAACACAGACTCATTAAAATTCAGTGATGTTCCAGCAAATCACTGGTCTACAAAAGCAATTTATGATTTAACAAATCGTAAAGTAGTACAAGGATACGGAAATAATATCTTTGGTTTTGGTGACAATGTAACTCGTGGGCAAGTTGCTCGTATGATTTATATGTACGTTAAACCAGCAGATGCAGATGCTAGCTTCAAAAATCCATTTACAGATATTAGAGGACACCTGTTTGAAAAAGAAATTAGAGCACTTGCTAAAGCAGGTCTAGTAAATGGTTATGGTGAAGGGAAATTCGGTCCAGATGATGTCTTAACTCGTGAACAAATGGCGCAAGTACTTACAAATGCTTTCAAGTTCAAAGCTACTAAGACAACTTCCTTTACTGATATTGATAAAAACTCATGGGCATTAAAAGCAATTAGTGCATTAGAAGAAAATGGCGTTACTATTGGTACAGGAGGTAAAATGTATTCACCATATGCACATGTAACTCGTGAACAATATAGCCAGTTCTTATATAACTCTATTAATGCAGTAGAAAAAGAGACTAAGCCAGAAGTGAAGCCAGATCCAAAACCTG
>NZ_BOQB01000561.1 GCF_018332475.1 Bacillus sanguinis | reverse complement strand
TGAAAGATGGGATGGAAAGGGCTATCCCAAAAAACTAAAAGGAAATCAAATACCACTATGCGCAAGAATTGTTGCAATAGCAGATGCATTCGATGCAATGACTTCTTCAAGAGCATATCGTTCAGCCCTATCTCCTGAAGAAGCTTATAGACGTATTATAGAAGGATCTGGTACACAATTTGATCCTGCTATGGTAGAGGTTTTCAAAAAGGTATTTCCTTTGTGGGAAGAAATGGTCCCAAATTCTTTTCGTTAAAAGCTCATGTCTGAAATCAATTCATATTTGAGGTATGACGAATGCGAAAAAATGAAAAATCCGAATCCCATCGTGATAAAAGTTTGGAACGAGATAATGAATCAGGCACATAAAGAAAAGGTACCTATATAT
>NZ_BOQB01000560.1 GCF_018332475.1 Bacillus sanguinis | reverse complement strand
TTTTATATTCTTACTCAATTGTTACGACTATTTTAAGTGCTCTTATCATTGTACTTATTTTATATGTAAATCGAGAATGAAACGAACTTTTAATAAGTGGAGTAAATCTCCACTTATAATTTTTATTAAATGCATAAAGGAGATACAACATGGGGTTAATATATAAAGTTGCTGATCAAGCTTGGGAATTTGAATGTATACATAAATTGAATTATAAAACATTTGTAGAAGAAATTCCGCAACACGAAGAAACGAAAGAGCGTGTTCGTATTGATCGTTTTCATGATGAAAATACATATTTAATTTGTTTAGATGACGATAAGTTAGTAGGTATGGTTGCATTGCGAGGAAAACGACCATTTTCATTAGATAATAAAATTTCAAATCTAGATTTTTATTTGCAAGAACATGGAGAAAATATATATGAAATTCGTTTGCTTTCAGTAGAACGTGAATACCGAAATGGAAGAGCATTATTAGGTTTAATTCGCTTTTTACATCGTTATTTGCTTCTAAATGGATATGAATTAGCACTCATTTCTGCTACAACGCGTGAACTACCATTATATGAACAAATGGGATTCAAATCTTTCCATACGTTAGTGGGTACTGAAGAAGCAGCCTTCCAGCCAATGTATGTTACTCCTGCTATGTTTGAAGAGTCGAGTGCTGGAGGGATAATGACGAAAGAATATACATTTTTACCAGGTCCAGTAGATATTGAAGAAGATGTTCGAAAGGCATTTTCTTCGAAGTCTATTTCGCATCGTTCTAAGTCATTTCAAGTGACAATGGAAAATGTGAAAAAACGTTTACTGCAAATGACAAAAGCAAAACGTGTACAAACAATGTTTGGAACAGGGACGTTAGCAAATGATACGATTGCTTTACAGTTACGTTCTTTAAAAGGAAAAGGGCTAGTATTAACAAATGGGGAATTTGGTAATAGATTAGTTGGACATGCAGCACGAGCGCAATTACATTTTGATACGTATAAAAAAGAAATGGGAGAACCATTTATTTATACCGAATTAGAACAAATAATGGAAACTGGAAATTATGAATGGCTTTGGTTTGTTCACCATGAAACATCTACCGGAATGTTAAATGAGTTAGACGAACTAAATGTTTTATGTGAAAAGTATAAAGTGAAAATATGTGTAGATTGCATTAGCTCAATTGGAGCAATACCGATAGATTTGAAGGATGTATTTTTTGCAAGCGGTGTTAGCGGAAAGGCAATTAAATCGTTTACTGGATTATCTTTCGTTTTTTATAATCACAATGTGAAAGTAAATGAGACATTACCGGCCTATATGGACATTGGTATGTACGAAGAAAATGACAGTATTCCATATTCACATTCATGGAATTTAATTTATGCATTGCAAGAAGCATTGAAGAGATTTGAAGATGAAACAGCATTTGTAAAAATAAAAGAGACATATGATTATATGGAAGAAGCTATTACGACTATAGGATTAAACCTTGTTTCACCTAAAGAACATGCCGCGCCAATTATACTTACGATTCAATTAAGCGAAGGCCAGTCCTCTAAAACGATAGGTGATGAGTTAGCATTACAAGGATATATTGTCCATTATGAATCAGCGTATTTACAAAAGAATAACTGGATCCAAATTGCATGCCTAAATCATTACAAAGAACGTGATATGAAAAGGATGTTGAATTGTTTACAAATGTGTGTATTACAGAGTGAGGTACATATATAAAGACTTTTTTTAATATAGATGGTTTCGTATAAAGGAGGTGCTACATACGAAAACTTAGGAATAGATCATTGGAAGAGGTGTAAGTATGATAACTAAAAAACTACCATTGCATATAGACGATATTAAAAAAGCTCAAAACATTCTGGATAGAAATGCTCGTAAGACGCCATTAGTAAAATCATTTTATTTGACTAGTAAAACGGGCGGAGAAATTCACTTGAAATTAGAAAATATGCAATTAACAGGTTCATTTAAATTCCGTGGTGCATTTAATAAAATGTCACAGCTTTCAGACGAAGAAAAAGAAAGAGGAGTTATTGCATGTTCAGCAGGGAATCACGCACAAGGAATTGCATTATCTGCTCATTTACTCGGTATTAAGAGTAAAATTGTTATGCCGATTTCTGCCCCTCAGGCGAAAGTTGAAGCAACTAGAGGATATGGATCAGAAGTAATTTTATATGGTGAAACTTTTGATGATGCAAAGGAAAAATGTGAGGAGATTATTAGGGAAACAGGTGAAACATACTTACATCCATATGATGATGTAGAGGTAATGGCTGGTCAAGGTACTATCGGTTTGGACATTCTTGATGATATGTGGGATGTTGATACTGTCATTGTACCAATTGGCGGAGGTGGAATTATTTCTGGAATTGCTGTTGCATTAAAATCTTTTAATCCATCCATTACTATAATTGGTGTCCAAGCAGATAATGTTCATGGGATGAAGGCATCTTATGACAAAGGAATGATTGTAGAACATTATGAAGCGCCTACTATTGCAGATGGTTGCGCAGTTAAAGTACCAGGGGAATTAACATTTGAAATTGTAAAAGAATTAGTGAATGATATTGTAACAGTATCAGAAAAAGAGCTGGAAGTAGCGATGAAAGATTTATTGCAACGCGGGAAAGCTGTTGTAGAAGGTGCAGGCGCATTAGCTACTGCTGCTCTACTTGCAGGGAAAGTGGATCCATATATTAAAGAGAAAAAAGTAGTAGCGGTTATATCTGGTGGGAACGTAGACTTGCAGCGTATTTCTAGTGTTTGTGAGCAATTTTTTGTAGCCAATGAAGTGAAATAGTATTTTTAAAAATAGTGTTAAGAATGAGGAGCTAAGAGAATTGATCTTAGCTCTTTTTCATTATACTTGTGCTGAAGTAAATAATGACTCCATTTTTATTCTACTCTTCTCGCGAATTTCAGCGTCTGCATGGCGCATTACAAATTTATGTGCTATAGCGATTGCTAAAACATCATCTAATAAGCCGATCCCAATAATAGCAGCTATATCTGGAATAAAGTCGATTGCTAATACGTAATAGGATAAAGCGGCTAATATGATGAATTTAGCTTTAGTAGGTAACTCTTTCTTTCTCATTGTGTAGTATAAAATAATACTTTCATATACGCTAGATTTACCAAGATTTGCTGAGCTTTTTTTGAATTTTTTCCAAAGTGTCTGTTTCTCCATATTAACACTCCTTTTACAAAAAAATAGATTTTTTAAAAGGATAGACAAAGAAGTAAGAGAATAATCAATTTTATAGTTTTTCTTAATGTATATTTCCATAAAAATAGGGAATTACCTGTGCAAAATAATAGAATGTTGGTTATGTAACGACTTACAGTGTATGTGTTCGTTCCAAGTAAAGGTACTACGCAGATAACGTTTGATGGTAATACGTATTAAAGTTCATTTTTTACATTAATCCCTGGATTCGTACAATGTTGAATTACTTCTAAATAATCTAATGGTACAT
>NZ_BOQB01000559.1 GCF_018332475.1 Bacillus sanguinis | reverse complement strand
CTTCCACTTGTGGTTCTACCACCACTTGCTGTATTGGACGTTCTTCCACTTGTGGTTCTACTACCACTTGCTGCATTGGCTTTTCTTCCACTTGTGATTCTACTACCACTTGCTGCACTGGTGTTGCTTCTACTTGTTGTACAGGCTTATTCTCCACTCGTTCGCTCATAGAAGATTGCATTGCATTCGCTCTAGCCGCATGTCTTTCCATTAATCGTGTTCTGTCTTGTTTCAACATAACAACATTAAATGGTACGTGACGCTTTTTCTCACGTTTTGGTTCTTCTTTTTGTACAACTGGTTGCTCTTGTGAGATCGATGTTTCCTCTACAACTTGCTGTTCTTCTGCAATCAGTGCTTCTTCTACAACTTGTTGCTCTTCCGCAATCGGTGCTTCTTCTACAACTTGTTGCTCTTCCGCAATCGGTGCTTCTTCTACAACTTGTTGTTCTTCCGCAATCGGTGCTTCTTCTACAACT
>NZ_BOQB01000558.1 GCF_018332475.1 Bacillus sanguinis | reverse complement strand
CATATTCTTTATATATTTTATTTGAGAAAAATCTGTTACATACATAATTACAATATGTGGTTTAGTCCTCTGAAACAATACTTCTCCTTCTTCAAAACTATTTGCTATAAACATACATTTAGGATGAATATTTTCTATCGTTTGTTGATGTGTACATCCATTTTCTATATAAAGGACATTTAACTGAAGATCTTGTAATACATTTTGGAAAACCGTATTCTCTAATAAAAAATGTAGTATGTTCATCACTAGTCTTCACTCACTTCATATATCTTGTTCTACTGAATTCCTCACAAACATTTTATAAAAAGACTGTTCTTTAAAAACTTTAATGAGTGAGGGATACATGTTAACAAGCTAATTGAGAATGTTCTCTTCGCTTTTTCACTCTATAAATTCCTTTTTTAGTGTATGATTATAAGAATTATATCGTTTGTATGAATGCCCTAGCTTCCGCTTTAAAACTTGACAATTAAAATAAAGATATTATATTCTTAAATTCGATAACTTACAAAATGTAAGTAG
>NZ_BOQB01000557.1 GCF_018332475.1 Bacillus sanguinis | reverse complement strand
GGAACGGAGTATATAATCAAGACCTTTCTCCAAATGCTTTACTTATTGAAATGGGAGGGGTAGATAATACACCAGAAGAACTGTATGCTTCCGTTGACGCATTAGTAGAAGCGTTTAGCCACTATTATAATGGAGTAACAAAGAAAAATAATTAAAGTATATAGGGGAAGCCTTGTATTTTTGTAAAATAAGAAGGAGTGACACCTAGTCAGAAGTGCTAGGGGTTACTCTTTTTTTGTAGAATATAAAATCACCAATAAACGTCATCAATTGAAAAAAATCTTTCTTTTCATTCTTCTTTTTACAGTTTTATAGGAGAAAGCTAGGTTTCTTATTTTTACTAATGTTATAATAAGAAAAAAGCACGAAAAGAGGTCATCTCATGCTAGAGGTTATTGCAACATGTTTAGAAGATGTGAAACGAATTGAACGAGCTGGCGGGAAGCGAATTGAATTAATTTCATCTTATACAGAAGGCGGTTTAACACCGAGTTATGCATTTATAAAAAAA
>NZ_BOQB01000556.1 GCF_018332475.1 Bacillus sanguinis | reverse complement strand
GCTTTTACGATCTTTAATAAAAATTCCTCGGCTTAAACCGTAATACTTCTCGTCTAAATATGAATTGATTGCCGTTACTATTTTTTTATTTTGTTCAAAGTTAGGATTTTCTCGTCCTAAAATAAAATAGAGCCTCGCATAATTCTTTCCGTTAATATTTTTGGTTGTAATATTTTTTCGTGCATCATCTCTATGAAGGTCCATTGGAAACATAATATTTT
>NZ_BOQB01000555.1 GCF_018332475.1 Bacillus sanguinis | reverse complement strand
TTATTTTTGATTTTGATGGCACACTAGCTGATACTTTACCTTTATGTTATTACTCGTTTCAAAACGTTTTTTGGCAGTTTGATAATAAAGAAATTACTGAAGCAGAGATTCTTTCTATGTTTGGTCCAAGTGAAGTTGGTATTATTCATGAGAACTTACTTTCTGAAGAAAAAGAAGTAGCAGTTGAAAGATACTATGAATGCTATGAAGAAAAGCATCATGATTACGTAGAGCG
>NZ_BOQB01000554.1 GCF_018332475.1 Bacillus sanguinis | reverse complement strand
CCGTTTTATAAATTTATAGACCTCTCCCAATTCAATTCGCTGAAACAGACTGCAACTTCTTTCCTTGAAATACTCTTGAATACATCTTAAAATCATCAACTTGTACATATTTTTCTATACTTTTAACCATTGACGATCACTTCTTTTCGATTAAGTTCCTCTTCAATTTGATTAATTATTTCATCTACAGATAAAGACCCATCCAAAACAATATCTGAATTTGGCTTTACAGTATGAAGTGCCTCCAAATAAGCTTTTCTAGCATATGTTATATAATGCTTTAAATCATTATGTATTTCACTCATTGTATCCTCCTTAAAATCTCGTAAAATTCTTCTAGCCATCGCAATATCTAAAGGCGTATCGATAAATATAGTTACATCAATGAATTGTCGCATTTCACTATTTAAGTATGCAAAAGGATAATCTAAAATAATATAATCTACATTACTATCTCGTATAAGATGCTGAATATCCTTAATTAATGGTGTAAGTACCCATTCATTATAATTTGCTCCATCATCAATCCATTTACAAATATCTGCAGGACAGTTATCAAAGTTGTAGCTATCAAAATATAGAGCTTTTGAATTCATTAATTTATGGGTTAATCCTTCTGTAACAGTAGTTTTACCTCCTCCTGAAACAGCTGCAATTGAAATAATTTTCGTTTTTTTATTCATAAATTCCCACCATACCCCTTTTAATTGACATAACATAATTATAAACAACTATTGTTTTTTATCGCCCCATTCATATTCTAACATACTCATTTCCCATAAATTCCAATATGTTTCCCCTACTTTTTTCGACTCTCTTAGTAAACCTTCTTTTACAAATCCTATTTTTTCATAACATGAAATAGCCGACGTATTAAAATCATATACACCTAGAGTGACTCTATGTAGTTTTAATTCTTCAAATGCAATATGAAGTACTGCTTTCATTATATGCTTCCCTATAGAACGTCCTCTCATTTTCGTATCACCAACTAGTACTTTACCAATCCTTGCAGATTTATTTATATTGTCTATTTGCCCAAGTGAAATATGACCAACTACTTCTTGAGTCTCTTCATCTATTACTTTGAAAGCAAGTGTATTTTCACTTTCTATATATTTTTCTAATTGTTCTTCATTTAGGGGATATGTAAATGCATTTCCTGACCATTGTATTAAAAATTCTTCGGAATCAATCCAACCTATTAATTGTTTGAAATCAGACTTTTTAAAGGACTC
>NZ_BOQB01000553.1 GCF_018332475.1 Bacillus sanguinis | reverse complement strand
TTTAATATAAGTATTGTGATAATTAGTTTTAGATTGTGCGCTTAATAAACCGGTGTAAATGTTTTCAGGCACGTTAAAGAAATCATACATTCCATTCTTTAATTGAATACGTAAAATCATAGAAAAAGGATTATAACCAACAGCAACTATATTTTTTGAAACCAAGGGAGATAGCTCCATCATTACGCAACTCCTCACTTTTCATTTTTTATTATTTCTTGTAGATGTTGAGGTTGTGGTGTTGAAATCCATATAATTAAAGAGGTATTATACTTATATGCAATATATTAAATGTTCGTTATACGTAATTATAAGGAAGTTCACACGAAGTACATATCGTTGTGCTATTTTTATTTCACCTTTGATTTATAAATAAGAAAATATTGACCATTTGAAAAAAAGGTATA
>NZ_BOQB01000552.1 GCF_018332475.1 Bacillus sanguinis | reverse complement strand
AAATCATTATCAATAATATAGGGAGGATACTTTTGTAAATAAATGAAAAACAATATATTTATAGGTTAGTAGCCAGATCTTGTTAAGTCGTATGTACTATTTTTAGTTTAGTGTTGCTCAGAATGTACACCAATTAATCTCGCGAATTACAAGAAAATTATTATTGAAATGAGGCTTGCATTGTGAAGTTGGACGTGAATGAGTTAGCAGAGTATCTTTCCAATAATCCTTTCCGAGTAGAAGGAGTATATCGTTATGCTAAAAATCCAGGTGTGCCTTGTGCTGAGTCTACAGATTCTTTCCCGGGATTTGTATTTCCACTTACAGGGAAGACGCAATTTCAATTTAATGGTACGCCTTATACCCTTTCCCCAGGAAAAGTTATACATGGGGGTGCAAAAATGACATTAGCCCATAAAATGCTTGGGGAAATAAACTGGGAATATATTCTTGTTTTATATCGGATAAGCAATTCAGAACGAGAAGACTCTGGCTTTACTCATCAGCATTTTGAATTATTAACAGGACAATCTCCTCGTCTTGTCGAATTACTTATGCGTCTTTGGGATGTGTATAATCAGCGTGGAGGCATTTCGATGTTTCAGACCGAAATGCTGTTTCGCGAAGCGTTGAATGAAGCTTTATTAAGTGTTGTCAATAGAGAAAACAACTATGAGTCGCATACTTTATTCGAACGAATATCTAGTTATGTCCGTAAATACTATTATAAGGATATTACGATACATACACTTGCAGAACAAAATAATGTTAATCGAAATCGTCTTTCTTACGTGTTTAGAAAGCATGCAGGTATGGGGCCAGCAGAATATTTATTGAACTATCGTATAAAGATGGCTCAAAAAATGTTATGTACAAGTGGTGTGCCTGTACAGCAAATTGCGCAGGCTGTTGGAATCGCAGACCCTTTTTATTTTAGTAGAGTTTTCAAGAAGCGAGTTGGCATTTCGCCTACTAAATATCGCGAGAAGTTCATCAATAATCCATACTAATGTCAACAGGGGTCCATTCTTATTTGAAAATCACTGTTCTATACTTATGGAGAGTTAAAGGAAACATTGGATTGAAAGTACTTTCATTGAAATCACTCCTTTGTACTATCTGAATGAAAAGTTCTGGCCTGAGCATTTTCTTTTTAAGCGTAATAACGACTTTTTTACTTAGATTACTGTAATATAGTGGAAGTTGAAAATGAGGAGGGATCATTATCCATTACCAACCTATTAAACTAAATGACGAGTTATCTAAAATTAACGATTATTGGTATCCACAAGTGATTAGTGAAATGAATGACGATCAAATTCAGCTTTTTAAAGCTAATGGAGATTTTATATGGCATGAGCATCCTAATACGGATAAGCTATTTATTGTGCTTGAAGGGGAGATGTTCATCGATTTTCGTGATGGACAGGTGAAAATTTCTAAGGGCGAGATGTTTATTGTCCCGAGAGGCGTTGAGCATAAACCTTTCACTGAAAAGGAATCCCACATCATGTTGGTAGAGCCTAAAAGGGAAATGGATTGATAATCGTAAAAGATAAAAAAGGAGCGGAAACCCGTTCCTTTTTTTA
>NZ_BOQB01000551.1 GCF_018332475.1 Bacillus sanguinis | reverse complement strand
CCTTGCTTTCACCATAATTGTTCACTCCTAACAGTTTATATTTCATCCTAATTATTTATTTAATTATATAACATCTGCAAGAATCAAATCACATATTTCTGGAAATCAATCCACATACTATAGATAAATCAAATGAAATTTGGAGGATTCACACATGAATAACAAAAATGTAAATAAAAAAGAAAATGTTATCGAAAACGCTACACCTATTCAAAATAATAATACTGCAAATCTTAATATCGAAGAACAAGCAATGAACGGTTTATATGGCATGCCTGAAACTGCTATTGAAGATGCTGATCACGCTGAAACTGAAGATTTGACTTCAAAAAATTCATAAACTACATAGGAAAAAGCCAAGGAAAATATCCTTGGCTTTCTTAACTATGCATCCACCTTTTGTACTTCTTCATTCTTTCTTGAAAGCTTTCCTGGCCAAAAAGCAAAGCGTCCTAGAACAACTGTAATTGCTGGTACAAGTAATGGTCTAACAATAAATGTATCTAGTAGTACACCAATTGCAGTTACAATACCAAATTGAACAAGCACTTGAATTGGAAGTGTACCTAATACTGCAAAAGTTCCTGCTAAAATTAAACCTGCGGATGTAATGACACTACCTGTTTGTATAACGCCATTTTTTACTGCATCCAGGTGATTTTGTGTCTTTCTGTTTTTCCATATTTCTGAAACCATAAAGATATTATAGTCTTCACCTAAAGCAACTAGAAATACGAATGCATACAACGGTATCGCACCTTGAATGGCCGGCGCTCCCATACCATAATGAAGTAATAGCCACCCTGCTCCTAGTGCCGAGAAGAACGATAATACAACAGTTACAATTAAATAAATCATCGCAACAATTGATCGTAAGTAAACAAGTAATAATAAAGCTATAATACTAATCATTACTGGAATGATAACTGCTTCATCACGTTCCGTAATTTGCTTTGTATCATATAATGACGCTGTTTCTCCGCCAATCCATAGTTGATCTTCTGCATTACTAACCCCAGCATCTTTTAATACTTTTTCTACACTGTATTTCAATTTAGGGATTTGATCTAACGCTTCAATTGAGTATGGATTTTCAGCTAAAGAAACCTCATACATTTGTATTTGCTTATTTTCTGTGCCCACTTTTGGATCTTTCACAGTTTTTACGAAAGAAAACTTCTCTAGTTCTTCTTTAATAGGAAGCTTTTTTCCTTTCGTATTAACAACAACCTTTACTGGTGCTAATTCACCAGCTGAGAAATGATCACTAATTAACGTAAACCCTTCACGGGAAGGCATATCTTTTGGAAACGATTCTAATAAGTCATATGTGTATTGAATACGTGGTACAAATGAAGCTAATCCACCTAATACAAATACAGTGAGCATAATTATTGCCCATGGTCTTCGTACTACAACCTCTCCAAGTTTTTTACTAAAGGCATCTTTTGATTTTTTAACTTTTACGACTTTCTTTTTCTTTCTTGCAAATTCTTCATTCATCGAAGTTGTTCTCGGTATAAATGGGAAGAATGCAGTTCTACCGAAAATTAATAAAAATGCTGGTAAAATTGTTAAAGCAGCAATTCCCATTATGAATACAGCTACACTAAATGGCACTGCAAATCGATGAAAGGCACCATAATGAGCAAGTAATAATGTTCCTAATCCAAGTACAACAGTTAATGCACTCATTATAATTGCTCCGCCAGAAGCTTTAATTGCAAGTTGCAATGCCTTATATTTACTTTCTTCTTCTAGCAAGTACTCTCGATATCTTGAAATTAAAAATAAACAATAATCCGTTCCAGCACCAAACAATAATACTGTCATGATTGATATTGCCTGAGCATCTACTTTAATCCATCCGTGATCAGCTAAGAAACCAAGGGTAGGACTAATAATACCGTATGCAAAGCCAACAACAAGTAAAGGTAAAATTGCTAAAATTGGTGAACGATACAATAAAATTAATAAAACTAATACGAGTAATACAGTAGCAACTAATAACTTCACATCAGCTTGACTAAATAAGCTAACCGCATCTGTTTGAATACCTACTGGTCCAGATAATCGAACATGTAATCCAGAATCACTTATTTTTTGTTTAAATGGATCTACATCCACCTTACTATTCACTATCTTTCTTAAATCATCAAGATTTCCTTTTAATATATCTGTTCCAGCCGACTTATTAAAGAATACCGGTGTGACAAATGATGTACCATCTTTTGATGCGCTTTTTGATAATACTTGTTCCGGGATTGTATCAAATGGCGGTAATGTGGATTGCTCTTTTAAAGGACTGGCCTTTAATTCTTTATAAACGTCTTGTATGAGTTTATAATCCTTTGACTGTAATCCACCATCTCTATGCCATACTACTAATAACGGATTTCCTGCATTATTCGGAAACTCTTTTTTCATAAGTGCTTCCGCTTGCTGCGACATAGCTGTTTCGGGTAAGTTTTTCGGATTTGGTTCTTTCGTACTATTTACTTGTGGTAACGTAAATGAAAGTAATAATGTAATAAGAATCCAAACCGATAAAGTTATCCACTGCGTATGCTTCCCTGCTACAAGCTTCCCTAACATATGTAACGGGTGCTTTTTCATAAAAACCCACCTTCCTTTTTTCCTCCATTATTAATTATATATACTGGTCGGTTAATTAATCAAGAATGAATAAAAATTATGTTATAATTATTTCAAGAATACATGTCAGGAGCGAATAGATTTGGAACAAAAACAACGTCCTCTCGGAAGGCCTCGCCAAAATAAAAATACAAAATCTACAAAAGAAACCATTTTGGAAGTTGCAACACGATTATTTCTTACTCAAAATTATCAAGTCGTTTCCATGGATGAAGTCGCAAAAGTTTGTGGAGTTACGAAAGCAACCGTCTACTATTACTTTTCAACAAAAGCCGATTTATTTACCGCTACTATGATCCAAATGATGGTCCGTATACGTGAGAATATGTCTCAAATACTCTCTACAAACGATACTTTAGAAGAGAGATTATTAAACTTTGCTAAAGTTTACTTACATGCCACAATGGATATCGATATGAAAAATTTTATGAAAGATGCAAAACTATCTTTATCTGAAGAACAATTAAAGGAATTAAAAAAAGCTGAAGATAGCATGTATGAAGTATTAGAAAAAGCACTCGATAAAGCGATGCAACTTGGAGAAATCCAAAAAGGTAACCCTAAATTTGCCGCTCATGCATTCGTATCTTTATTATCAATTGGGAATTTTAAAGATGAAAATGACAATCCTATTATTGTAAGTATAGATGAATTAGCACAAGAAATCGTTTCTTT
>NZ_BOQB01000550.1 GCF_018332475.1 Bacillus sanguinis | reverse complement strand
TGTAGTAATATATGTTCTTTCGTTGCTTGAGGAGCACCTACACGCTCAAGATTTTTAATTGTTGCATCTAGTTGGTTCGTTTTACGATTTGAGATGTAGTAAATATCTACACCTTTAGACTCGGTATATTTTAAGAAATCAATTGCGCCTGGAAGGGCTTCGGCTTCAGCCTTATTAATCCAGTCATCCCATTTATACGGATAGCCTTTGCCTGTTTTTACGCTCATGGCTTGATGAGGGCTGTTGTCTAAAACAGTTTCATCTAAATCAAGTACGATAGCAGGTTTTTTTTCTGTTCCCTTTGCAAGAGCTGCATCAAGCTTTAATTGACCGATATTGTATCCCTGGTAGTAAAGTGCTTTCGTTTCACCAGCTGTTTGATACCATAAATCAGCCATTAATTGCTGGTCTGTTAATTTTGCCTTCTCTTCTTTTGCCACAGTTTTCTCTTGTGTTCCGGAACATGCTACAAGTGATGTAGATAGAACTGCTACAGATAATAAAGTGGTAATGCCCCTCTTCATCTTCATATGTATCCTCCTTGATGTTAGAAAATCAGTTAATATTATATATCGAAAAATAATATTTTTTGTATGAACATTTGCATATTGTCTTTTGTATATATAGTAGTATGT
>NZ_BOQB01000549.1 GCF_018332475.1 Bacillus sanguinis | reverse complement strand
GCTCCTTTTTTATTTGTTTTCAGATGAGTTCATATTACATTTCGGTAATGTAATTGTCAAAGTTGTACCTTTATTAACAACGCTTCGGATTTTTAAACTACCTTGCATCGTTTCAATGATTTTAACAGCAACCATTGTACCTAAACCTGTACCTTTCGTTTTTGTACTAAAATATGGTTCGCCAAATCGATTTATTTGCTCTTGTGACATACCAATTCCGCTATCCTCAATTCGTATAATAACTTTATTATTACTAATAGATGAGGAGATATTTAAAGTACCACCATTCGGCATTGCTTCAATACCATTTTTTATTAAGTTTAAAAAACATTGTTGAAAGTGCTGTTTATTACCTACAATTGATGCCGTTGAGAAATCTTTCGTAATATGTATTGTGTTCATGTTACATAAAGGTAAGATCATATTAATAACTCGATTTAACTCTTGTTCTACTGAAATATGATCTAATTTTTCTGAAGCAGGTTTGGCAAACGTTAAATAATCATCAATAATTCCTTGGGCACGATGTAACTCTTCAAGTATATGTTCGATATACTCGTCTCTGGATTCTGGAGTTAAATTTGGTGTTTTTAAAAGTTGAGTAAATCCTTTTACGACAGTTAAGGGATTTCTGACCTCGTGCGATATACTAGCAGCGAGTTGGCTAACAATCTCCATTTTTTCCATTTTAATTAACTTCGATCGCATACAAACTGCATCTTTTAAAACTTCATTAAAATAAATTACAAACAATATCAAAATAGTTGGTAATATTATGAAATACATAACATACAAATTATTCACTTCAAAATCTGATAAAGTTAATACAATTACAGTTGTAAATATTGCTAGGAAAAATGTTAAAAACATTCCATAAGCTACTTTAACTTTTCTGTTATACTTATTAAATTTTGCTGATGCAAATGCTGTAATGATAAACATTGTGCCATAAACCAATATTGTTAACATGCTAAATCCATAAAATGTAAATCTTGTAATTAGTAAAATAGCAAACAAGATTATACCAACAGGGAATCCACCATAAAGTGTACCTATTATTACTGGTATTTGTCTTAAATCATGAATACAATTTTCATCCATATAGATAGGATATCGCATACATAAAATAAGGGGGATACTCGTACAAAGTATAATAAGGAGTTTTTTATATTTTTTAAAATAGCGACCGCTATCATATATAAAATAAAAAATAAATATACTACTTAAAATGTATAGAAGATTATTTAATACGTTTTGATTAATATAAACAAAGTCCATAATATATGCCTCATTATTTTGAATTTCCATTTCAAATATATTATACATGATTATAGTAGAAACTATTTGTTT
>NZ_BOQB01000548.1 GCF_018332475.1 Bacillus sanguinis | reverse complement strand
GATCCTAAATTTAATTCGGAAGTTATATATGTAGATGGAAAAAATAAATATTATAACACTTGGCACAAAACACAAATAAAAGATATAAATATTATCAATTGGACAGAAACGAATAAAGGTACTGGCATTTCTTTGTATTCTGGTGGGAAGGAAAATGAAATTTCATTTATTAATTTTGAAAATATAAAAGTTGTAGGAATGGAAACTGGGGTGAAATTAGTAGCAAAGAAACCACAATCTGGACATGCATGGATAAATGCCAACCGTTTTATGAACTTCTCTCTCGAAGATTGTATAAATATGATTTATATGGATAGTAATGTAACAACGCCAAATGAAATTAGTGGTAACCAATTTACAAACCTTCAAATACAGCCTTCAAATAAAACGAAAAGTATTGTAAAGGTAAGTGGACAGCATAATGAGTTCAATGGAATGGTGTGGGATTTACAGAAAATCAATCATGAAAAGGAGCTCATTGAACTAACTGATAAGAGTATGAATACAGTGGTTGAAATGTCCAGTGTACCAGCAAATAGAATTTTAGATAGCGGGAAATCAAATATAGTGAAATAAGTTTAAATACGGAAAAAGAGCG
>NZ_BOQB01000547.1 GCF_018332475.1 Bacillus sanguinis | reverse complement strand
ACGCGATAAAAACGTTCAAAAATATGAGGTAAATCCGTACTAGGAATAGGTTGGCCGTAATTTGTTATATCTATATTAATCATATTATTGCTTTCATAGGCAGCAAGGTCGATATATCCACCGTCGTTTCCATAAGCAATAGCATTTATAATAAGATTTTCAAACACTCGCACTAATTTGTCTCCATCAGCTAATACCATGAGTTTTTGAGATGGGAAAGAAGGTCGACATTCTATATTTGCTTCTTGAACTTGTATGCGGAATTGAACAGTTAATTGTCCAAGTAGTTCTACAATATCAATGGGGACAGAATATAAACTTAATTCTTTATTTTGAACACGTGTATATTCAAACAAGTCATTCATTAATGCATTAAGACGGGTTACTTTATCGTAAATGACTTGTATATAATAGCGTAATTCCACTTCATCTCTATAATTATCATGGTGGATTAAATTCACGTATCCAACTATAGAGGTAAGAGGAGTACGTAAATCATGCGATACATTTGTAATAAGTTCACTTTTTGCTTGTTCCGCCTGTCTCTCTTCATCAATTGAGACTTTCAATTGTTCAACAATTTGATTAACCCCGGTCGCTAACTCTTCTAGATAATTATGATTTACGATAGAAACTTTATGATTGAAGTTTCCATTTGCAATATAACGAATCTCTTCTATCATTTTTTTTATACAAGTTTCATAATAAATCTTTCTTTCATGACGATAAAAAATGTATAGGTAGGATGAGAAAATAGAAAATAAGAATAAATAAGAGACAATCATCATCCATAGAGATTCCTTTATTCCTTTATATTTTTCATAACCAAAAATTCTAATGAATTCTTTTCCGAGTTCGCTTAACGTAAGTGAACTTTCAATTACACTTGTAACAAGACGATATATAATTAATTCAGTTATAGGGGTAAGTATGATAGCTAACGAGAACCAAAAAATTAACTTCCATTTAGGGATATCTTTTAATATATCAAATGCTTCATTTCTCAATTTTATAGCCTACTCCCCAAACAGTATGAATAAACTTCTCTCCATTCATTCCTGTTTCAAGTTTATCCCGTAAATTACTAATGTGAACCATTACAGTTTTATTTGAACCATAACCATCTTCATTCCAAACACGTTCGAAAATTTCTTCGGAGCTAAATACTCTTCCAGTATTACTCGCAAGTAAATATAAAATATCAAATTCAATAGATGTAAGTTTAATATATTCTCCATTTACTTTAACAGTATGATTATGTTTGTGTATTTCAGCAGAACGAATATGAAGAATACCATCTTCATTCTTTTGAGAAGTAGTATTTTGGAAAGATGATCTTCGTAGCAAAGCCTTCACTCTAGCTACTAATTCTAATGGATTGAATGGTTTAATCATATAATCATCTGCGCCTGTCATAAGACCTAATATTTTATCCATATCTTCTGCTTTTGCACTCAGCATAAGAATAGGTACAGTGTTATTCTCACGAACTTCCTGGCAAACTTCTAATCCATTTCGTTTTGGCATCATAATATCCAAAATCAAAAGGTCAACTTCATATGTAGAAATCATTTGCAATGCCTCGTCGCCATCGTATGCTTTATAAATGTTATAGCCTTCATTTCGCAAATAAACAGCAAGTAATTCAACAATTTCTTTATCATCATCAATAATTAATATGTTTTTATTCATTATGTAGTTCCTTTCCTAACAAATCATTAACATTACTATAATATCAAACATTTATGTATTTTGTAGCAATGATTCGCCATAAAATTTCATGTAACGTATAAAAAGGGGATTAAAACATTCATAACGAATACAAATAAAAAGGATATTTAAATACAACGTTATATTGAAAGTCATTCATCCGTGGCTAGAAGAAGCATATTGGCAGTTAAAAGAAATTGTAGAGTAGAAAGGATATGAGGATGCGATTAAAAGAATATATGAATCAAATATTTCCTGGGGTTACATTAGTACCGCATATATACTTTCAGTGGGAAAATCATTTGCATTTTCATTTTGGGGAAGGTAAACATCAAAATGTAGAAGGTACCGACGATTTAAATATGGAATATTTCTCTCAATTTTATACATATAATAAACACTTATTTGAAGATATATTTTCAAAAGAAGATGAAGTATTTTTAGTTACAAATGTTTATCGATTTAAAAAGGAAAACGTGAAAAATTCGCAGAAAATAAATGTATATAGTCGATTTATTAAAAAGAGGGATTTAAAGTTCCAAATAAGACAAGAAACATTACCTTTTCTATTTGAAGATGAAGAAGCTAATTTATATTGTACATATCAATTTTCGTTAAAATGTTTTGCTAGCGATATAAAGTATAAACCGCTTATTCAGGCTGCGAATCATGAAGATTTTCCAGGTCTTAATCCTCGTTTTGGACGTAAGGAAGAGATTTCTTATCCAGATGTATTTCTCATAAATGCAACGAAAGATATTATCATGTTTATTAATGATGATAGAGGATGTGAAGTAATTGCGAAGAATAAAGAAACAATACGAAATTTATATGAGAAATATAAAAAGTGGATTCCAGATTATGAACGAGAAAGTATAGATAACTTATTTAAATGACAACAATGGGGGAAGTGAAGCGTGTAATGAAACGTATTGCAATCGTAGCCGCATGGGAACCAGAACTTACGTATTTGCATCAATATTATCCAAGTGAACGCATTGAAAAAAGAGCAGCTTGGGAATTTTATTTTCATTATATCAATGACCTGGAAATTATCTCCGTTATAACTGGAGTTGGCAAAGTAAGCTGTGCTAGTTGTGTACAATTATTAATTAGTGAGTTTCAGCCAGATGAGTTGTTTATGACAGGTATATGCGGAAGTTTATCAAATAAGGTGAAAAATGGTCATATTGTAGTGGCTCTTAATGCAATACAACACGACGTTACTGCTGCGGGTTCGGGGGAAGATGTTTTTAATTTATATAATGGTAGAACTGCACCTATTGAAACAACAAAGTCACTTGTAAGAAGAATAAAAAAGGTTCGGTCATATGATCCGATTCATTTTGGGACATTTTTATCTGGAGATCAACGTATCCGTAGTTCAGAAATGAGATATTTACTCCATACTGTATATGGAGCATTGGCGGTTGATCAAGAGGTCGCAGCTTTTGCTTATGTATGTCAAATCAATAAGAAGTCTTTTTTATGTTTAAAAGCTGCTTCAGATCAAGCAAATGATAAAACGAAAGAGGAACAAAAAATATTTAAAATGTTAGCATGTGAACGAGCTTGCGAGCATTTAATTGCTTTTTTACGTGTGTATGAGATCAATGTAGTAAATAATAGATAAATAGATTCTATATGTTTGTATGTAATATATAATAAGCTAATGCGGAGGATTATATTTATATGATTCAATACAAAAGATGCAGTGAAGTGAGTATAGATTTAGTATATGAAGCTTTTAAAGATGGATTTTCAGATTACATTATTAAAATGGAAGTTTCAAAAGAAGATTTTATAAAAAGGTTTTTTGGAGCTGAAGGGAATTCGTTAGAACACTCATTTCTTTCTTTAGACGGTGACAAACCAGTTGGTGTAATACTTGGTGGTATTAAGGTTTATGAAAGTATAAAAACAATGCGTTGTGGAACATTAGCTATTCACCCTAAGTATCGCGGTATTGGTGTGAGTCAAAAGTTATTTGAACTGCATAAAGAAGAGGCGCTTCAAAATGAGTGTAAGCAACTTTTTCTTGAAGTCATTGTAGGTAATGACCGAGCGATTCGTTTTTATAATAAATTAGGTTATGAAAAAGTGTACGATCTATCTTATTATAATTTAAAAGATATGACTAAAATAATGCTTAAAGAATGTAAAGGAATTGAAGTGAAACAATTAGAATTTGTAGCTTTTAAAGTTGAAATTCAAAAATGGTTACACTTCCATATAAACTGGCAAAATGATATGGATTATATCGAAAAAACAAATCATACCTTTTACGGTGCATATATCGGTAATGATTTAAAAGGTTCTATATGTATAAATGAACAAGGTAAAATTAGTTTTATTTTCATAGACAAAGAATATAGAAATCGTGGTATTGGATCAAAATTATTACAAGTAGCAAGAGATGAGTTGAATTTAGAAAGTTTATCAATTAGTTTTCCAAACAACAGTTCACTGGAAGGGTTTGTAAAGGAAGCTGGATTTGAAAAGAATTCATTGGCACAATATGAAATGTATGTATCGTTATAAAAAGCGGAAGGAATGATTCTTTCGCTTTTTTATTTTGGTACTATATTGATATTTTATTTTGTATAATAATCTTTTTTTATGTAGAATAGATAAGATGGAGGGGATGAAATGAATAATGGATTAAAGTTTAAGATTTTTGAATTGCATTGTTTCGTTCAAAAGACTTATTCTGATATGAAAATAGCATGTGATATTGCTATTTATCAAGAAAACACTTCTAAATATTTAATTGCATTAGGATTTCTAAATAAATCATATATGACTTATTTAGAAGCAAAAAGATATTATCGTGAAAATGAAGAACTCGTAAGTGTTGAATTTGATAACTTCTTTGATACATATGATAAATTAGAACAGGAGTTAAAATTAGTTATTTCAACTGAAGATAAAAATCCTTTATTACTACATAGCAGATTTGATCAATTTCAGCAGAAAGTCGAAAATATAAATGACCTAATCAAAGTAATGCAAAATGCTCGTTAAAGCATGTTTTTTCTTTTTATATAGAAATTATGCATTAAAAATATATTAGCGATATTACATATTGAAGGGATGACTTTTGTTGTTTACAGAATTCATCTTTTTATAATACGGTTTTGCGTAATGTATTGTAATTTTTATTTTTCTATTTTTGATAGAAATACAATTAAGAAGTTTCATATTTTAGGAAATTAAACGAGGAAAATAACATGAAAAATAAAAAAGAAATAGCTATAGTTTTATTAACAACAGGATTGGCCATAACAACTGTAACGCCCTATGGAGTAAGTTATGCAGAGGAAATGGAACAAATGCAAGTTGAAATTCAAGAGGATTCG
>NZ_BOQB01000546.1 GCF_018332475.1 Bacillus sanguinis | reverse complement strand
GACTTGTAGGTGGTTTAAATTCGTATATTACGTATACATCACCTGAGATGATTGAAATGCAAAAGAAATTAGGCGGCGAATTTGCAAATCAGGGTTCGCTTGTATCAGATGTAATTTCTAGTACGATATGGGGAATAGTGGGTGTTATGATTGCAACATTAGTTGTTGCAGCTATTTATAAAGTGTTTATGATGTTTTACGGGAATGATACTTCTTATAAAAAAATAGTAATGATTATTGTATACGCGGATATTGTTGTTGTTATTGGTGGACTTATTAATGGTGTTATAGCTTTAATTTTAGGTGCTGGACCAACTGCGTATACAAGTTTAGGACCACTATTCGATCAAGGTTCACTTGCATATGGAATTGGTAATACAATTGAATTGTTCTATTTATGGAATTTAGTTTTAATTTGGTTAGGATTACAAGTTACAGCAGGATTAAGTAAAGTGAAAGCAGCTATTCCAATTATCGTTTTATTCATTATTAAGGCGGTATTCT
>NZ_BOQB01000545.1 GCF_018332475.1 Bacillus sanguinis | reverse complement strand
TGCAATTACTCTATAGATTTTTATTTTTTTAATTTCACTCTTTGTAATCGTAATGCATTTAATACAACGGATACAGAACTAAATGCCATCGCCGCTCCTGCAACCCAAGGTGCTAAGAAACCAAGCGCTGCAATCGGGATTCCTAAGCCGTTATAAGCTAGTGCCCAGAATAAGTTTTGCTTAATATTTCTTATTGTCATCTTACTCATAAAGATTGCATCAGCAATACTATTTAAATCACCACGGATTAACGTAATATCTGCCGCTTCCATCGCTACATCCGTTCCTGTTCCAATTGCCATACCGATATCCGCCGTTGCAAGTGCTGGAGCATCATTTATTCCATCTCCAACCATCGCTACTTTCTTACCTTGCGCTTGCAGCTTTTTCACTTCTTCTGCTTTTCCTTCTGGTAATACTTCTGCAATTACGTGATCAATACCAACTTGCTTAGCGATTGCCTGAGCCGTTTGTGTGTTATCTCCTGTGATCATAACAACGTCTAGACCCATTTTCTTAAGTCTTGCGATAGCTGCTTTTGAAGTATCTTTTACAGTATCCGCAACGGCAACTATTCCAGCATACTCCTTATCTATCGCTATTAACATTGCTGTTTTTCCTTCTCGTTCTAGCGCTTCCATCGATTTAGAAACTTCTTCAATATCAATATCGAATTTCTTCATTAATCGACGTGTACCAATTAATAATCGTTTCCCTTCTACGACTGATTCGATGCCGAATCCCGGAATTGCTTCAAATGCTTCTGAACTTGGGATATCAATTTTCTTTTCTTTAATT
>NZ_BOQB01000544.1 GCF_018332475.1 Bacillus sanguinis | reverse complement strand
AAATGCTGTTTTTACAGGGAATAAATATGCAGTCAAAATGAAGCTCCTTTCAATGAAAATTCGTTTACCATTATAACGTTAAAAGAACCTTAAAACAAAATTAAAATATTTCGAAATAGAAAAAATTACAAATTTAAACAGAATTAAGTTATACTAAATTCAATATAAGGATATTATGATTATTATAAGTTGAGAGAGGGTACAAGATATGCGATATGAGCTTTTTTCTGTAAGTGGGGATCATATTACAACTTTTGAAAGTGCTTGGCGTTTTCAGGAGGGAGAACAGATTTTTGTTCATGATGATCAAACGAAACGGAATTTTATTATTATCCGCCTAACGCATGATGTATTTCAACAAAATAAACATGTTATTCGTTTGTATTGTCAAGAAAAGAAAGTATACGCATAAAAGGACCCCTCTTACTGTGGAAAAAAGTAAGAGGGGCTTTATCATTATAAAAATATAAAAAAG
>NZ_BOQB01000543.1 GCF_018332475.1 Bacillus sanguinis | reverse complement strand
GATGTGTTTATTTTTAAAAAAATAATATCTTCATTAATGGTATTAGTACTTATGTTTTCTTTTGGTACAGGAGCATTTGCACAAGTGGAAAATGGAAACTTAGAAGTGCAAGTTTCTGATTATCAAGCTGGCCTGTTTGCTGCTCAGTTTGCCACAAAAAACGAATTGGGATTATATGAATATAATGAACAAGAATTAATCGACATAGGGGCATCAGAGCAAGAAGCAACATATATAAAAGAATACTTTGAGAATATGGATGCAGGGCAAGTTCTAATGGTTGAATCAGCAAAAAGAGGAGAAATCCAATATGTATTTCCTGCAATACCAGTAGTTTTAATCCCAATAGGTAAATATCTAATTGGTGCAGTTGGGGCTGTGATTATTAATGAAGTAATTCAATATGAAATTGGGAAAGCTTGTCAAAAATTAAAAGGCAAATATGGTTTCTTTACTGACTTTTGTAAAACTAGAGGATATATTAAATAGTACAAAGGAGGAAGCTGATGGCTATTACGTTTAAACCATTGTATCTATTTCTAGCTTTGTTATTGGGGCTTTTAACAAGAAGTTTCTTTTCTGGATTACAATTTGATTCTATTGTTATGAATGGTATTTCATTGCTGTTATTAACAATTTTTTACATAACTATTCTCGTATTGATTTTTCAAATTGTTATTCCGAAGTTAAAATAAAAAAAGAGAGAACTCTTTAGAAACTAGATTGATTTTATCTAGGGGATATAAGGTTCTCTTTTTTTATTGATTTAGCTGGATTTTATTGCTATTAT
>NZ_BOQB01000542.1 GCF_018332475.1 Bacillus sanguinis | reverse complement strand
TTGCGCACTACAATACGAATGCTGAACATATAATAAAAAGTGCGGAAGATTCATTACAAAACTTACATACAGATTATATTGATGTATTGCTCATTCATCGCCCTGATCCATATATGGATCCAAACGAAGTAGCAGAGGCATTCTCACGCTTAAAGCAAGCAGGAAAAGTCCGTCACTTCGGTGTATCTAACTTCTTACCTTCGCAGTTTAATATGTTAAGTTCCTATTTAGATTTCCCGCTCCTTACAAATCAAATTGAAGTATCGGCGATGCAGCTTGAGCATTTCGAAAAAGGGACAATTGATTTATGCCAAGAAAAACGAATCAATCCTATGATTTGGTCACCTCTTGCTGGCGGAGAAATCTTTACTGGTCAATCAGAACGTGCCGTACGTGTACGTAAAACTTTACAGAAGGTTGCTACTGAACTAGATGTTACTAGCATCGATACAGTTATGTATGCATGGTTGCTTTCTCATCCAGCTAACATGATGCCAATCGTTGGCTCCGGTAAATTAGATCGTGTTAAAACAGCCGCTCTTTCTACTAAAGTTAATTTAGATCGTCAACAATGGTTTACAATTTTCGAAAGTTCTAATGGGCATCCTGTACCATAATGTACAAAAAGAAGAGCCGTTTCTTTACAGCTCTTCTTTTTCATATGTATTTCTAGTCATGGCAAATACACACATATCCCTTAATCCATTTCCATCTACTGCTACACTCGCACTTTCTAACGTACCTTCTAACTTAAAGCCTAATTTCTCAGGTATCGCTCTACTTCTCTTATTTAACGAATCACATCGAATTTCTACGCGGTTTGCTTTCAGTTCAGAAAAAGCATAATCCGTTATACCCTTTGCAGCCTCTACCATATAGCCTTTTCCACTAAACCTTGAATCAATCCAATATCCAATTTCAAATTGAGGTATAGCCCAATTAATACGATGTAATCCAGCTGATGCAATAAATTCACCTGTTTCTTTCGAAAAAACTAGTAATCTTAAATCCTCACGCTGCAAAAATTGAATATGCGATTTTCTAATGCTCACTTCTACTTCTTCCTCTGTTTGCTCTTTTTGTGCAAAAACCATCCATGGTTTTAATTCTTTCATAGAAGCCCCAATTGCATCGTATACAGCTTTACCGTCACCAGGTTTGGGCATTCGAATAAATAGCCTATCAGTATAAAATTCAGAAGGAAAATCAAATAATAACGGATTCACTCTAATCACTCCCTATATTTCTTTTATATATAATAATATCCACCTCAAGTTATACAGTAAAGAAATTTCTGAATTTTATACATTTTACTCATTCACCTCTACCGCAACACGAATACCAGATTCAATTGCCCCTTGTATCCATCCGTGATATAACGTTGTATGGTCTCCAG
>NZ_BOQB01000541.1 GCF_018332475.1 Bacillus sanguinis | reverse complement strand
TTTAAAAAGCTTTGTAATGTTGCATGTTCTGCGATTTGTTTCGCATGCTGCATACTGGTCCTCCTCTTTATATTAAAGCTATCGAAATTTTATATAATAAACGATAATTGAATGTCGTTATCAATTATGATTCTAATTGATAATGATATTCAATTCAAGAGTATATTTCAGAATTTTTTTATGAAATTTAATTTTTCCTTTTTTCTTTCTTTTCTTTAACCTAGTTAAAAATACACTAAAAAAATTCTTGTTTCCAAACTAATTACCTACTATTTTTTATTAATCCATCAAAAATGGATTAATAAAAAGGTATACCTTATTTGGTATACCTTTTCCCGCTATTTGTTTACATAATATTATTATTTATATCAATCTATCTAGCTGTTCATATAACAAATTCAAATCTCTCCAACAATACGCTGTCTCTTCTACCTGTACTCGCTCTAAAAATTTTGTATCAATTTTTTCTGGATTAAATTTTTCATAAAACTTTTTAGAAGGATTATTCGTAACAACCCATACTAAAAGTGATTGCATATTATCATTTATACATTCCGTTAGTAAAGCTTGAAATAACTTTTGCCCTATTTTCATTCCTTGATACTCTTGTAAAAGGTAGATTGCATATAATTCTCCATCACAATTATATGCACCACTTCTTTCAACTCCCCCATCAATAAATCCGATTATTGTTCCATTTATGGTCTCTGCTACAAATCTATATTGGTATTTATCTTCTTGTTGAAAGATGGTTTCCCACTGTTTTTCTCGTTTCTCATATGTTATATTTTCTAAAATTTCGTCGGCAAATATCCCTTTATACGTTGTTTTCCAGCTATCAGCATGTACCTTTGCTATACCTGGTATATCATCTTTTATCGCTCTTCTAATATGTATTTCCATCATTTCTCCCCCTTATTATTCATCATTATATCAATTTATTTCCTTAAAAATCCAAATAAAAAAAGAGTGAATTCACTTCACTCTTTTTTTCATAATTATCTACTTTCCACTTCAACTGAAACAACACGATCTATCTCTTTTAGTGAGCTATATAACTCAGTTGTATATAAATCTTCTGGAGCTAAAATAACCATCTCCAGTTGCTGAAATGCTCCACTATCTATATCTTTAATTTTTACGCGTTTCACATGCATTCCTAAATTTTTAATTTGCTTAAATATACCGTCTAACTCATGATGCTCTTTTACAGTAATTTTTATAGATAAATCCTTTTGTCTTAATGAATAAGGGCCTGCAATTTTCACAAGTTGCGGAAGTACGTTAATCGCTAAAATGATTAAAATCATAGCAACAGTCGCTTGTAAATAAAAGCCTGCCCCAATTGCTATACCTAAAGCTGAAGCAGCCCATACCATAGAAGCTGTCGTTAACCCAGAAATAACATCATTACTTCTTCGTAAAATAACACCTGCTCCAAGAAAACCAATCCCGCTCACAATTTGAGCAGCTAAACGCATTGGATCCATATTTGTATGCCCTGGAACAGAATATACATGTACGGATTCAATTGAAACCATCGTAATTAAACAACTTGCTACAGAAATAACCATACTTGTTTTCACGCCAAGTGGTTTATTCTTTAGCTGCCTATCTATCCCGATGAATAATCCTAAAAAGAGTGCTAAACCTAATTTGAGTAAAAATTCATATGACATATTTCCAGTCTCCTTACTTTACAATGTTTCCCTTGGAATAATTCACTATAACTCTTTTATGATATCAATTCCAGTCTTTTCTATTCATTTAACGTAAAAAACCGAAAAAACATTTGTGACGATGTTTCCCCGGCTTTTTATTACGTTTAAAATTTTTACTTTATTTCTGATTTTTAATCTTAATCTCTGCATCTTTGTAAAATGCTAATTTACTTTCATTATACTCTTTTGTAAAATTGTTAAATTGCTCTTTGGACTTTTGTGCTTCCACATTCAGTTCATTAACAGCCTTAACTTTTTCACCAATTTCTTTTAATTTCGTTTCTTTTACTTTTAATTTTTCATACAGTTCTTTTTCAGTCGCTAACGCCTTCGTATAATTTTCATTCATTTTTTGGAATGCATCATAACGATTTTTATACGACTCTTCTACTGCTTTCGCTTGTTTTTGTAACTTCTTATCTTCAAGCTTCTCTATATTTCCTTGAATAGATTTCGTTTCTTTCTGAGCTTTTTCTAGCATTTCTTTCTCATTTTTCAATACTTTTTCACGTTCATCTACATTTGCAGTAGCTTGCTCTATTTTCTTCATAACAGCGTCATTATGATCTTTACCTTCTTGTAGAATTTGAGAATATAGTTCTTGACCTTCCTTCTCTAACTTCTCTAATTTCTTCGCTTCATCAACTAATGATTTTTCTTGTGTCGCCGCTGTTTCAAAAGCTGTATATAGGTTTTCTTCTGGTTTTTCACCGAAACAACCTGTTAATAGTCCTACTGATAGTGCTCCAACTACTGCTACTTTTCCATACTTCAACGTTCATTCCTCCATTACATACGGTTATCATGCCAGAAATTCACTGGGAAGTGACTCTCTTCATGATAAGCTTCAAACTCATAACCCTTTTCTTTTAACCCTTTTAAAATTGCTGGCACAGCAGCAACTGATTGTGGGTGAATGTCATGCATTAAAATGACTTCCTGTGGTTTTGTTGCATTTGTTAATACATTTTGAGCAATTTGTGCTGCTGCTGCATCAACTTGCATTTTGTTATACTTCCAATCTAATGAATCAATTGTCCAATCCCATACTTTAAAACCGCCCTCTACCACTTTATTACGAAGACCTTCATTTAATCCAGGCATCGAACCGTATGGTGGACGTGTTAATTTAGGTGATTTTCCAATAATATTTGCGATTAAGCTTTGATCTTCTTTCATCTCATTTACATACTCGCCATTTTTATATAACTTTGCAAAATTATGTGTCATACTATGCATACCTACATAATGACCCTCTGCATTTTCACGTTTCACTAGATCCGGAAATTCTTTTACATTCGCTCCAATTAAAAAGAACGTCGCCTTCGCATCATGCTGTTTTAACGTATTTAACAATTCAGCCGTATATTTCCCTGGGCCATCATCAAATGTAAGATAAGCAACTTTTCTTTCTTTTCCATTAAAACGGCTTGGTGCCGTTTTATTCATTTCTACTTTCGTTTGTTCACTTGCAAGCTGTACTACATTTTCTTGTTTTGCAACAGCCTTTGCTGGTGAAGTAATGGATTGAAACATGAAATACCCAATAGCTACTGCTGCAATCGCTATTAAAACGACTACTACTCGTTTAATTTTAAAAGCTTTTTCCATTCTATCGAATTCCTCTCCCTATTAATCTTATATATAAATCACCCAATATAATTATACATCTATTTATTTTATTACACTATATAAACAGACTTTATATGTATTATAATGGGAGTTTTATCAAAATGGTTGTTCCTATTCCTTCTTTACTTATAATATTTAATGTACCTCCATGAAGCTCTACCATTTTTTTAACGATAGCTAAACCAAGACCAGCACCTGTAACATGATTATTAATCTGGTAAAATGACTGTTCTATATATGGTAAATGCTCCTTAGCAATTCCAATCCCTTTGTCTTTCACCTTTATCACTGCTTGGCCTTCATTTTTAGTCGCTTCAATTTGAATTGCACCTTTTTCATGTGAATATTTAATAGCATTTTGAACGATGTTCAAGAAAATTTGCTTTAGCCTATTTCGATCTCCCATCAATTCAATTCTTTCTATTTTATGAATAAATTGAATTTGTTTCTCTTCAGCGTTAGGAGTTAATTGCCAAATCGTCTCCTCTAGTATATCGTATATTTGCACCTTTTGTTTATATAAATTAAAATGATTTGATTGTAATCTTGAAAAATCTAGCAATTCTTCTACTAAATGAATCAATCGGTCTGTCTCACCTGATATAATTCCCATGCCTTGCTTTATCTCTTCTTCCGTTAAATGATCTACCGTTTTTAACGTCTCACTCCAACCTTTAATTCCAGTTAAAGGCGTTCGTATTTCATGAGAAATCGAAGCGATGAATTCATTTTTCATCTGTTCCGCTTTTTCTATTTTATCAGACATATGATTTAAACTATGCGCTAACTCACCTAATTCACCAGGATAATCTTCTTTAATTTTCTTCTTTAATGTCCCTTCTGCAATTTGGGAAGAAGCATGAATTATAGATTCGATCGGTTTAACAAATGAATTCGCTAACCGTCTACTAATTAAGAATACAATTCCTGAAATAACAATACCTACAGAAATAGTAAACATAATAATTTCAATAATCTTGGCATTTACATGTGTTAATACAGTCGTATATTTTAAAACACCGATCGTTTGTCCTTGATGAATCAGCGGACTAATCACTTCTAATTGTTTCACTTTGTCTTTCGTAGTAGTCACTTGGTGGTACATTTCTCCTTCTAGTAACGAATACGGAATAACTACTTTACCCTCTATCTTTTGTCCACTTGACGATTGTATAATCGTGCCATGTCGATCAATTAATTGTAATTCGGTTCCTTCTAACTGAAAGCTCTCAATTATATCCCCGCTATATTCTTGCAAACGAATAAAGTATAATGAATTGTATTCAGAGAAAAATCGTGTACTTGTCTTCGCATGAGATTCTACATATTGCACAATACCGTTATAATAATATCGATAAACAGAGACTGAAAATACGACTTCAAATAATACAAGCATAAGTATAATGACCGTCATAAAATATAAAGTCACTTTTCTTTTCATCTTATACTTTCCTTCCACACATATCCTTTTCCCCACACAGTAAGGATAAATTCAGGTTCTGATGGATTACATTCTATCTTTTGACGTAACCGCCTCATATTTACATCTACTACTTTCGTCTCACCTACATAATTCGTTCCCCAAATCATATTTAAAATTTCATCACGTGAAACTGGCTTTGAAGCCTGATTCATTAAATACTGTAATATCATATACTCTGTAGGAGTTAATTCGACTAGTTGTCCGCTTTTATATAATCTTTCTTCTATTATATTTAAAGAAAACGGGCCAGATGTAATAGTATTCGCTTTTTCATCATGTACTTCTATTCTTCTTAGTAACGATTGTATACGTGCAGTAAGTTCCACTGGACTAAACGGCTTTGCGATATAATCATCTGCACCAATTCCTAACCCTTGTACCTTATCTTCATTTTGTACGCGTGCGGTTAACATAATAATACCTATTTTTTTATTTTCTTTCCGAATCGTTTTACAAACTTGAAAACCATCCATTCCTGGTAACATCACATCAAGCAATGCTACATCAACAGTATGTTCACATAAAATCTGTAACGCTTCTTCTCCAGTACTTGCTTCTAATACATAAAATCCAGCACGTTTCAAATTTAAGACGATAAAACTCCGAATAGGCATTTCATCTTCTAAAACTAAAATTGTCGGCATCATTTCCACCTCCCTACTCTTGTTGATAATCCGCTAGCGGCTTTACATATATTTTCACTTTTTCAAAATGTGGTTGTTTCGGTACAGCATATACGTGAGAAGCCGTTTTAACTGCTGCGCTGTATCCTTTTATTCCAAACCATTCTTTCCGCTTAAATATATGAACTTCAAGCCATGTTTCATTTGTACTTATCTCCAAAAACTTTTGAGAATTTGATTCCTTTTGCTCATCTGATATCGTAATTTGTCCTATTAACTCCTTAGGAATTTTCACATAATATCCCTTTTCTATATCGATATATCTTTCTTCAATTGGTTTAATCCCCGATTCACTCCACTGTATGTAACGTTCAAAGAGCGGACTATCACCATGTGATTTATCTTCCCAACCTTTTGGACGCACAGTACGAACAAATTCAATAATGCCGTCTTCATTAACATCTTTACTTTCTACAACATATTCATTGAACAAATCTTCTTTTCCATCTATAGGTAGTGTCTCATAATGACCCTTATCAAATTTCGCTACGTAAGTTATCCCTGAATGAGCTCCAGTTCCCGCATCAATGACAATGGCCTTTAATGCCTGAGAAATACGTCCCATTTGTATTCTTTGAATGCTATTTATAAATGGATCGAATGATGCTTCAGATAACGTCTTAAATTGTTCAATGAACTCAACTATCAACTTCTCATCTTTTTCATACGTAACAAGACTTAAATCTTTCAGTCCATTTTTATTTAGATCGTCTATGAATAACTTCGTATAATTCCGATTATATATTTCCCTCATATCTTCATTTTCTTCCGAAAAAACATACATAACATGTTTTAACGATTCACGGTCTACAGAGATTCCGATTAACAACTCTCGTTTCCCGTTTCCTGTAAAATCACCAACTTCAACGATATCTACATCTCCACCATTAAATTTATGTGTGGACTTCGTTTTCCAACCATTCCTGTTTTTTTCGTATACAGCTAAATAAACACTATGATCTTCATTCGGCAATTTATAAAATATAATGGCTTCTTTCTTATTATCTTGTTTAAAATCCATTGACCAAATCATCTGTTTATCTTTATTAGACATTGGAGTAAGCAATCGATAATTAACAGGAAAATCTTTATCTATTTGCTCTTTTAGTTCATTAATCCATTTCTCATTGGCAGGAGCTTCCATTAAATTTGTTGGAGCTTCAGACATTTTACATCCAGTCAACATAAAAATGATTCCCATAATACCTATCCATTTCTGCATATAATATCTTTCCTCATTACAGATTTTCATTATTTCTCTTTACTTTTTGCTTCTCCAATATTATCATACATATGAGTATAATTTTTCTAC
>NZ_BOQB01000540.1 GCF_018332475.1 Bacillus sanguinis | reverse complement strand
AATCGATAACGATTAAAACATCTGCACAAGTATCCATTATTTTTTCCCCTTTTTAACTTTTTAATATATCAATTAATTCATTACTTGGAAAAAGATGGTACTATGCCGTTTTTTATGAACTATACGAAAAGTAAAAAATATACTAAACAGCATAAAAAAGAAGATATGAAAACTTAATTTCATATCTTCTTTTCGCTCTATGCATTTACAGGTTCTTCTACATAAGAAAGGGCGTTTTCAAAATCGGATATTAAATCGTCAACATTTTCAAGGCCGACGGATAACCGAAGTAATGAATTAGAAATCCCTCTTTCATCACGAGCTTCTTGCGACAGTGCTGCATGTGACATTTTAGCTGGATAGGAGAGAATTGATTCGACGGCTCCTAAACTAACCGCAAAGACAGGTAATTTTACTTTTGATAAAAATTGGCGGAGTGCGTCTTCTGATTGTAAAGTGAAAGATAGGACAGCTCCGGCTGATGTAGCTTGAGATTGTTGAATATCAAATCCAAGGTGTGTTTGTAAGCCAGGATAATAGACATTTTGAACTTTAGCGTGCTCTTGTAAATAGTGTGCAATTTTATTGGCGTTAGCAGCTGAATGCTCAAGGCGTACGTGCAATGTTTTTAGACCGCGAAGTACGAGAGAACAATCTTGAGGACCTAAAATAGCGCCGAATGCATTTTGTAAAAATCCAAGTTTTTGAGCGAGTTCAGCATCTTTTACAACCGCTAATCCGGCAGTAACATCACTATGGCCAGCAATGAATTTTGTGGCACTATGAAGAACGACATCGGCGCCAAGATCAAGTGGCTTTTGGAATAGTGGTGTCAAAAATGTATTATCAACAAAAGTAAGGGCATTAATAGATTTTGCAAGTGTAGAAACAGCACGAATATCTGTCACTTTTAAAAGTGGATTAGAGGGTGTTTCCACATAAAAGAGTTTTGTATTTGGCTTAATGTTTTGCTTTATTTCTTCTAAATTGGTCATATCAACAAATGTATGTGAAACACCGTAACGGGAGAGAACCTCAGTTATAATTCGATAAGTGCCTCCGTATACGTCTTCTGAAATGAGTACGTGATCGCCTTGTGAAAGGAGAAGGAATGCAGTAGAAATCGCTGCAATTCCTGATGCGAAGGCAAACCCTTTTGTTCCGCCTTCTAATAAAGCAATGATATCTTCAAGAGCCTCACGAGTTGGATTACCAGATCGGCTATAATCATATTTCCCGAACGTATCTACATCAAATTGGTGAAATGTTGATGTGTTATAGATGGGAACGTTAACAGCTCCTGTTTGCGAGTCATGTTTATATTGGTTGTGCAGTAAGAGTGTATCTATAGAATAACTCATATTCTTACACCTTCTTTTACAAGTTTAATGGCTTGCTTTAAGTCTTGAATTAAATCGTTACTATTTTCAATGCCAACGGAAAATCGAAGAAGACGATTGCATACACCGTTTGCTGTTCTGATTTCTTCAGGAATATCAGCGTGTGTTTGCGTTGCTGGATATGTCATTAAACTTTCAACACCACCAAGACTTTCAGCGAATGTAATTAAGGATAAAGATTGTAAGAATGGATTAATCCATGTTTCATCTTTCAGACGAAATGAGATCATGCCGCCCCTTCCAGGATAAAATACATCTGTCACCCCGTCTTCATCATTTAAATAAGCGACAACTGCTTTTGCATTTTCTTCGTGTTGTCTCATACGAAGCGCTAACGTTTTCATACCGCGAATTAATAACCACGAGTCAAATGGGCTTAAAACCGCACCTGATGCATTATGATAATGAGCGATTTCCTCACAAAGTTCCTTTCCTTTTGCAACGACAAGTCCGCTTAGTACATCGTTATGTCCCCCTAAATATTTTGTTGCACTATGAAGTACAATGTCGGCACCTTCTGTTAATGGCTGCTGTATATAAGGCGTGTAGAATGTGTTATCTACAATAAGAAGTAGTCCGTGTCTTTTCGCTACAGTTGCGACAGCGGCAATATCAGTAACTTGCATTAATGGATTTGTCGGAGTTTCTATGAAAATAGCTTTCGTTTCAGTTGTGATAGCTTGCTCAATTTGTTTAATAGATTGTGTATTTACGTATCTACATCGAACGTTCCACTTTTTTTCATGCTCAGAAAATAATCGATAAGTGCCCCCGTATAAATCTTCGGATACAATAAGTTCGTCTCCAGAGCGGAATAGGGAAAGGACAAGAAGAACGGCTGCCATCCCGGAACTACAGGCATAACCTTGTTCACCGTATTCTAAATCTGCAATTGCCTGTTCTAAAAGGCCACGAGTTGGGTTGCCAGTTCGTGAATAGTCAAAACCAGTAGATTGACCAATTCCTTCGTGACGATAAGCGGTTGAGAAATAAACAGGTGGATTAACAGTTCCTGTTGTAGTTTCGCTACGATTTCCGATTTGTGCTAGTTTTGTTTCGATAGTTGACATGTAAAAATTCCTCCTTTTTAAATGAACAATTAAGTGAATATAAAATAAAAAAAGCCTTCTAAGAAGAAGGCTTTTGGTTTGAATAGAGTCTTCTTCTCATCTGTCAAATCGTTCACAATTTGCTGGAATTAGCACCTTATTAACAAATGTTAATGGTTGCTGAGGCGTCATAGGGCCAGTCCCTC
>NZ_BOQB01000539.1 GCF_018332475.1 Bacillus sanguinis | reverse complement strand
TTACAATAGACTTTACATACTCTATTCGAATATTCGCTAATCGAGCATGCAACTTTTGCACTCTAAGAACATTTTTATCTATATTCACTCTTTTATTAGTAACAGATTTTTCACCTCTCTTTTTTAGATTTTCAAATTTACGTGCTAAAGAGCGTTGTTCACGTTTTAACCGTTTTTCTATCTTTTTTACTTTTATTGTTTTGTTGATGTTTTCATGAACGATACCATCGCTACGTGTAGCAAAATCCTTCACTCCTAAATCAATCCCTAGACCTATTTTATT
>NZ_BOQB01000538.1 GCF_018332475.1 Bacillus sanguinis | reverse complement strand
AAAAATCTTTCTTATCTGTTTCTGTCAACTTAGCTATATCTTCTGGTGACATTTCTATTAGCTGAGCTAACTGTCTTGCTACTTGTAAAACTTCTTTCGAATCTACTCCTTTCATTTTTGTATATGTAACGGTTCGTAGTGGTTTGTTATTTACAATCACTTGACCTTGCCGATCAAACATTTTCCCTCTAGGAACAGGAGTGCTTACCGTTACATCTTCCTTTTTGTTCACTTCATTTCTATACGTTTCTCCATCAATGATTTGTACTTTACCTAATTGAATTATAATAGCTGAAAATAAAAGAAAGACGATAAAAAATAGTACATTTAATCGAAAAGGAATATGAGTCTTTTTCTTTTTCGATTGTTTTTTCTGCTCCTTTTTCTGTCTCATTTCGCTCCCTCGCTTCATTCTATTAACATTTCTACGGAAAATCATTATGTATCAAATTTATTTATATGATATAT
>NZ_BOQB01000537.1 GCF_018332475.1 Bacillus sanguinis | reverse complement strand
GGATTGAAAGACGCGGATTTATATTACTCATGCTGAACAAGCTCAAACAAATTTGTAACCATCCCGCTCTTTATTTAAAAGAAACAGAACCAAAAGACATCATCGAACGTTCCATGAAAACGAGCACGCTAATGGAACTCATTGAAAATATAAAAGATCAAAATGAAAGTTGTTTAATCTTCACACAATACATCGGTATGGGGAACATGCTAAAAAATGTGTTAGAAGAACATTTCGGTCAGCGCGTCCTCTTCTTAAACGGTAGTGTACCTAAGAAAGAACGTGACAAAATGATCGAGCAGTTTCAA
>NZ_BOQB01000536.1 GCF_018332475.1 Bacillus sanguinis | reverse complement strand
TACATATAAAGAAAATTTACCTATTTATATAGCAGAGCAAGAAGAAGTGATAGTAGGTTTTGCTTGTTATGATGTAGTGAGAGGGAAGAAAGGATTGTTTGGTCCAATGGGCACAGCGAAACAAAATCGTGTGAAAGGTGTAGGGAAGCAATTGTTACATCGTAGTTTATATAGTATGAAGCAAGATGGATATGAATATGCAATTATTGGACAAGCGGGTCCGGTTGAGTTTTATGAGCGATGTTGTAATGCGCGTTTAATACCAATAATGGATAAATAACCAACTTCATTTAGGTGGAGTTGGTTTTATTATGAAAACAATGTGGAAATGTAGTGGTTTTTACTAGAAAATAGCGGGTTTTGTAGTAAATCTTACAAATAAAGCAAATTACTAAACTTTTTATAAGAAAGGGTGTAGAATGGGTATCTAAAGAAAGAAGGTGTGAAAATGGCCAGCTGGAAACGAAATTTAATGATTTGTTGGCTAGGTTGTTTTACCACTGCAGCCGGTATGAGTTTAGTAATT
>NZ_BOQB01000535.1 GCF_018332475.1 Bacillus sanguinis | reverse complement strand
ACACCAAATACAAATGCTGCCCATGCAAAAATAAATAAGTTCACAAACATTACAAATTCGCCAACAGAGAAAGGTAATTTTTTCGTTAATAAAATACCCATAATTTCTGTTCCGTCCATTGATCCACCGTGACGAATAACGAGCCCTACACCAAGACCTAAAATAAGACCACCAAACACTGTCGCCAAAATGGGCTCTGTTGTAAATGGCGGAACAGCATGTAACGTTGATTCAATAAACGCTAAAGCTACAATACCGAACGCCGAAGATAGCATGAACGTTTTTCCGATTTGCTTATAACCTGAATACATAAATGGGATATTGAGAATAACGACTAAAGTAGAGAAACTTAACCACCAAATATTAGGAGTAAGATAATCTAATATAAGAGAAATACCAATAATTCCACCATCAATAATTTTATTTGGCATTAAAAATAGTTCAATCGCTACCGCTGCGCACGCTGCCCCAAAAATAATCATAACTAAACGATAAATAAGATGGATAACACTTTCTTTTCGATGTTGCTTTTGCTCCATAAGTCCTCCCTATACTCTTTTTCTATAGTTTTGTCCTTATATTATAACATACGCTTCTTTTTCTCATGAAAAAAGAAACTCTATACGAATATGTACAAGCTACGTACTCATATATTTCGATAGAAGAACGTGTGAAGGAGGATAACTCGATGAACCTCATTAAACAACTTGTAAATAAAAAATTAAATCATATTTCTACAAAAGAGTTATTGAAATATAGCAAAGAATATGAAGTATCTATTACGACTGCCCAGGCTGATCAAATTGTTTTACTTATGAAAGGAAAGAATATTAACATTTACGATAATGACGAACGACTAGAGCTCCTAAAACAAATAGCAAAAGTAACCTCCCCTGCTACTGCCCAACAAGTAAATACT
>NZ_BOQB01000534.1 GCF_018332475.1 Bacillus sanguinis | reverse complement strand
AAAAATGAGGTGGAATTATGATTTCAGTTCAAGATGTTACAAAACAGTTTTCAAATGGAAAAGGCTTGTTTCATATTACATTTGATGTAAAAGAAGGAGAAGTATTTGGTTACTTAGGACCGAATGGTGCCGGTAAATCCACAACGATTCGTAATTTAATGGGATTTATAAAACCGACATCTGGAAAATCTTCAATTTTTGGATTAGATTGTTGGAATGAAGCAGCGAAAATTCAAAGGGAAGTCGGTTATTTGCCGGGTGAAATTTCTTTTATTGAAGGAATGAACGGATTAGAGTTTTTAAAGTTAATGCAAGGAATGCGTGGCTTAAAGGATACGAAAAAACGAGATGAACTCATAGAACGTCTACAATTTGATGTGAAAACACCGATTCGAAAAATGTCTAAAGGAATGAAGCAAAAAGTAGGAATTGTTGCTGCTTTTATGCATGATCCAGAAGTGTTAATTTTGGATGAACCGACATCAGGACTCGATCCGCTTATGCAGCAAGTATTTATAGATTTAATAGTAGAGGAAAAGCAAAGAGGGAAAACAATCCTTATGTCATCACACATTTTTACTGAGATTGAGAGAACTTGTGACAGAGTGGCTATAATTAAAGATGGCCGCCTTGTAACAGTTGAAAATATTCATGATTTACAAAGCAAGAGACGACAAGTAATAGATGTAACCGTATCGTCGCAAGAAGAAATTGAATCTCTTACACAATGTAATTTACAATTTGAAGCGGTGAAAGGTAGAGAAGTATCGATTATCGTACAAGGAAACTATCAAACTGTTTTACAAATACTTTCTAACTATAATGTAACGGCACTTCAAACAAGAGCAATGGATTTAGAACATTTATTTATGCATTATTACGATAAGAAAGAAGGGGTAAAGCATGAATAAGCAACTGTTTTTAGCTAGTTTGAAAGAAACAAAAAAAAGTATTTTGAGTTATGCCACTGGTGCAGCCTTATATTTATGGTTGTTAATTTGGATCTTCCCTTCCATGGTATCAGCGAAAGGGTTAAATGAATTAATAAGTGCTATGCCTGATAGCGTGAAAAAAATTGTTGGCATGGAAAGTCCGATCCAAAATGTAATGGATTTTTTAGCTGGCGAATATTATAGTCTATTGTTTATTATCATATTGACAATTTTTTGTGTAACGGTTGCGACGCATTTAATTGCTCGTCATGTAGATAAAGGAGCGATGGCATATTTGCTCGCAACGCCTGTATCTAGAGTACAAATTGCAATCACGCAAGCATCTATTCTTATATTGGGACTACTAATTATTATAGCTGTTACGTATGTAGCGGGTATAGTAGGTGCAGAATGGTTTTTAGAAGATAATAATTTAAATAAAGAATTATTCCTGAAGATAAACGTAGTCGGAGGACTCATATTTTTAGTCGTTAGTGCTTATTCATTTTTCTTTTCTTGTATATGTAATGACGAAAGAAAGGCACTTAGCTACTCAGCAAGTTTAACAATTTTATTTTTCGTAACGGATATGGTAGGTAAATTAAGTGATAAGTTAGAGTGGATGAGAAATATATCATTATTTACGCTATTTCGTCCGAAAGAAATTGCTGAGGGGACGTACAATATATGGCCATTGAGTATAGGTTTAACTGCTGGAGCGCTTTGTATTTTCATCGTAGCAATTGTAGTGTTTAGAAAGAGGGATTTACCTTTGTAAAGTAGAAAGTCCACTGAGAAAGTGGGCTTTTTTTTGATGAGGAGGAAACGAATGAATCATTTGTTCCGGGTGAAGCTATATGTAAATGATATCGAAAAGTCATTATTGTTCTATGAAGAAGTAATTGGTTTAAAGTTGTATAAAAGAAGTATGCATGCAGCACATTTTAATCACGACCTGTTTTCTCTATTACTAGCTAATGATTCAACTTTGAGTGAAAATCACTATTTTTACAATCGAAAAGAAATGAAGGGGAATGGCTTTGAAGTAATTATTGTTTTCAATCGAATTGAAGAAGTATATGAACGTTGTAAAGAGAAGCGATACACGATAAAAGAAGAAATTCAAACTTATCCCTGGGAGATGAGGCGATTTAAAGTTGTCGATCTAGATGGATACTTCCTTAGAATTACATCTGAGTAAAGGTAAACATGAAGAATGTTTACCTTTTTTTATGGGAATATTCGAAAAAATGAACCTTTTTCTAGGCTCATCCGTCTAATACATGTAAAGTTAAACTTGAAGTGAGGATGAAACAGGAGGAGCAATTGTGAAAGTAATCCCTTTATATAAAATGATTGTAAAAGAAGAAACGGATGTTTCTTTAGCGAAAAAAGGTGATCATGAAGCGTTTATGACGCTAATACATACAGAAAAAGTGAAGATGTATCGCATTGCAATGGCAATGTTACGC
>NZ_BOQB01000533.1 GCF_018332475.1 Bacillus sanguinis | reverse complement strand
ATACCATTCCGCCTAATATTGCTGCAATTTGTCTTGCCTCGGAGTCACGTAATGAAATACTGGAGATACTTTCTTCATGGTCTGAATCAAAGTGATACATTTCTCTACGCCCGTCATCATGAATAACAATCACCATCTTTTCGTTACCTTTCGTAACGATTTGAAATTTGTAACCAATACCTGGAAGTTCACTTTCTCTAATATTCATATTTAGCTCCTCCACAACATTTTATTTGAATTTTCTGTTTTTCTGTTTTTTATTCATCCAATCAACTTTAGAAATTCTAACCATTCAGGATACCTATGAGTTGGAAATCTTTTATTGTAATAATAAGTGGCTCCTAAAAAGATACTTAAAGATGTAATGATAAAAAATATATTACTTCTCGTTTTCAAACTCTTAAGGCTTACATTCAATAAAGATTCTTCTTTCAAATTATCCCCTC
>NZ_BOQB01000532.1 GCF_018332475.1 Bacillus sanguinis | reverse complement strand
GATTTATATAAAATAAGTAGTTCTAATAGACTGATAATCATTTATGCGAATATATGAGAAAATGGATGTATTTCCTATTACATTTTTGAATAAAATCCATAAAGTATAATATACGGATTGAAAGGAGGAGATTTGAATGGAATTCCAATTGTTGGTGACTTGTATATTACAAGAAGGTAATGCTTTCTTTTTAGTAACGAAAGTAGACGATGTTATTACATTGAAAGTACCAATTACAGCGGGAGTAGCAGGTTTATTCTTAGCTTTAGGTGTACCAAGATGTTCTTAATTTAAATCTCTAGAGTAGAAAGAGGAGGACAAGCCTCTTTCTACTAATACATAATTATTTTATGTAAACTAAAGTATTCTTTTTGTAATAGCACGTTTAAAATGGACATGCATATACTATAATGTTTCATTGGATGTTTGTGATAAAAGGTAGTTTTAAATAGTACATTCAGTGATATTTTTTTAGCTATGAAAATAAAAGAGGTGCTATTATATATGAAAAGAAGAACATTTGATATTCCAGTCACATTACGAAGAGAGTGGTTTTTAATTGAATTGGCCCATTTAACGAAAAAATATGGAATTGAAATTGCAACTAGCAAAATGGAAGCTGCACCGTTTTTAAGAGATCAAGTTACGGAATCAAAAATAGGGTCAGGGCTCCAATACGATAAATATGATGATGAGTATATCATTGAAAATTAAAGGATAAGAGCAAAACAAATTTCTTTATAACAAAATATAAAATAAAGCAGATTCTAAATATGGAATCTGCTTTATTATGAAATACTTTTAGTCAACTAACCTCTTTCTAGTGTTTTTCCTACATATTTCACTTGTGTTATTCCAAAAGATTCACGAAGAATGCGAGCATAATCTTTTGATTCTATTGGACGTTTATTTTTGGTGCCTTTAAAGGTTTCTGTATAATTTTTATTTGTTAATGATATGTGACCATAATTAGTTAATTTACAAGTGATAGCTCCTTTATTAAAAGGAGATTCTTTATGTTCTACAATGACTTTTTGAATGTTATTCACCTTTTGCTCATCTATTGGATCTAAAGTGAAGGCATAGCCTATTTTCCATTCATCTGAAGGTTCAGATTGTAAAAAATTTGTAGATTCCCCGTTAGCTCCTTTTCTCATTTCTAAAATGTGTGTACCTTTTTGAATAGTTCGTTTGCAAATTCGATATTCACCCGTTTGAGAAGATATGACTTCTCCGCTAAAAGGGACTGGATGTAAAGGTAGGTGAGAGGCAAAACCGGCATCTATAACATAATCTTTTTTATTATGATGTAATATGATAATGACATGACCATCATCAGGTTTCCATTTATTATCGTAAAGGTCATAAACAGTACCGGCTACTTTATATACTTGAAATCCACAATCCATTAAAAAGTAATATAGTAAGGAGTTTAATTCATAACAAAGACCGCCTCGTTTTTGAATAAGTAACTTTTCTACTAAGTTATTTTTTGAGATGTTTTTAATAGTGCCAGCCATAATATCAAGATTTTCATAGGGGAGAATCATTCCCATGTTTAAGAGAATTTCATCTAAATCATTAAATGTTATTTCTTTTGCAGGAATTTTTAGTCGTTTAAAAAACTCCTTTTG
>NZ_BOQB01000531.1 GCF_018332475.1 Bacillus sanguinis | reverse complement strand
AAAATAATTTTATCAACGAACATATAAGATACGATTGTTACAAAAAGACTGAAAGAAATAATTTGGACGAACGTTGCAGGGAAAAATAAAGCGAGTCCAATACTGAATGCGATAATACACGAAATAAACTTGATAAGCACTACTGTGAAATCATTCAAAATTTACACCTCCAATTTATACATAGTTTTTCAATAAATTCTGGAGTTCATACATTGCAACGGGTATATTTACATAAAACTTTTTCATGTTCGAAATTTAGTCTAAATATTATAAAAATAACAAAAAAATGTTATAGTAAAATGAGAGTATATGACATTTTTAGGTAAGGGGGAATCCGG
>NZ_BOQB01000530.1 GCF_018332475.1 Bacillus sanguinis | reverse complement strand
TATATCTATCATAACTTACGATATATCAACGGTTACACGAAATATTGATTTAGCTACAAAATAAAGAGGCTGTTCAAATATTGAACAGCCTCTTTCATATTAACGAGTTGGACCAGATACTTCTTCTGATTTCAACGTATTATTTGCACCAAGAGAATGATACAGCATCTTTCCATTTCCATTCACATTTACAATATGTTCGTTATTAAAACTTTTGAACTTCACAGATCCATCACCGTAACGAATATGGTACTCTTCATATGTCGTTACTTTATATTTCGTATCACTTTGACGCTCTACATTACGAACTTCCATCGTTAATAAGTCTTCTGTAATTCCTTTTTTGTATAGATATTGTAAATACTCACGGTCCTGTTTATAAGATGGCCCGCTCTGATCATAATTATTTGCGATAATACTAAAATCATTTGATGAAATCGCACGTACATTATCATAAATATGTGTTCGTACAAATTCACCAGCTGCTGAACTCGATATTTCTTTTACGCTTGGCGTTTCTTTTGGGAACTTTAAATAATATGTGCTTTGATCCCCAACTGTTATACTTTCGGATTTAATGGTACCACGCTCTGTATTTTTCTCTAAATGCACTTCTACCGTTTCATCTGTCGCTACAGGTCCCAATTTATAACTTCCGTTACTCAATTTCCCACGCTTTTTACCATTCACAAAAACAGTTGCTTCATTTTCATCAGAAGAGATGGTTACATAATTTCCTTCAAGTGATAAATTCACTTCTACTGTCCCTTTCTTTTCGTCTGCTAAATCCACTTCTTTTTCTGTCTCTAATTGAGTAAGTTCTGCTTTCGCCTTTGCCTTCACAACATAAGAACCTGGGAAATATGGCCCTAATTCTTTTGAAGTTTTACTACTAGAAAGCTCTATTTCTTTTTTATCATTTACATATA
>NZ_BOQB01000529.1 GCF_018332475.1 Bacillus sanguinis | reverse complement strand
TATTATTTTATCTTTTATCATAATATTCAAATTACTATTGCGAATAATCCATTCACTTATATACAATAAAAAATCCTCCTCTGGATTCCCAAAGGGGGATTTTTTCATCTAATCTATAGGAGGCTAGTTATGAAATTTAATCTACATGGTTATATTTTTCTAAAAAGGGAATTCGTTTCGCTACGAGTGCATACATTTTGAAAACAAGTTTTGCGATTGGTTCAAATATAAGTTTTTTCTGCAACAATAAACTGCTTGTTACAATTGTTATTACAGCTGCACCCATTACATCTACAGGGAAATGAACCCCTACATACAAACGTGATATACAAACTAAAACCGCCCATAAAAGTGCAATATATCTTAACTTTTCTCCTCTAAGAATAAAAATAAATGCAATCGATAATACAAGTACAGAATGATCACTAACAAAGGATGAGTTTTCTGCATGTGGTACTAATTGATTCACATCATATGATACAAAAGGACGTGGATGATAATATACTACATGAATAAAAATATTTACTAGTAATGCAATTATTACTGAAAGTGTCGTATACAACACTGTATATTGTTTTCTTATCGCACTCTCTTTCTTTCCGTTATGAAACCATAAGATAAACATGAATAGAATAGCCACATATGCAGCGCTATTTGTAATAGCAATCATAATCTTATCTAAGAGCGCAGATGTACCCGCTAAATTGTTTATCCACTGAAATACTGTGTAATTCACGTTACTCTCTCCTTATAAGTTCTTATATTACTTGAAATAAAGATACAAGTTTACTTGATTTACACAGTATACAACATTTACACATATTTAGATTTTCACTTTGTTCATTTTACTATTTTTCATTTGACAATTATGTAACTATTTACATGAATTCAAGATATATAATGTTAAAAAACCCTTTAAATCAAATGGTTCACGAACTTTAAGTGCATATATTACATAACATATCTATATAAAAAGATAGGTTATTAAATCATATTTTTATTCCATACGTAGAGCGATATTACCGAACTGTTCCCCCTGTTCCATACGTTTTAATGCTTGAATAGCCTCTTCTAACGAATAAACTTTATCCATAATTGGTTTAATCTTATATTTCTCTATAAACTTAATCATTTCATTAAATTCCTCACGGCTACCCATAGATGTCCCCATAACATCAATTTGATTATAAAATAATGCACGTAAAGGTAATTCAATTTTATCTCCTGAGCTTGCACCAAAATTAACAATTCTCCCATTTGGTTTTAATACATCAAAGTATTTTAAGAATGTTGCTGGACCTATACTATCAATTATTAAATCTACTTTCTCACCGCTTAAACTCTCTTCCCAATTTCCAGAACTATTAAAAGAAAAGTCTGCGCCATATGTTTCGGCAAACTTTCTTTTACTCTCTACCCTTGAAGTAACACTTACTTTTGCACCAATTGCTTTTGCAAATAACATGGCAAATGTCGCTACACCGCCGCCTATCCCCGGAATTAAAACATGTTCACCACACTTCAATCTACCCTTTGTAAAAAGCGCTCTATATGCAGTTAGTGCCGATAAAGATAGTACCCCAGACTCTTCCCAAGTAAGATATGACGGTTTTTCCACTACATTTTCAGCTGACACAATAACATATTCTGCAAACGTTCCATCTCTCGGTCCACCTAACACCTCTGGTAACTCAGGTATTTCAGCAATATTATCCCATCCAATACTAGGATTAATAATAACCTCGCTATTTAATAAATGATTTGAAACACCTTCTCCGATTTCTGTAACAATCCCTGATCCATCTGAACCTATAACTAATGGTAAATCCATTTCTTTTCTATTATTTATAATAAATAAGTCTCTATGGTTTAATCCTGCTGCTTTTAACTTTACTTTTACTTCACCGGCATTAGGATTTGTTTCAGATGAAAATTTATATTCTAATCCTTCTAGCCCTTTTTTATCTTGATGTACTATAGCTTTCATTACTTCATTCCCCCTTAATATTTTCAATGTACTAGATATATGAAAATAAATAAAAGAATCTGCCTCCAATAATTAGAAATAATGTATATCATTGTGACAAAAAAATCCTTTCCTATAAATAACGTAGGAAAGACAGGGTGTTTTTAAGTTTGGCCAATTCTAATATACTTTGAATAAACGGCGCTTTTGCATTTGTATATGAAACACGATCAAAAGGATATGTAGCTGCAAGCTTCTCTTTTAATTCCCTATATTCTTTACGTACCCATTCATGTTTTATTAGAAAGTCTCGAAATAAAAGATTATTTTTCCATTCATCACTATTATAAATATAAACATGCAAATGATGAGTACCAGCTCTCCATTTTCCCTTTCTAAAAAAACGTCGATTAGGTGTTTCTTTTGGAACATACTCATATCCAATTTTCAATAAATCTTCAATCCACTTTTTCGTAATTTGTAAATCCGTTACACCAACCATCATATCTATTAGCGGTTTCGCTCCTAATCCCTCTACGGATGTACTTCCTATATGTTCAATAGAAATACAATCTCCTCCAAGTAAAGAAATAAATTTCTCTTTTTCTATTACATACTCATCATGCCAGTCATTTTGATATGGTTTAATTACGATTTGTTGTTCCATTTTAGCCACCTTCTTATAATTATTCATCATTATATTTATAAAATTTCATGTGATCAACATAGGATTTTCACAAAATATGTCGAATACTGAAATATACAACTTAATTATAATAAATGCGAGGTATATTATGAAAGATATTCCAGTTAAAATTCAGTTAAATCAAGTTACATTCCAGTTAAAAGAACATCATAATTTTGATTGGCTATTGAAATTAGGAAACGTATTTGCGGTTTTTGACCAACAAGATTCAGGCAATCTATCTTTCGGTGTAGAAAAAGATGGGTGTAAGAAATTTATTAAATATGCAGGAGCACAAACGCTTGCATATGAAGGAACTATAAAAGACGCTATTGAAAGATTAAAAAATTCAGCTTCCCTATACGAGGAATTAAAGCATGACTCGCTTATAAAACTAATTGAACACTTCCCAATTAACTCTGGATATGTATTAATTTTTGATTGGTTTGATGGTGAATGTCTTCATTCGCATTGGAGTTTCCCGCCTCCTGAAAAATATGCTAATCCAAGCTCTCCATTTTATAAATTTAAGCATTTATCAGTTATGGAACGAATTCAATCCTTACATTGCATTTTTTCTTTCCATACATTTGTCGAAAAGAAAAACTATGTAGCAATAGATTTTTATGACGGTAGTATTTTATATAATTTTCATACAAGTGAGACGAAGATTTGTGATATTGATTTATATTCTAAAAAACCATACGTGAATAAAATGGGAAGATTATGGGGCTCCTCACGTTTTATGTCTCCTGAAGAATTTGAACTAAATGCCATGATTGATGCAAGAACAAATGTATTTAATATGGGGGCAATGGCGTTTGCTCTCTTGGGCGGTGGAAAAGATCGTTCCTTTACAAAATGGGAAGCAAGTAAAGATTTATATGAAATA
>NZ_BOQB01000528.1 GCF_018332475.1 Bacillus sanguinis | reverse complement strand
TGATAAAAACTTATTTGGAGCTGCAAAAGGTAAAAATGTCATTTTGATTTCAATGGAATCTACACAAAGTTTTGTTATTAATAAAAAAATAAATGGAAAAGAAATTACTCCATTTTTAAACGAATTTATTAAAGATAGTTTTTATTTCGATAACTTTTATCATCAAACAGGACAAGGTAAAACTTCTGATGCTGAGTTTATCGTTGAAAATTCACTTTATCCGTTAGACCGCGGTTCTGTATTCTTTACTCACGCAACAAATGAATATACAGCTACACCAGAACAATTAAAGAAATACGGATATTCTTCTGCTGTCTTCCATTCAAACGATAAAACGTTTTGGAATCGTGATGTAATGTATCCAGCACTTGGATATGATCGTTACTTTAATTTAAATGATTACGTAGGCACAGAGCAAATGTCTGTCGGTTGGGGATTAAAAGATAAAGAGTTCTTTGAACAATCGATTCCAAAGCTAAAATCTTTACCACAGCCGTTCTATACAAAGTTCATTACTTTAACAAACCATTTTCCATTTCTTCTAAATCCAGAAGATCAATATGTTGATGAGTTTAATTCCGAAAGTGGTGTTGTAAACCGTTACTTCCCAACTGTTCGTTACACAGATGAAGCTCTTAAACGATTTATTAAACAATTAAAAGAAGAAGGGCTGTATGACAACTCTGTTATTATCATTTACGGAGATCATTACGGTATTTCTGAAAACCATA
>NZ_BOQB01000527.1 GCF_018332475.1 Bacillus sanguinis | reverse complement strand
TTGGATATACATTAGAATTAATTATAAAAATAGACAAAATACTTATATAAAATAGAAATTGAATTGTAGTTTTTATTTGAATGTTCATGATTATTCTCTCTCGATTTTCTTATATTCTAAAAATCCTTTGATTCTAAAATATACAGAGTTCCAACTTCTTCTCAACTTCTCTCTATTGAAAGTTACTATGGCACTTATCAATTTTAAAAAATGATAGCATATAACTTTAATAAACAAAATAGCAGTATAAAAATCCAAATTTGATTTTATAAATCCACCAAAACCTAAGGCATAACTTTTCACTTTATCCACGCTCAACTCTTTGCTAGGATGAGGATGATAGACCTTAATATTTGGATTATATTCCACATGGGAATTTTTAGCATATTGATACACAATATCAGTATCTTCACATGAACCAAAATACGTCCCCACCCCAAGTTTCTCATTAAATTTATACAAATTTAATGTGTTTTTATAAAACATCGTTATGGAAGATACTTTAGTGAAGAAATTCTTTTCATTAATCTTCATAGAACTTTTAGGCCATTTACGTATCACATCATTCTCTGCCTTGTCAATTATCCTTCCTAAAACTAAATTCGAATTCACGTGATTTTTAAATGTTAATTCTACTTCATTCAATGTATCAATATAATATTCACAATCATCATCCGGAAAGGCAATATATTCACCCTCCGCATACTGTAAACCAAGATTTCGGTTGTGAGATAATCCCTTTTTATTACTCTTAATATGCAAAATATCCATGTTCTTATATTGTAAAACTATCTTCTCTAGATTAATTTCTTCTGAATCATTTTGATCTACAATTATAATTTGAATTTTTCCTAAGTCATATTCACTTTGATTGATACTTTCTAGAAAAAGAGCAATTTCTTCATCTCGACCATATGTAGCCATTATTAAAGAAAATTTATATTTCATCGTAAATCCTCCATACATTACTATTTCATATAAGCTGATAACTTTCTTTTCAAAGGTATAGGGATTATTCTGTGGACTTTACCTAATTTATAAGCTATAAACTTCACAAAATTTTCAACGAAAGCATATATAAGTAAACTCTTATTATTTTTCAAAAGGAACTTTGTTTGTTCTCTTACCATTTTAGCTCCTTCTTTTTCATTAGATACATATTGTAGCAAGTAACTTGTCGACTCGAATGCCATTCCTATATCAAAATACCTCTTAAATTGTTGTTTTAAGTTATAATTATGAGAATGAAAAACCTTTGCTTTTGGATTATAGATTACGTTCTTTCCATCTAAAATAACTTTAGATGCTAATATTAAATCCTCGTTTAATATTACTTTTTCAGGAAATCCATTGTATGGATTTTCAAATAATGTTTTTTTATACATACAACATACATTGGAACAGAAAAATGTTTTTATCCCTAAAGTTTTTATTTCAGCTGTTTGCTTTACTATCTTTTTATCAGGGTAATTAAATCCTCGTGCAAATTTCTCCAATACACTAGCGTCTTCTTTAGGAATTTGTCTCGCAAAACAAATTACATTCTCACTATCTTCTAATTCCTCAAGTAAACTCATTATTAAATTATTATCAACAGGTATGGCATCTTGAGTCATATATAAAAGGTAATCGCCTGTTGCCATCCTTGCTAATTTATTTCTCGTTCCCCCATGATCAAATAATTTATTCTCAATTTCTACTAGTTTAACTTCTAAAAATTCATTTTTAACGATTTCTAGAGTGTTATCTGTAGAACTAGAATCTACCAAAATAACCTCTAAATCCATGCCCATTGGCATAGATTGTTCATATATTTTTTTCAATAATATTCTTATTTCATCCCCCGCATTATACGTAGGAATTAATACTGAAACTTTCTTCATCTGTTTTCTCCTTTATTTATATATCCCTTTATAAAAGAGCATTATACTAAACTGACCTTTAAACAA
>NZ_BOQB01000526.1 GCF_018332475.1 Bacillus sanguinis | reverse complement strand
TTCAAATGCATTTGCAATTTTAAAGGCAAGAATTAGAGAAGGGTTATATTTATTCTTTTCAAGAGTAGCGATAGTTTGACGACTAACTCCTACTCTTGTTGCCAGTTCTTCTTGAGTCCAACCTTTTTCTGCTCGACAAACTACAATTTTATTATGCAACAATAGTAACACCTCTTTAGATAATTGTAATTTATTTTTTACAAATTGTAAATTATTTCTTACAATATATTTTAAAAATTAAAAATCCTCATAAAAAAAGACATAAAGATTTCTCCCCATGCCTACTAATCTTCTACTTCTTTACTGTATGTACATAATGCGCTGTTTCAAAAACTTAA
>NZ_BOQB01000525.1 GCF_018332475.1 Bacillus sanguinis | reverse complement strand
ATATTTCATATATCATATTGATTACTTTCGTCACTAGTAAAAATAAGAAGAAAACAATTGCATACTCCATTTTTTTCTTTTTCAAAGAAAATACTTTCACACCAGCTACTGTAAAAAGTAAGACTAACAATACACTTGATAAATTAAATACATATAACACGCTACTAAATAACTGCTTTACCATATCTAGTGTAAGTGTGCTTTCGGTAAATAACAATTCGTGGAGCTCTGTACCTTTTATTACTTTCATCGAAATACTATAGAAAAACATAGCACCTATTAATTCAAAACACATTAAGCTAATTGCTGCATATGACAATATTGCTAAAACAATTTTTTTACCAGATATCGGTGTTAACCGAAATAATTTACTTTCAGTCATTTTCCCAAACGCAGACATCGCCTGCAGAAATACTAATACCGCAAAAATTAAATAAACTAAGAATACTAAAGCAATTGTAATCATTTGCCTTACTTCTCCTGATTCTTGTTTAATATAATTCCCCATACTTACAAAAGCGACAGCTGCAATAAATATGAATGACAATAACGAAATGAAAATTTGTTTTTTATTCGCATTGTACATATATATTAAACTGGCCTTCATCTACTAAACACCTCCTTAAACACATCTGTGACAGCTTTTCCTCGCTGGAAGCGTAACTCTTCTACATTTTCATACAATACAATTTCTCCATCTTTTAAAAAGATTACTTCATCAAAAATATTTTCAACTTCATTTATTAAATGAGTCGCGATTAGTATCGTACAATCTTCGCGATAAAACTGTAAAATAAGTTCTAATACGTGTTCTCTAGAAACAAGATCAATTCCGCCCAGCGGTTCATCTAGTACGTATAACTTCGCTTTCCTCGAAAATGTTAAAATAATTTGTAGCTTTTCAACCATACCTTTTGATAAAGCTGTAATTTTTTCTTCAAACGGTATTTTAAATTCCGCAATCGTATCTATCGCTTTTTGAATATCAAAGTCTTTATAGAAATCTCGATAGAAAAATAAAGAATCTTTTACCGTCATCCAATCATCAAATATTGATTTATCCGACATAAAAGAAACAATTTCCTTCGTTTCCAACCCTACCTTTTTACCAGCGATTGTAATACTCCCTTCAGAAGGATGCTGCAGACCAGCAATCATTTTCAATAACGTCGTTTTCCCGCTCCCGTTATCTCCAACAAGCCCTATAATTTTCCCTTCCGTAATCTCTATGTTTAATTCACGGATCACTGCTTTTAACCCGTATCTCTTCCATAAGTTTTCTATTTTTAATAGCTCTGTCATTCGCTCTCCTCCCTCTTCTCATGTAATGAAGAACGAAGGATTGTAAGAATTTCTTCTTCTGAAAAACCTAAATTGTCCATTCCATCTATAAAAGAGTGAAGTAATTCTTTCGCCATCTCTTTTCGCAGCTCCATAATTTTCTCCCCTTCATTCGTTACATATCGTCCCATTCCTCTACGCGTTACAACAACCCCATCCCGCTCTAACTCTTGAAATGTACGCTGAATCGTATTCGGATTCACTTGTAATTCACTCGCTAATTCACGTACGGAGGGAATTTTATCACCAGGCATTAAATGTCCTGTTACGATTTCTTTTTTTATGTATTCCATTACCTGAATGTAAATTGGTGTATTTGGAGAAAACTCTATTTTCATTTCTTCCCTCCTTATGTATCGGTGTACTAGTTAAATAATACACCGATACATAAGGTTTGTAAATACCCATTTAATTACAAAAAAGTTCTATCCATTAGCTGAATAGAACTTTTTAAACAAAACTCGTTATACGAAAATAATAGTGTTATGTAAACAAACCTATAAAGAAAAGCTGTCTT
>NZ_BOQB01000524.1 GCF_018332475.1 Bacillus sanguinis | reverse complement strand
TTTATATAGATGAATCGACAGATGTAAATCTCATACTATATCCAGAAAAACTTATGAATTTATATAGTATTGCTTTTTCAATCAGTATATTTGTTCTACTTGTTTATATAACAGGTCGCATAATCGATAAAAAATTAGAAGTCTAAAGGAGGAATAAACATTGGGAAACGTAGTAGTAAAGTTAGAGAATGTTCGAAAGAAGATTGGTGGAACGGAAATTATCCGTGGTTTATCATTTGAAGTTCGCGAAGGGGAAGTGTATGGGTTTCTTGGACCTAACGGTAGTGGTAAAACGACGACAATTCGTATGATGACAGGTCTTATATCAATGACAGAGGGTGATATTACTATTTGTGGTCATAGTATTCGCACGGAGCGTGAAAAGGCGCTAGAGCAAATTGGAGCGATTGTAGAAAATCCAGAACTATATGATTATATGACAGGAATGCAAAACTTAAAGCATTTTGCGAACATGGCAATTACACCAATTAGTAAAGAGCGTATTGCTGAAATTGTGAAATTGGTTGAATTGGAGCATGCGATTCATAAGAAGGTGAAAACATATTCACTTGGTATGAAACAACGTTTAGGAATTGCACAGGCATTACTGCATCAGCCGAAAATTTTAATTTTAGATGAGCC
>NZ_BOQB01000523.1 GCF_018332475.1 Bacillus sanguinis | reverse complement strand
CCATTTCTGCACGTGTTAAGGATGCCTTCGGTCTAAAATTCCCATGCTCGTCACCCTTAAAAACGCCCATTTCTGTTAAAGACAAGATTTCCTTTATATAGCTTGTCGACTCTTCACTTACGTCCCCATATGGATTCTCATAATTTTTCTCTTCTGCCAAATTAAAATAACGATACAGTAAAGCTGCAACTTGTTCGCGTGTCACATTATCTCCAAAACCAAATCTCCCATCATCATATCCGAAAATGATTTTCTCATCTGTTAATTGCTGAATCGCCTCATATGCCCAGTGCCCCTTTGGAACATCTTTAAATACACCAGTATGATTCGTTTGTGGTGTAATCTCTTCTGCTTTCACTTCTCCATTTTTTTCAGTTAATAAAACTCCACCTAGAACTGCTGATATGATACATGTTTTTAAAATTGTTTTATTCATAGCTTTCCAATCCCTTCCTTCATTTAACAAATAATTACACCACTTTTCTTCCAAAAGAAGACTCTATGTGAGCAATTCATGTTTTAAATTTTCATTACAGCTAATTGGATACAAAGTGTTACACCTCCAAAGTTTTTTTTCGTAGTATCCATAGCTACTATATATAGGAATTATAAATAGCAACTATAAATTGCCCATAAA
>NZ_BOQB01000522.1 GCF_018332475.1 Bacillus sanguinis | reverse complement strand
CTTGTAAAGTAAACTCTCTCTTTATCGCTACTTCATATTCATCAAAAGTCATCATTTTTTCCCCCTATTCTTTTATATCCAATTTAAATTTCAAACTCGTTATTATATTTTTATACTCTCTTACATCTTTCATTGGAGAAAAAACTGGATTCTCTGCAATACTTTGTAACATGCTTCGCTTTATAATCTCTTCATTTCTAACTGTTTTAGCACCAAGTGGAAACTCTGCAAACCATTCATCAATCGCATCAAAATAGGAATCCCCATGTAAATGTACACTATTTACTGTAAAGCTCGCCGCACAAACCGCTGCATATTTCCGTAACATTTCTAATGCTCTTTCAAAATTGTCTTGCATACAATATACTTGTGCAGCAGCATAGTATACTTTTAAAGTCATATTGGGATGTAATGTTTCTATTTCATATATATCTATTAACATGAAAGCTCTATTTAAAATTACCTCTACTTTTTCAACGCTTGAGGCATTTACTACTACATAATTCGGTATTGTCGCAACGAGTTGTATTAAATGTTGATACATACTAATTTGCATTACTTCATTCGCCTTTTCAGTATTTCCAAGCATTTGATACGCCTGTGCGATTAGATCTTCCTCTGGAACGTTAGGACGTATCGTTTCGCCAAGCAATTGCAATACTTCATTCGGTTTATTGAGTATAAGATAGCAAGTTGCTTGAAACGATACCGCCTCTTTCACAAGAGAAACATCATCACTTTCTTCCTGAACCCTGCTAAAGAGATTCATTGCTTCTTCTAAC
>NZ_BOQB01000521.1 GCF_018332475.1 Bacillus sanguinis | reverse complement strand
ATTCATTGCTTCTTCTAACATTTCAATTCTTCTATCTGTGTCCTCCGTTAACATGTGATGATTAATAAAAAGTATTCCTATTTGAATTAATAATGGAAAACAAGAATAATATTTTTTTATGATTTTCCTGCACTCCATCATTACTTCATCAAATGATTTTTCACTAAAAGCTTCCGCTAGTCTATGATATAATTCCTTAATATCTTCCTGTTCCATTTGCGGTTTATAACTGATTAGTTCATCTATACTTATGTTAAAGTACGATGCTAACAGTGGTAAAAATGTAATGTCTGGATAACTCTGCCCCGTCTCCCATTTGGAAACAGACGCCTTCGTAATACCGATATACGCCGCTAACTCTTCCTGTGTAATTCCCTTTTCTTTTCTCTTATCCGCAATAATTTTATGAATGCTTATCTCCTTCACATCATCACCTCATACTTTTATTATATGCTTTTATTTCAAACAAAATATGGATTTGAAGTCGACTTTCGTTAACAAAATCAACTGTTAGGAAACATGTCTCTAAAATCAAAGGCAGGGACATATTTGATATGTCCCTGCCTTTTTATTGTGGGGTACCGATACATAGCCATCTAGCTAAGAGTTTGAAGTGCTTCAAAATCAAACATTTCATCTCACCATAGTTTTCTATGGGAATCCATTGAACAGCTTATTTATATAGTTTTCGAAAGCGGAAGTTATTTTAAAATTCTATGTTTCGATTTTTTCTTTACCCTTACGGATAAACCACCATATCAAAGCCACAAATAGCACGAAAAACGGTATTATTTGAATAAAGAAAAATCCTTTCCAAAAATAAAGTGGATTATTATATATAAATTCTGTTGACGCCTCATGTTTATAAGAAACAAACGAACCTACCAAACAAGAAATTGGAATTGTAAGTACATTTATCGCTAAACAGATTATTATCAATGATAAATTTTTAGCCTTAATTTTTGGTGAAACAGATAAGAAAAATAAAAATATTGAAATACCGGATATAAGAAACAATGGTATTAC
>NZ_BOQB01000520.1 GCF_018332475.1 Bacillus sanguinis | reverse complement strand
TTATTGAAGATGATTACGATAGTGAATTTCGCTATTCAGGAAAGCCAATTCCGGCACTACAAGGGTTAGATACAGATGGGAAAGTTATTTATATGGGGACGCTATCAAAAGCTTTGTTGCCCTCATTACGGATGAGCTATATAGTATTACCGAAGAATTTAATCGAAAAATATCAAAAGGAATATTTGTTTTATACACAAAGTGTTTCAAGAATGGACCAAGAAGTGATTAGAAAGTTTTTAAATGAAGGCTATTGGGAAAAACATATTCATAAAATGCGTGTTGTTTACCGAAAAAAGAGGGATCGACTTGTTTTGGAAATAGAAAAGTATTTCTCTAATCGTGTTGAAGTGATAGGAGAAGATTCGGGATTGCACATTTTATTAAAAGTGCATAATGGAATGCGAGAAGAAGAATTAATTAAAGAAG
>NZ_BOQB01000519.1 GCF_018332475.1 Bacillus sanguinis | reverse complement strand
GAATATATTACATGTATTTTTTCATAATTTGATATGTAATTTGGAGGATATACAATGACAAACGATAACTTTTTTAATGTTCTATATGAACGCACATCTACACGTGCATTCAACCCTGAGAAAGAAATTTCATCTACAGAGCTACACGAGATTTTAAAGGGCGCTGCTCAAGCACCTTCTGCTTGGAACTTGCAGCACTGGAAATTCCTCGTATTCCAAGGTGAAGATGTACAGAAACGATTACATCCAATTGCTTATAACCAACAACAAATTCTTGATGCTTCTGCTGTAGTCGCTATTTTAGGTGATTTAGAAGCTTATAAAAATGTTGAACCAGTTTATGGTCCAATTGTAGAACAAGGATTTATGAAAGAAGAAGCAAAAGAGCGCTTAGCTAAAAATATTGAGTCTGCATATGCTCGTGAGCAATTCCCAAGAGACGCAGCCTTTTCAAATGCATCTTTAGCAGCAATGCAACTCATGCTTGCAGCTAAAGCAACTGGCTGGGATACTTGCGCTATTGGCGGTTTCAACCCACAAGCACTTACAGAAGAATTCAATGTTTCATCTCGCTACATACCAATTATGCTTATTACAATTGGTGAATCAACTTTAAAAGGCCACCCTGCACCACGAATGAGTGTGGAGCAAGTGAGTGAATGGGCAAAATAATAAAGTGAAGCTTTAATCAATGTGAAGGTCTCACTGCTCTTTAATACGGATAAAAAAGAAACGAAG
>NZ_BOQB01000518.1 GCF_018332475.1 Bacillus sanguinis | reverse complement strand
GACAACAACATTACAGTTTTACTAACTTTTGCAATGTGTTTAACTTCTTTCCTCCCATCCTTTGAAACTCCAAGTATGGTTCATGTACATATAGGTCACCCTAATATTAAGTAAGTACCAATTATGCTAAAGGAGGCGTGTAAAATATACTACGTAAAATTAATTAAAGGTCAATCATTCTATGCTTTTGAACATCGTTTCTTAGTGTCTGAAGAAGAAGAGGTTTCCGAGAAAATATATAATCACTTACGTCGTAATGAATTTTTCGAAGTAC
>NZ_BOQB01000517.1 GCF_018332475.1 Bacillus sanguinis | reverse complement strand
TAAAGTTTCACTTTATTTTCCAGTCACATAATCGTAAACGATATCCTCAACTGCCTCGTATACATCAATTTCAGTATTTGACTGAATTATCGTTTGAATATGTTTAATTAGCATTTCCTGATCCTCATTTGACATAGGATTACATTGATATTGTTGAAAACTTTTTATAATCATTTTTTCAATTAATTTTTCATTCATGTTTTTCCCCGCCTGTATGTACGTATGTATTGTTTTATTGTACTGGAAGTGAAATGAAAAAACTACTATACATTATTTTTGTATAAAAATTCGGGTGTGTAAATTATTTTTCTAGTAAAATTAAGTTTTTTAACTTTATAAGATTTATA
>NZ_BOQB01000516.1 GCF_018332475.1 Bacillus sanguinis | reverse complement strand
GGAACTCCGTTTTATTGTCTCCTACCGCCCTTTTTCTACTCAATTATTATAAAAAAGCCCACAACTCTCTTTTATTTTCGTATAATGATACTCCTAGTATAATAAACATAATAACAAAGGACTGTTCGTATATATAAAATGAGGCGCTAATCAAATCGACTCACAAGAACTGTCATGCTTTTTAGGAGAGGAGTATATTATGCTACAACGTCTGTTTCCAAAACTGCGATTTGCACTCGTTGCAGTCGTTTTATTATGGATAAAAACATATATTGTGTACAAGCTAGCATTTGATATTAAAATTGATAATTTCTTTGAAGAATTTATGCTTTTTATTAATCCACTAGCTGCGTTACTTTTATTTTTCGGTTTTGCTTTATTTGCGTCTAAAAACCGAAACCGCATTATAGTTGGAATTAGTTTTATACTATCATTCATTTTATTTGGAAATGCAATGTTTTATGGGTTTTATAACGATTTCGTTACATTCCCAGTATTATTTCAAACAAATAATATGGCTGATTTAGGGACGAGTATAAAAGAACTCTTTACGTATAAAACATTACTTTTATTCGCAGATGCGATTATTTTAATGTTTCTTTCGCGTAAATTCCCGGCATTTTGTGACAAAACGCCACTTTCTCGCTCTGAGAAGCGAACTTTCTTTAGCAGTGTAACAGCTCTATTAGCATTGCAAATTGTTGTTTCAGTTATTTATAAACCACAAATGTTCTCACGCTCATTTGACCGTCAAACTGTCGTGAAAAATTTAGGTTTATACACATATCATCTATTTGATATTACACTTCAATCTAAATCTTCAGCTGAACGTGTATTTGCAAGTGGAGACGGGTTCTCTGAAATTAAAAACTA
>NZ_BOQB01000515.1 GCF_018332475.1 Bacillus sanguinis | reverse complement strand
GTCCGATTGGTGAGGGCTAATAATTGCTTTGGAATACCTGCCCCTACTGATTAAACTTTCAAATTTATAGATTAAATACAGTTCCATATGGGATAGTAAGAAAAGAACTTCCATACGGTGTGATTTGATGCACTGGATAAAAATATTCCATAGATGAATAATATGGCTGGATACCTTGTTGCTGCATTTGCATTTGTTGTTGCATTTGTAACGCTTGTTGAACAGCTTGAACTGTACTTTGTGCTCCGCTAAACGTTATTGATGTACCATACGCTAGGCGCATACCTGTTTGAGAAGCAAAATATGAATAATACATTATTTTCAGCTCACTTCCGTAAAAGTAATTACAATTTATGTTATGATTCTTTATTTCAGTGGGTGCGGAGAGTTAATCTATTAGCTTTGATTACGTTTAAAGATTTTTATTATCTGTTACACTTTCATATTTCATTTACAAGGTTCATCTGCTATTACTAATTTAATTGTTGGAGAGGCATTTCGCTAACATGTTTCTGATAATTACTTTTTAAATTCGACTACTTTTAGTAATCTGGAAATAAATATTCCAGATTACTAAAAGTA
>NZ_BOQB01000514.1 GCF_018332475.1 Bacillus sanguinis | reverse complement strand
TACATATGTTGTTGTTAAAAATTTTGTTATTTGGTTTAATAGTGATAAGTAAGATGTATGTAATAAAATTTCAATCAAGTGATGAAGCAAATGACGAAAGAGGAAGAGAAATTCTATATAAAACAAATAATGCTTTGTACAATATTCTATATTTAGGTATCCTTGCCATTATTGTTTTACAATTAATTGATATTATTCCTTTGCAATTTCTACCTGATTTGTTGTTATATTTTGCACTTTCATTAAGTGTGTTAGGCAGTATTTTTATATTTATCAACAGAAACAAGAAAAATTACTAATATTAGTTAAATGTTTAATCTTGTTCTGTTAGTTGATTGAACAAAATGTTTTTTTAAGTAGGCTACATAAAATAATCAATCTTTTTCATGAAAATTTAAGGAAGCCAAAAGAACCCCACACATTTTAATCAAAATGTGTGGGGTTCTTCTTTTTATAAAATGAATATTTGTAGTGTAGAATATATCC
>NZ_BOQB01000513.1 GCF_018332475.1 Bacillus sanguinis | reverse complement strand
GGCGCAGTACTATTAGTATTTGGAGTTAGATTGTTTTTCCAAAAATAAATATGTAAATGAAACGAGAAATAATGGCGGTTATTTCTCGTTTCATTTATTCTAAAGCTACTATTCCACAATTTTATAATGGTTTTAAGGTAGGGAAGTTGATCTTTTTCATTATTAACCTCTTATATCAAAGTTAAAATTATTTATATAACAAAGAAGGAACCTATCATACTTCATGATAGGTTCCTTCTTTAAATGCAAAAACTTCAAGTGTGTCAGGTTATGTTTCAAATCGTTACCGTTTCCAGAAAGCTCTTATAAAGTTGAATTTCTTGTTAATCTTTACCTGATGCTGATGAGATACCATCATCCAATTATTTTGATTCAATTTAGGATGAATATCTACTGTCGTTTGATAGGCAGTGCATAATAATCAAAAGATAAATCCAGCAAGGCACTTGCTTCTTGACGCAGTAACAGATCTTTCGGAC
>NZ_BOQB01000512.1 GCF_018332475.1 Bacillus sanguinis | reverse complement strand
TTTTTTGTATCATTATGTTTCTATGATTCTCCTTTCTGGCAGGATATAGATGTTACTGTAAATGAAGCCTATGTAAACGTCTATTAACCTAGCAACAGCATGACAAAGAAACTGATTCCCACTAAAGAGTCGTTTTCTTACAATTATTATGTCAAACGTTTAATGCTGATACATATTATACGATAAACTCGAAATATTCCGGGAAATCAATGTTATTCATATTTTCTATGCCACCATTTTCTTCTATGTGAGCATATATTTTGTGAATGCATTTATATAATAAGGAAATATGTTTCTCAGGCATATCATCTAGTAAAATAAATGCTTCCACACGGTTAGTTGCATTCTTTGCAACTTTAAAATTCCATCTACTATAAAGCTCTGGATTTAACATACAAGATTCAGTATCTGGACCGAAACTGTAAATCACACTTTCTTTATCCTCATTTTCTTTCATTATTGCTATTAGTGGATATCTCCCCATTGTTCTCAACACTCCTTAATCAAAACTTTATCAAGGGGAACTGTTAAATGCTCATCAAAAGGTATCATTGGCTCAGTTTCAGGTGAATCACATGGGCGTCCTGAATCAACTGTCTTTCGATGTGCTGTTAAATAATCTGTTTTAAAAATTCTTTCAAATCGAGATTCAAAGTATTCCTGTTTTGAAATTATGTAGGAAAGGGAAGAGATTGTAAATATAAAATACAAAAATGAAGACTATGTGTATGTGAAATATGATATAAAGATGTATTCAGACTCTGGAAGAACAAAATTAGTTGATTTGTATTCAGAACA
>NZ_BOQB01000511.1 GCF_018332475.1 Bacillus sanguinis | reverse complement strand
GGAGATTTGAGTAACCTGTAAATGTAACGAACACATACGATATAAGTCAAATAGGTATACTCATATTTTTATGAAGAAAATTACAAGAAGAGATTTTTTAAAAGCTGGCATGCGCACTTGTCTATATTCATTTATAACCACTGGCATTGGATACTATTACGCTAAATATATTGAGCCTCATTTACTCTCTTTGACAGAGCATACACTTACATCACAGCTTATACCTAAAAGTTTTCATGGTATGAAGATTCTCCAATTTAGCGATTTACATCTCGGATACTATTTCTCTCTTCAACATTTATCTCAAATCGTTTCTAAAATTAACGCTGTAAAGCCCGACATTGTTCTTTTTACTGGTGATCTCATTGATAATTATCAAACATATACTGACACTCCTTTCGTTGCATCCATTCTAAAAAATATACGAGCACCCTTCGGTAAATTCTCTATTTATGGTAACCATGATCATGGCGGATATGGAACGGAATACTATGAACACATCATGCGTGAATCTGGATTTGAACTGTTACTAAATAGTGAAAAGAAAATTCGGCTACTCGATAATAGTGAAATTTCAATTTTCGGTCTTGATGATATACTACTGGGCAAACCCAAAATAGAGGAGACACTACATCACGCGAGGCAAAACACTTATAACATTGTTCTTGTTCACGAGCCAGATATTGCACCCAAAATTGCTACATATCCAGTTAACTTACAGCTTTCTGGTCATAGTCATGGTGGACAAGTCCAAATTCCTTTTGTAGGTGCTATTATTACCCCATCACTTGCTAAAAACTATGTAGAAGGTTTCTATACGATTCAAGATTTATCTCTCTATGTAAATCGAGGCCTTGGAAGAACACGTGTCCCATTCCGATTTATGTCAAAACCTGAAATTACAATTTTCACGCTCCAACATTCGTAATAATTCGCCTATTTTCTTACATATCCTTTCTTGTACGCGCTCATCCACGTTTCATTTACCATATGATAAAAGTGAGTCCAATAAAGGAGGTTTGTTCATGTATCCATATTATCAACCAATCCCAGTCCGTTCAGCACCTATTGGTCCAGTAGGCGACTCACGCTTCTTTCCGTTTTTTGGCGTTCCATTTTTAGCTGGCATTGCTGGTGGACTGCTCGGCGGGGCATTAGCTTTCGGTCCTAGACCATATTACCCACCATATCCACCACCTTTCCCACCGCCAACACCTTATCCTTGTTATGGTGGACCTTGTCAACAACCATACTATTATTAATGTACTGCAACAATTCTACTAATGTTTCCCCCTCTCTTAAC
>NZ_BOQB01000510.1 GCF_018332475.1 Bacillus sanguinis | reverse complement strand
ATTTTCACTCTTTACAACAACTACAGTCGCAATACCATTACCGATTAAATTGACGATAGCGCGTGCCTCTGACATGAAACGATCTACCCCAAGTAATAGTGCTAACCCTTCTAATGGAATAACATTCATTGCAAATAACGTAGATGCTAGTACAATAAATCCCCCGCCCGTTACTGCTGCTGCACCTTTAGATGTAACTAATAAAATAGCTATTATAGTTAATTGTTGACCTAGTGAAAGATCGACATGAAAGACTTGAGCTAAAAATATTGTAGCCATTGATGAATAAATGACATACCATTATACACAATAAAAAGCAGACATTACGCCTGCTTCAATTCTCTTCAATCTGCTTTTCACTTAATCCTAGATGTGTTCTAAGCGTATTACTCAAACTCTGTAGATCCTTTTTATTAGGGTTATAATAATATACACGTTGCCCATTTGGACCGTTAGGTAAATATAAATCATCACCAGCTAATTGTATTTTTTCAACTGAACCGTTTAAACCGTATTTATAAAATGATAAAATATCATCCATTACTAAATTTGTTTTAAAATCGCCGTCAACCGCCTCAACTATTTTTTCTAGCTTCGTAATTGAGCCTATACTTTTTAATTTACTTAACATCGCTTCAATAACAAGCTGTTGGCGCTGACCTCTCATTGCATCACTATCAATATGACGCGTTCTTGCCAGCGCAAGTGCTTCTTCCCCTGTTAATTTTTGTAGTCCTTTTTTCAAATGGATTGCGTCAGGTTCATCTTTACTATTTTGCTCCGAAAATTCAACTGGGACATTTACTTCAATCCCATCTAATCCATCAACAATTTTAGTAAATGAATTAAAATTAAACTTCACAAAATAATCAACAGGCACCTGTAGCAACTTTTCTACTGCTTCTACTGAAGCTTGCGGTCCTCCATCTTTACCATTTTTAACGAAACCACTTCCATACGCATGTGTTATTTTATCTTTTTTCTTTTCAACTGGAACATATGTATATGTATCACGTGGTATGCTCGTTAATTTCACCGTCTTATCATCTTTATTAAAAGTAGCTAACAGTAGTGCATCTGTATGAAATGCACCATTATACTCCTTTTGTCGTTCTTGATTTTCATCAATGCCCATAATTAAAAGTGAAACATTGTTTGCAATTGGCTTTACAGTTTCCTCACGTAAATTTGATTTTTCACCACGTGCTAAATTTAAACTAGACTTTTGTACGAGATTAGAAGTTTTCATATATATGTAAGTACCATATCCAACTCCGCCAAATAGTAATACTACTAACAATACACTTATTATCATTGTCCTTTTATATTGTCTTTTATTTTTCTTTTCTCTTGAAGAAGATGTATTCTCCATATAGTTCCCTCCGTTTTCTATTCAACTAATATATTTTTCAATTTTTCATACTTAGCACTATCCTTTTGAAACAGATTCTCTTTCAACCCTTTGTTTATTTGTATCCATTCAGTCGTGATCGAATATTGAATCATACCTTCTTGGAAACTAAAGAACTTTAGCATAATCCCTGTATTTTTCTCTACAACCATTTCAAATTTCCCTCTTAAATCTTCAGATGTACTTACAGGCATTTCTATGTTTATTGTCCCTTCTATTTTGTAGCAATCAAGTCCAAGGTACTTCGTTTCCTTATAGTTCCAATCTTTATATCGGATTAATAAATCAGCAAATTCTGATTGAATACTATACTTCGCGAATCCCACATATTCATCATCATATCTTTTTTTCTCGCCTGATTTTCTCAATAACCTTTCTGTAGGATTTAATTTTAATAGTTCATAGTTTCTTTCTTTCGGGCTCCATTTCGTTTCTTTATATGTGTACTTCTCATCATCAAATTC
>NZ_BOQB01000509.1 GCF_018332475.1 Bacillus sanguinis | reverse complement strand
ACTTCTCATCATCAAATTCTTTTTTCTTGCCCTCGTTATATATAATTGTTCGTTTGTTCGTTAGCTTATCTTCTTTCGAAGAGATACCTCTTTGTTGCTCCGTATCAATCGCATATTTGTATGTTGTAGCAATTCTTGACGAACTAGAATATTCCTCAAATTGTCCTGAAATATTTTTAAAATGATCAACGGAATCCAGCATCTGTTGATGAATTTTTTCTTTATCTGGATAATTTACGTTCGATTTTATTTCTTCTTCATTTTCATAATCAGAAAACGCCTTTTTCTTTACATATTCAAATACTCCACCGTTTTGAGCAAAAATTTGATCAGAAAACTCCGACATAGACACAATTGAAAGTGTTAGAACCGCAGCACTTATAGCCATCATATAAACTCTATAACCTTTCTTTTTTACCGGGAGATTATGAAGTGTAATATTCATCTTTTCATTTAACTCTGGCGGTACTATAACATTCTCTTCTTTTATTCTCTTTTTTAATTTCTCATCAAATAATTTTTCGTTATCCATCCTATACACCCCCTATTCCATCTTTAATCGTTTTTGCAGTTGTTCCCTCGCACGTGACAATCTGGATTTCACTGTTCCTTTTGGC
>NZ_BOQB01000508.1 GCF_018332475.1 Bacillus sanguinis | reverse complement strand
TCACTTATCGTTTTATTAATAGCGTTTATCATACCGGTATTTTTTCAAGTTATATGGCTAATCATTAATTTGAGAATGAGTAGAAAAAATAATTATACGATTTAGTTTTTCAATTAACAGATAATTTTTTTCATAAAAAAGAGAGGAATCTACATCAAAACAGATTCCTCTCTTTTACATATGGGCTTATACTGCACTTTTAATGCAGCACGACTCCACTTTTTTACGATGCATGTTCATCTTTCTTCTTCATTAACGCTCTTTTCTTCATCGCCTTCGTTAAATATCCACCTTTAAATGAACGGATTTCATAAGAAGACATAAACGCTTTCGGTGCAATTTCATTAATAATTTCTAACAGTTCTTTTTC
>NZ_BOQB01000507.1 GCF_018332475.1 Bacillus sanguinis | reverse complement strand
GATTCATTAAATATTATGTGGGTAGATTCTGGTGTTGCTAATTTCTTTATAAAAAAAGAAGATTTGTTAAATCTAGATTTTTCCAATGTTATTTACAACTGGGATTGCTACTAAAAAGATATAAATGAAATACTAGCAAGCTAAAAAATCTTCCTGAAGGTGAGGGAGATTTTTTTATGTTAAAAATAAACGTTATGTTAACTAGAATAAAGATCGATGAGTGTAATGAAAGTCAAGCCTAAATAAGAGAAATAACAACAAAAAATGTAATGTTGTAATACGTGTGCAAATAGCAATAAATTCATTAAGTAAAACATAAAATAAAATTACTAATTTATATTTTGTATAGAAATAATTTTTCTGTATAAAAATTTCTTGCCGATCAAAAATGTTTTTGATTCGTTAAATCTTAATGGATTATTGATTTGAATTTGCTGTGATGGATTTATAGCAAATCATAATGATAAAAACTGTATAAATGCGTTTAAATAAGATTTTATGTGAATCTCACAAAAAATCTCTGTTTCGTCTCATTAAGTATAGTTTACTTGTATTTTGATACCTGATATTGCTTTGTTTCTTTAACTGCCTATAATATATATTATGTTAACTGTAAAAAATAATAAACTTATTAAATGTTAGTTCGCGTTGTTACACTCCCCTTTTTTACTGAATTAGTAATGTGTGACTGGTTATGTTGTTATTTGCTTCATTTAGCTATTGATAATAATATTTTCGGATATAATTTAGATTTTAAATAATAAAAAATACAATTCGGTTAATATGTTCATTAAACGAATTGTATTGATATGATTGCGAATACGTTTTTAAAATTAGTTTGCTACAGCAATTGCTTCAATTTCAATTAATAAGTGATCGTTAATTAACTTTCTAACTTCTACAGCTGAACTTGCTGGTGGATTTTTAGTATCAATGTATTGATCTCGTATATCTCTAACAATGGCCATTTGAGAAATATCTGTTAAGAAAAATGTTAATTTTACTACATCATTAAATTGTAATTCTAAAGTATCTAATGCACTTTTAATGTTTTCGAATACTTGTCGCGTTTGTATAGCTATATCACCAACACCAACTATTTGACCATCGGTATTGATTGCTACTTGTCCAGATATGTAAATTGTTCGTTTAGCGTTACTAACTTCGACTACATGTGAGTATCCAAAAGTTGGTGGCATCGTTTCTGGATTGATAAATTTCTTTTGCAAGATTCTTCTCTCCTTTAAATATCTTATTTTCTTTATATTAGATTTTAATTTCAGATTATCCCTTATTTACTAATAATTATTTCTCCATTCAGCTGCTACATTTGTAAAAATATATTAGCACTTTAATTTAAAGTTATTAATGGATTATGTACGTTTGATTTTTTTGTGTGCTTGTTATAATTACACCTTGTTTTATTAATTCTTCAGTTACTTTTGTATAGAAAAAGTGATACCACCAGATAAAAAACTCTTCATAAGTAATTTCTTTTGAGTATCTGCTGCTGGCAAAGTATTGTTTTAAAGGCTTATCGTTTTCGTTGAACAATAAGACTAAATCTTCACTGATTGTGTTTGCAATTTCGTTAAGTATAAATAAGTCTGTTGATTTAAATACAGGGATAACAGGTTTTGAATTTTGATATAAGCCTAATTTTTCGTAAACTACGTTTAAATGTAAGTCTATTTGTCTATCTGCTGCTACGAAACCTTTTACTAATTGCTTTTTCTTATAATTAATATCGGTAATATTGTTTTGAAAATATTCTTCAAATGTTTCGTTATCTGCTGTTATTAAATTTAATGTTGAATATCGAGAATTTCCATAAAGACCAATTTGAACTTCTCCTAAATCTAAATACGTATTACCATACATCCCGAAAGCCTCTATATCTGCTAGTTCTTGTTCTTGAATAGCATAATAATATCGTTTCTTATTTCTTAAAGGTCGTTTCTTTTTTTAATAGCTTTCTTCAATGTAATTTATTTGTCCAAAATCTAATAACACACCACTATAGAGTAAAAGACTATACGATTCTTTAGATAAATGATTAAACGTGTCGTTTCTTTTTGAAATAAATTCAATTTGATTTGAATGGTTTTCAATGAGCTTAAGTATTTGACCACGTTTTAAAATAATCTTCTGCTATGTCATACTTCCTCTTCCAACTCCCTATAGCACGCCTTGGAATGTTATTGTCTGTTAAAACCATACGGATATACCTAGCAGACACATTAGCAAGTGTAGCTATTTCTGAAGTGCTTTTCCCTTCTGTATATAGCTGCGTTATTTCAGGTTTTGATAGTTTACATTTTGATTTCTTTTTTCTCTCTATTTGCACTTACATCCTCTCCTTCCTTTTAATAATTAGAGACGTATTTTCTTCTATAACATATAACGAAACGTATGTTCTTTGTTGCTTATAAGAAGAAATTTACTAAATTAAAACATTTTACATTTACTTCATATTCGTTTTATCTGCTGCATGAGTTGTTTTTCGTATTTAAGAATAACGAATTTCACAAATTTATGAAATGTACTGCATTTAAGATGAAAGGTAAAATGATTTCGTTTAAACTACAATTAGCTACAATAACAACATACGTATATTGTTAAACGTAAAAAGGAGAACGAATGA
>NZ_BOQB01000506.1 GCF_018332475.1 Bacillus sanguinis | reverse complement strand
GTTTCTTTCAATTCATTTAAGTCAATGTTTTTTGCCTTTTCTGGCATGTTAGATAAAGAGAATGTTTGAAGTTTTGCTACGTTACTTTCTTCAGCATGAGAAATAGTTGGCAAAAGTCCGCCAAATAACATAGCTGATGTTAATGTAATAATTCCTGCCTTTTTAAAATTCAATTGAGTTTTCCCCATAAAATTACCTCACCTTTAATTGTTAGTATATTTCAAATCTTGAAACACCTGTATATATTTGTAACATATTACCAAAGGGAATTATAGTTA
>NZ_BOQB01000505.1 GCF_018332475.1 Bacillus sanguinis | reverse complement strand
ATGAGACACCTGAAATTGGTGACGATTTTGACAAAGCTTATGCTCATATTCGCCACATTCGTGTTCCGGCGGGTGAACCAAAAGGAAAATCACGTGTATTAAACTATGGTCTTAGTATTTCAGATGGTGAATACTTCTGTGTTTATGATGCAGATAACCAGCCTGAACCACATGCACTGCGAATGCTCGTAGAACACGCCGAAACAACCGAGGATGCTGTTGGAGCTGTTGGACATGTTCGTACTGTAAATGAAAAAAGAAACTGGCTAACACGAATGATTTCGTTAGAATTTCAAATCTTCCAGCTCCTTATGCAATCCGGACGCTGGTTACTATTCCAAACTGGTTCACTAACAGGAACAAACATGCTTCTTCGCCGCTCTGCATTAGAAGAGCTTGGCGGCTATGACCCTTATGCAATTGCAGAAGACGCTGAATTAACATTACGCATTACACAAAAAGGCTATCTCTTGCCAATCGTTCCAGAATCGATTACATGGGAACAAGAACCTGAGCATTTAAAAATCCTTATTAAGCAGCGTACACGTTGGCTCCAAGGAAACTTGTACATTTTAGAAAAAATGTTTTCTTCATTAAGTTTCTTTAAAGGAAAACTTCTCGTCCATTCTTTACAACAAGTTTTAGTTTACGTTGTATTTTGGCTATTCTTAATCATTTCGAACGTTTGGTTTGTAATTGGGTTACTTGGGATCTTCCAAATTCAATATAGCATTCCGCTACTATTTATGTGGTATGTCGCATATATTACATATGTTTCTCAATTATTTAGTGCCCAGAGTGTGGAACGAACCTTTACACCAACTAATATTTTTATTAGTGTTATCATGTACTTTACGTACGCACAGCTCTTTACGTACTTATTCATTCGTAGCTTAATTTTATACTTACGTGCAAAGAGCAAGAAACAAGTCATTGGCTGGGATAAAACAGTTCGATTCAAAAAAGATAAATAATAAAAATAAGCACAGAGCGCCGTATGCTCTGTGCTTATTTATTGCCGTATA
>NZ_BOQB01000504.1 GCF_018332475.1 Bacillus sanguinis | reverse complement strand
AAAAAATGGTTTTTCTATACAGCAGAGCTCGGATGTTATTAAACATAGGAGGATGAATGATGTCAGCATATAACAAGTTAGTAAGAGATCGTGTTCCAGAGAAGATTTTGATGTCTGGAAAAACATATACAGCACAAAAATTAACAGGACAAGCATACATACAAGCTTTAGCAAAAATTGGAACGGAAGAAATTCGTGAATTTGCTTCCATGAAAGAGCGTGAACATGCGCTTGATTCTCTTGCGGATGCACTGGAAGTAATCATTTCATTGGCGCGTGCAGAAGGTGCAACTATTGAAGATATAGAGCGTCTTCGAAAGCAAAAAGAAATAGAACGCGGTGGGTTTGAAAGAGGCATTTATTTATTAGATGTATCAGAAGAATAGTTTGATAGAAAGCATAGTGTTACGCATTAACGCTATGCTTTTTTGTTGCAATTAAACTAATAATGAAGAAGACAGCTGTTAATACCCAGCCAATTGTAATAGAAGTAGTAGTGTGGACTGCATAAGAAACTTGTAAACAAAATAATGATGCTAAAAACCAAATGAGTGCAATGTGTACATATTTTTTTGATAGATTCATATTGTATAACTCCTTTTGTATACTAAAGTGAATTTTACTATAATTTAGAAAATTAAGCTATATGAGTAGAGGTTTT
>NZ_BOQB01000503.1 GCF_018332475.1 Bacillus sanguinis | reverse complement strand
TATAAGAGACAGATTGCATATTCTATATATTCACTCTTTAAAAATGCGATAATTTATCTATAAAAATATTTAAAATTAATATTAAAAGGAGAATTTTACATGTCTTTCTATTCTTGGTCTCCACTTATTTTCTTAATAGTTGTTGCAATTAGCATTTCTATTCAAAAGACTAAGAAACAATAATTTATTAGTTGGAGGTGTAAAGATGTCATTTGCAGCATGGAGTGCAATTATTATGACTTTAATCGGAGCGATATCCGGAGCAATCTTTGGTACAATCTCTTTTAGAAATAAAAGCAAAAATTAAATACTTACATAAAAACGAATTTCTAATAAAACTCTATACAAAAAAATAGCCTATAAAGTTTTATAGGCTATTTTTCATTTCATCATTA
>NZ_BOQB01000502.1 GCF_018332475.1 Bacillus sanguinis | reverse complement strand
ACTTAGCTAATTCTTTCGTACCTTTCATTACATCAACGAAGAATCCCCAGTTATTCACAACAGAAGAAATACTAATATGTTCATCTGGAGTATGGACATTGAATATATCTGGACCGAATGAAATTGCATCTAATTCAGGCATCTTTTGAACGAATACACTGCATTCAATCCCAGCGTGTACAGCGAAGATTTCAACATCTTTATTGTATTTTTCTTGATGTACTTTTTCAAATAAATTACGAATTTGTGAATTCGGATTGTATGGCCATTCTGGATACTCTGACTCTATTTCAAATGTTGCGCCAACTAATTCCGCAATACATTTAATCTCATCTGCAATATGTTGTTTTAAACTACTTACAGAACTTCTCACTTCGTTACGTAATTTAATTTCATCTTGCAACGTTTCAATAACACCTAAATTTGTTGAGCTTTCTACTAGACCTTTAATATCCATGCTCATACTTTGAATGCCATTTGGAATTAAGAATAATGATGAAATAAGTTGCTTTTGTGTTTCTTTAGCGAATACTTTTTCTACTTTCTCATCCAATTTTGTAAGTGTAACATGAACATCTGGATCAACAGCACGCATTTCTTCTTGTAATACTCGTGTCCATGATTCTAACTTTTCTTCTACCTTCTCTACATCTTCTTGACGTAATAAAATTGTAGCTACACTTTCACGCGGAATTGCATTCGTTTTTAATCCACCGTGAACTTCACTTATATCAAATTGAATATTTACTGATAAATCATGTAATACTCGTCCTAATACTTTGTTCGCATTACCACGTTGTTTATCAATTTCCATACCAGAATGTCCGCCTTTTAGACCGCCAACATATAAACGGTATGCATCCATATTCGCGGGTGCTTCATCCCAAATTACTGGAATCGTTTCAACAGCTTTTGCACCACCTGCGCTACTTACAAGTAATTTATGATCTTCTTCAGAATCAATATTAATAAAAATCTTTCCTTCAAAATGATTTGAATCAACAGCGAAAGCTCCACCCATTGTCGTTTCTTCTTCAGTAGTAATAACTACTTCTAGTGCTGGATGCGGAATGTCTTTTGAATCTAATAAAGCTAATGCATATGCAACTGCAATACCATTATCAGCTCCTAAAGTCGTTTGATTTGCATATAACATGTCCCCAATAATTCGTAATTCAATTGGATCTTTATCAAAATCATGTACGGTTGCTTGATTTTTTTCGCAAACCATATCCATATGACCTTGAATAATAATAGCTGGTACATTTTCATAACCAGCAGTTGCTTCTTTTTTAATAATGACATTTAATGCTTCATCTTGAATCACTTCTAAATTACGCTCTTTCGCAAAGCCAACTAAAAAATCACTAATTTCTTTTTCATTACCTGATCCTCTAGGAATCTTTGAAATTTCTGCAAAATGATAAAATACAGGGTGCTTTGTTAATTGCTCTAAAGTAGAATACATTTTTAAGCTCCTCTCAAAATGACAAAATAATATGTAAGTCTGCTATCATTATACCATGATTCGTTACTTTCCCTTTCTATTTCATCCTTTAAAATCCACCCTTTAAATATTTAATCGTATAAAAAAAACGAAAGAAAAT
>NZ_BOQB01000501.1 GCF_018332475.1 Bacillus sanguinis | reverse complement strand
AAATTTTATATTAATAAAAAAGTAAAAACAGTTCAAACTGCTTTTGAAAAATTCGTAGCTAATTATGAAAAAAGCGAAAAAGATCCTGAGGAAATAAGAAAACTAAAACAAGAATTTCATGATAAAACAAATGCTGATATGCAATTTTTATCTCCTGAAGGCATTATTAAAAGTGACAGCAATTACTACATTGATGTAATTAATCCTAAAAATAATGAAACATATTTCATTCCACTCAATAATCTTTTAACGCCTGAAGAATATAAGAAATTCGAAAACTTAGGATTGAAAAAAGATGGCATGATAAACGTCGTCGGTTTGGTACGAGGGAAAACAATAACACCACTAGAATTGACAACAAATTATAATAGATGGCAAAACGAACGTGTCACTTCAGATTTTCAATCCATTAATGGCAACTCTTCCAAAAATAGACTTACAAACCGTTCCAAAACTGTAACTCAAATTGAGTTTACTGGTATTATATCTAAATTACAGCTCCCATCAAAAGCCGAGGTTCGGCTTGCAAATGATTTTGAAACATTACAAGCCGTTCAATATTTTGCAGACATTATTAGAAATGGCACTGCTAACTCGCACCAATTAAACACTTATATAATAGATGGCGGAGAGAATATAAAGAATAGTATCTTTGTAAAACCTATTATGAAAGACGGAAAAAT
>NZ_BOQB01000500.1 GCF_018332475.1 Bacillus sanguinis | reverse complement strand
GAGTAAGAAAAAAGAGATTTTTATAATATATAATATTTATTACATCTACTTTTAACACCTGATACTAATAGTATGCTATAATATGAATTAGCAACATAAAGGAAAGGAATTAGACCAATGACATTAGAAAATACTAAAAATTTAAAAAAACAAGTTGCTCCGTATGAAAAATCAACGATTAAAAAAAGTGTGTGGCAACTGATTAACACAATTGTGCCATTCATTATTTTATGGTACCTTGCTTATAAAAGTTTGTCCGTTTCTTATTGGTTAACATTAGTTCCATCTCTGTTAGCAGCTGGATTTATGACACGAATTTTCATAATTTTTCATGATTGTACCCATTATTCATTCTTTAAAAGTCGACCTGCCAATAGAATAGTAGGGACATGTATGGGTGTTTTAACGTTATTCCCGTTTGATCAATGGGGGCATGAGCATGCTATTCATCACGCTACAAGTGGTAATTTGGATAAACGAGGTACAGGAGATATTTGGACGCTTACAGTAGATGAATATGTAGCTGCGCCATTTAGACTTCGTTTAGCATATCGTTTATATCGCAATCCATTCGTTATGTTTGGATTAGGCCCGATTTATGTTTTCTTGCTTAAAAATAGATTTAACCGAAAAGGTGCTAGACAGAAAGAACGTATGAATACTTATTTGACGAATATTATAATTGTTGCTGTAGTAGCGATACTTTGCTGGGCAATTGGGTGGCAATCGTTTCTGTTAGTACACGGTACTATATTCTTAATAGCAGGTTCAGTAGGGATTTGGCTGTTTTACGTACAGCACACATTCGAGGATTCTTATTTTGAAGAGGATAAAGATTGGGAATATGTGAAAGCGGCAGTGGAAGGAAGTTCATTTTATAAACTTCCAAAAATCTTGCAATTCCTAACTGGTAATATTGGATTCCATCATGTTCACCATTTAAGCCCAAGAGTACCTAACTATAAATTAGAAGAGGCGCACAATAATACGCTTCCATTAAAAAATGTACCAACGATTACACTTGCTACAAGCTTGCGTTCACTTCGTTTCCGTCTTTGGGATGAGAAAAGTAACAATTTTGTTAGCTTTAAAGAATTCAAAAAAATAATTAAAAACAATGTTTCTGTTCGGGTGAAATCTGAACTATAATTTCATCGGCTATAAAACTCCCCTTAATCACTATCGATGTAAGGGGAGTTTTTGTTTTAAAAATATATGAACAATATTGAAGGAAAGCTCATGTATATGTATAAACATAAGAAGACAGTAATTATGTTATGTAAATAAGATGAACCATCATAATTTTTATTATTGTGAAGGAGATCGCGCATATATAATGGAAAGCAGAAGGTGGATGATAGTAATGATAAGAACAGAAACAACGTAATAAAATAATTCTTTCAAAAGGAAGGGGAATTCGTAAAGAACTAGCTTATTTAGAAGGACAAGGATTCAAAGATTATATGAATGACATGAATATTGCCCAAAAGTATGCAGCCAGAAAAAACTATTTTTCGCATCTTATGTTCGCAAACAATCTAATTAAGGGAAGTAGTTTCATTTTATGGTGATGGGATACGAAAAAAAGTCGATTTCCTGTGGAGTTAAGAAATCGACTTTTTTATTTTGTGAAACGAAAGCAATCATTAACTTAATAGCAAATGATTATAACCGTCTATTTTTCCCAAAGCTCAATTAGACGACCTTCAGGATCTTTAATCCAAATAAACTTTCCGAACTCGCTTATTTCTTCTTTCTTTTCAAGAGTTACACCAATATGTTCGAGATGCTGAATAGTCTCATTTAAATTATGTACTTCAAAATTTAACATTACTTGCTGTTCTATTGGAAAATAATTATCATTTTCGGTAAAGAAAGAAAAAATAGTCTCATTTCCTAATTGCGGTTTAATCACAGTCCCATTCCAATCTTCTATTTCAATTTTCAACACTTCACTGTACCATTTTTTTATAACATCAATATTTTTAGTTCTCCAAAATATTCCCCCGAAACCTTTTATCATCGTACATAACTCCTGTCTATTTTAAAAATTTTTGGCATTATATATTCAATATATCAAAACAGTAATAGTAAGGAAAATTATTAACTTATAAACAGTAAGAAATCAAAATTGCTAGTAGCATTGACTGTTGAAACGATACAGACACCATTCTTCGCAAAACTTGAAATCAAAGAAAAAGAGTATAGAAATAATCACTTGTTTTCCAAAAGTAAAGGGAAATGAAGGAACGAAAGAAAAAGTGAAAATGATAAATGATAAAAGACCGCACATGGCTTTCACTTCATGTGCGGTCTTTTATATAAAAAGTATTACATAGTCTCGCTAATTTTAGTTTCACTACGAGTGTTAGTAGCAATTCTTTTCTTAACTTTAAAGTGATAGTAGGTATAGCAAAAGATGATAAATGGTACAGTGCAATAGATTCCTAGTCGCTGTTCAGGGATAAAGATAAGACTAATTAATATAATGCCATACAATCCAAAACCAAGAATTGGTACAAGTGGATAAAGTGGAGTTTTAAATTTTAAGTCTTCTAATCTTCCACCGTCTGCTAAATAATGTTTACGGAAAAAGAATTGAGAAACACAAATTGACATCCAAACGATGATTGTAATGACGCCAGAAATTGAAATTAACCATAAGTAAACTGTTTCAGCAGCTACGACGCTTGTTAAAAGAGAAAAAGCAGAAATAGAAATTGTCAAAATTAAAGCGTTTAAAGGTATTCCTCGTGAAGATAATTTCTTTAGAAAGGCTGGAGCCATTTCATTTTTTGATAGTGACCAAAGCATGCGAGTTGCGGCGTACAGTCCAGAGTTTGCGACAGAAAGAACAGCAGTAAGAATAACAAAGTTCATAATATCAGCTGCATATGGAATACCGATATTATCAAAAACCGCAACGAATGGGCTTTTTGTTAATCCTGCTTCTTCCCAAGGAATTAAAGCAACGAGAACAAAGATTGCTAAGACGAAGAAAAACATCGTGCGCCATATAATATTTCTAATAGAACGTGGTAAAGTTTTTGCAGGATCTTCACTTTCACCTGCAGCGATTCCGACAAGTTCTGTACCTTGGAAGGAATAATTAACTGTAACCATTGTTAATAGGATTGCTGCAAGCCCATTTGGGAATAAACCACCATGATTCACGAAATTTGAAAATAACGGGGCTGGTTCGTCGCCTTTTAAATCAATAAAACCGAACATAGCAGCGCCGCCAAGGATAATAAAAGCTATAATGGCAGATACTTTTATACTTGAAAACCAAAATTCTGTTTCTGCATAACTACGAGCAGATAATGCGTTAATAGTGAAGATTGTAACGCCAAATATTAAACACCATACCCAGACGGGAATATCAGGAAACCAGCGCTGCATTGTAATGCCAGCCGTAGTAAATTCAAGACCGGTCGTATTTGCCCAGCTTAACCAATACAACCATCCAATTGTAAAACCAGTTGCAGGATTGATGAACTTAGTGGCATATTCTTGGAATGAACCTGAAACTGGCATAGCTACAGCAAGTTCACCAAGACAAAGCATAACGAAATACATTAATAATCCACCAGCCATAAAGGCAAGTACGGATCCACCAGGTCCAGCTTGACTTATAATAAAGCCAGATCCGTTAAATAACCCCGTTCCAATCACACCACCGAGTGCGATCATGAATAAGTGTCTACTTTTCATCGTACGTTTTAATTCA
>NZ_BOQB01000499.1 GCF_018332475.1 Bacillus sanguinis | reverse complement strand
TACTTTAAAGTACCTATAGCACTTTAAAGTGCGTACTTTTTATCACCTTGAATATCATTCATAATAGCACCTGTAAGAAGAAAATAAGCTTTACGGTACTAGCTACTTAATGTTACAGCAGTTTATTTAGATTCAGATTGATTGAAACTTTGGAATTCAATAATTTTCGAAATGTCAGAGTGGCATAAAACGATTATGGAGGTTAAAGATATGAGTACTTCAAATTTGAATGAAATAAGCAAACAAATTTTAAAAGAGGAAGAAACGCTTCAATTTACTTCTTTTACAAATGAAGATGCCTTGCAATTAGGTTTATTTATCGTTGAAACAGCAAAGCGAGAGGGTAAAGTGATTGCAGTTGATATAACGAAAAACGGTGTGCAATTATTTCATTTCAAGATGACAGGGACAAATAAGGAAAATACGAAATGGATTGAGCGTAAAAAACGAGTTGTTTCCCTGCATGATCATAGCTCGTATTATATGCAGATACAAAGTGAAATAACTGGAATCTCATATAATGAAAAATATCTTTTAGATAGGTCGGATTATGCTGCGTTTGGTGGATGCTTTCCTGTCCAAATAAAAAACGTAGGGGTTATTGGAATGATAACAGTTTCAGGATTACCGCCAGAAGAAGATCACGAATTGGTAGTAAGAGCAGTTAAAAATCATTTGAATCAATAATTGTAGCAAGTAAATAGATAATTAATTTTAGGGGGCAATACTTATGCCATTAATAGAGCTAAATACTTGGCCAACCATGTCAACAGAAGAAAAAAAGGAATTCATTTATGAAGTAACTGAACTTACAATAAAACGATTAAAAATTGTCCCTGACAAAATTCAAGTGTTGATCACGGAACTTGAGAAAGAAAATTGGGGGAAAGCTGGAGCTGTAGCAAGTGATGCTACCTTTGCTGAGAAAAGTAGGGTGTCCAATTGGGAAACAAAAGAGTCTTATGATACACCGGATCGTAACGTTGATGGAATGGCTATCATTAAGATCGATATATGGAATACATTTGATCAAGAGACAAAGGATAAGTGGGTAAATGAACTTACACAAGTAACCTCTAAATATACACATGCACCTTTGGATAAAGTGCTAATTCTTATTCGTGAAATGATTCCAGGAAACTGGGGACAAAGCGGTGTAACGGGAGCCGATAAAGACTTTCTTTCCAAAAGTCGTACATTTTAATGATTAAATAAAAAAGGCAAAAATGAACATATTTCTGTTCGTTTTTGCCTTTTTTGTTATTTGTCTGCGGTAATGAATATGATTCTTTATTTTTCAAGTAATACCCGCTAAAGTCGCCTCTCTAGGAAGAGTGTGTTTCTTCATATGCTACCTTTCTTCGTTGAATGTAGATGTCAATTTTTGAGCAAAATAAGCTAGGTTATATAAATATTACTTTTTAGTACCTATAGTACTTTAAAGTACGTACTTTTTATTAGGGTCATTATCATTCATAATAGCACATGTAAGAGAGAAACAAGCTTTACGGTACTAGTAATTAACTATGTTACTTTTTAGTACCTACAGCACTTTAAAGTACGTACTATTCATTATGTTAATTGTATTTCATAATAGTACATGTGAGAGAAGAGCGAGAAGTACGGTACTAAAAAGTACCTATAGTACTTTAAAGTGCGTTCTTTAAAAAGAGAATGAAACCATTCATAATAGCGTTTGTAGAGATTAAATATATTTTTTGAAAGATAAAAAGGCCTTTTTATCGCACTATTATGATGGGAATTATAGGGAAGAGGGGAAACTCAATTGAATTCATATACAGCATCGTCTTCAGAAGTTCAGACGAATCGAAGAAGTATATTTGCGTTATTAGCGCTAGCAATTAGTGCGTTCGGGATTGGGACAACTGAATTTGTTAGTGTCGGTTTATTACC
>NZ_BOQB01000498.1 GCF_018332475.1 Bacillus sanguinis | reverse complement strand
TGGCCTGTAATGGGCCAAACTGTTTTATTTTTTTGTATAAGTACGACTATACCATGGGACAGGTTCACTTAATTTTTTTTCTTGTTTCAGTGCTTCAGGACCAATATAATCTTGAAGTGTCTTTTTTGCTACTGTTAAAGATAAGTTTGTTTTCGGGTTTCGATAGGAGGATTCAAGATGACCAAGATGTGGTAGGATTCGAAAATCTTCTTTTGTAGGAGGGATATGGAAAAAATAATCACCTAAACGTATAAGAACATCAGATTGTTGTTGGCTAAAACGTGGATTTCTAGAAAAATGTAATCCTTCTTTAATAGCTTTTTTTTCAGCAATCAAGCGTTCTAGAGCCGTCTTTTTTAACCAATATAAATACTTCGGATTAGTTGCAGCTTTAGCATGACGATTCACAACGAAAATAGATTGAGCTAGTCGATTAATAGAATGTTGGTTTTGTAATTGAGATTGTGGTTGTGAAGGTTTCATATTGAATCTCCTTTCAATTTTTCATTATTATAACATAAATAAAATCGGTTTTTATTATATGCAAAAAGTGATTGTATATATTTTCAATATTAAAGCAATATTGTTACAAAAAACAACTATTTTGTATAATAGTAATAGAATGTGTTTTAGAAATTTGATAATGAAAGAGTGAGAAGTTTGAAAGAAATATTAAAGCAGCAATATGCCATTATAGATATAGGATCTAATACAATGCGTTTAGTTATTTATGAAAAGCAAAACGGAGGTTTTTATAAGGAGATTGAAAATACGAAAGTGGTTGCTCGGTTAAGGAATTACTTAATCGATGGTGTGTTGATTGAAGAAGGAATAGAGGTATTGTTACAAACATTATTTCAATTTCAAGAAAGTACACGATTCCACCAGTTGCATCATGTACTTTGTGTTGCAACAGCAACAATTAGACAGGCTGAGAATCAAGAGGCTATTAAAAAGCTTGTTGAAGGACAAACAGACTTTACTCTTAGAGTATTATCAGAATATGAGGAAGCACGTTACGGCTATTTAGCAGTTATGAATTCAACTTCGTTCTCTGAAGGAATTACAGTAGATATTGGCGGAGGAAGCACAGAAGTTACATACTTTCGAAAGAGAGAGATTTTAGAGTATCATAGCTTTCCTTTTGGAGCACTTTCTTTAAAGCAACAATTCATTAAGGGGGATATACCTAATGAAGATGAGCTCGAAAAGATTCAAACGTATTTAGAATATCAATTTCGAACATTACCATGGTTAAGTGATAAAAAATTACCTCTAATTGCAATTGGTGGTAGTGCGAGAAACTTAGTGAAAATCCATCAAAATTTAATTTGTTATCCTATAGCTGGGGTACATTTATATAAGATGAAAGAAGAAGATATTAAAAATGTGAAAGAAGAATTGGAAGCATTGTCGTTCATAGAACTTCAAAAATTGGAAGGATTGGCAAAAGATCGAGCAGATACAATTATTCCAGCAGTCGAAGTTTTTCATACGCTTGTTAATGTTATAGAGGCACCAGCATTTGTATTAAGTAGAAAAGGGTTACGAGAAGGCGTTTTCTATGAAGAGTTGACAAAAGATTTGGGGATTTCATATTATCCGAACGTTGTGGAAGAAAGTTTGTATTTATTATCACATGAATATGAAATGGATATGGAATTTGTAATGCAGCTTATTAAACATGGAAGATTGATTTGTCAACAGCTTGAAGAAACAGGGCTAATTTCTATGTCAGTAAGAGACTGGGAAGTATTTCACCAAGCAGCGAAAGTGTTTAATATAGGTAAATATATAGACGAAGAAGCGAGCCGCCTACATACGTTTTATTTACTAGCGAATAAAACAATTGATGGTATGATGCATAAAGAGCGAGTTAGATTAGCGCTTATTGCGTCTTATAAATCAAAAATGTTATTCAAACAATATTTGTCTCCATTTGAAGGATGGTTTGATAAAAACGAACAAAAGAAAATTCGCCTATTAGGGGCTGTTTTACAATTTTCAGCAGCTCTAAATATAAGACAAAGATCGCTTGTTGAATCGATATCTATAACAGAAAGCAAAGAAGGGTTAACATTTAAAATTGTATGTGAGCAATCGGCATTAGCGGAAAAAGTGCAAGCTGAAAAGCAAAAAAAGCAGCTGGAAAGAGTATTGAAAACAACTATTAACTTATCCTTCGAATCAAAATGCTAAGTTGTACGGATGTCTTTACAAAAAATTAACACTTTGGAATATTGTAATTTGCTAAAATGAAAGTAACTAAATTATAGTAAAAAAGTTTCAAGGGAAGTGTGAAGGGGATGGAAATGTTGAAGGGGAATATAGTTAATTTAAATGATACAGCTTATTACAATAATCGAGAATTAAGTTGGTTAGCATTTAATGAACGTGTACTACAAGAAGCACAGGACGAAACGAATCCGCTCTTGGAAAGATTAAAGTTTATTAGCATTTTCAGCTCAAATTTAGATGAATTCTTTATGGTACGCGTGGCAGGATTGAAGGATCAAGTGAGTGCCGGGTTTAACCAACCAGAAAATAAGGCTGGCTTAACACCCAAAAAGCAATTAAATAAAATTGCGATAAAGGCCCATGAATTAATGACTGTACAATATAATACGTTTAAAAATTATGTGTTGCCAGCGCTGGATCAAGAGGGGATTGAGCGTTTAACATTTCATGATTTGACGAAAGAACAGAGAGAATTTATAGAAGAGTATTTTGATGAGCAAATTTTCCCAGTCTTAACACCTGTAGCTATCGATGCATATCGTCCATTTCCGATGTTATTAAATAAAAGTTTGAATTTAGCTACTCTTTTATATGATGAGAAACAAGTGGAGGAAGAAAATCGTACGAAGTTAGGAATTGTACAAGTTCCTTCATTACTCGAACGTTTTATATTTTTACCGAGTGAAGGGCAAAAGCATAAATTTATTTTGTTAGAAGATGTAATTAGTGGTTTTACTCATAAATTATTTACAGGGTATAATGTATCATCTGTTACTCGTTTCCGTATTACACGCAATGCGGATTTAACAATTCATGAAGAAGGTGCGAGGGATTTATTAAAGGTAATTGAGAAAGAATTAAAGAAGCGTAAGTGGGGAGCTGCTGTACGTTTAGAAGTTGGCAAAGAGCATATTGATGAAAGAGTATTAGCACTATTATATGAGGTGTTGGAAGTAAAAGATGAAGATGTGTATATAATGGATGGACCGTTAGATTTAACATGTCTATTTTCTTTATATAAAAAACTAGCGCCTTTATATGAGCATCTTGTATATCCGGCTCTTATTCCACAAAGGCCTCAAGACTTAGGGGACGCGGAAGATGTATTTGAAAAAGCAATTGAGCATGATATTTTATTACATCATCCCTTTGAATCGTTTCAGCCAGTAGTTGATTTTGTCCGTGATGCGGCAGACGATCCGAATGTACTTGCGATCAAACAAACATTATATCGAGTAAGTGGAGATTCACCGATTATTCAGGCGCTAAAGATAGCGGCTGAAAAAGGAAAACAAGTGACGGTATTAGTTGAATTAAAGGCAAGATTTGATGAAGAAAATAATGTGCATTGGGCTAAAGAATTAGAAAAGGCAGGCTGTCACGTTATCTACGGTGTAAGCCACTTGAAAACACATAGTAAAATTACACTAGTTGTAAGAAGAAAAAACGGAAAAATCGAAAGGTTCGTACATCTTGGGACCGGAAATTATAATGATGCAACTGCAAAGTTATATACTGATTTTGGCTATATTACATCACGAAAAGACTTTGGGGTCGATGCAACAAATTTCTTTAATTATTTGAGTGGTTATACAACAAAACCGCATTTTCATCATTTATCGGTTGCACCATTTGATATAAGAGAGCAATTTATGGATTTAATAGATGAGGAAATCCGTTACCATAGACAATATGGAAATGGATATATTATCGCTAAGATGAATTCGTTAACTGATAAACCACTCATTAAAAAAATGTATGAAGCATCACAAGCTGGAGTAAAGGTGGAACTCATCGTTCGAGGAACATGTTGTTTAAGACCTGGTATTCCAAATGTAAGTGAAAATATTCGGGTAGTTAGTGTTGTCGGAAGGTATTTAGAACATAGTCGAATTTATTATTTCCATCATAATGGGGAAGAGAAAATATACTTATCTTCAGCTGACTGGATGACGCGGAATATGGAGAAGCGAGTAGAAATATCTTTCCCGATATTAGATATTGAAATGAAGGCGAGAATTAAGGCGATTTTACAGCTTACTTTAGCTGATAATGTGAAAACGCGCGAACAAAATAAAGACGGTGACTATTATTATGTTATTAATAATGGTGCAGAAGAGATTGATAGCCAATTGAAGTTGTTTAAGATGGCGTATCAAAATACGGATGCTGAATAATGGGAACAAAGTAAAAAACC
>NZ_BOQB01000497.1 GCF_018332475.1 Bacillus sanguinis | reverse complement strand
CATAACGATCATTTGAAGTAATTTCACATAACCGTTACCGATTAAACCAAACCAAGTATTTGATTCAATAATTACTGTAGAAGTTGGTTCATAAATAAATTGTAATATAAGACCGAATATAATTCCGACTCCTAAAGCAGTAAATACACGTTTATTAAAAGATACATGCTTACGTTGCATATAATATAATACGCCAACTAAGATGAGCATGACTGCAACGTTAATTCCGACAAGCAGTGTATTCATGTTGATTCCCCCTAATTCCAATCTGTTATATAGAATATAAGGTAATAAAACCTATAAGTCAACTAGGAAATTGCGGAATTAAAAAAAAGATGGCAAAATGCCATCTTTTAATGCCCAGCCCCAGGGACAAGTAAAAACGTCGTGTAGTATGTAAATCCTATGAAGAAAACAGTTAAATATGCCCCGAATACGTATATATACATACGCTCTGTTAAATTTAAATAGCTTAAAAGTACGAAGAATCCTGTTTGTCCTAAAAATAGTAGTGCGGCCTGTTGCATATCCCCTACGTAAAACATAACCGAGAAAATTCCAGTCCAAAAGCCGAGAACGCGAAACATGCG
>NZ_BOQB01000496.1 GCF_018332475.1 Bacillus sanguinis | reverse complement strand
TTAGATAACTTATATTTAATTGTTCTAAAAAGGTTACACATCACTTGTATACTAAAGTCATTTATCTTATTCGATATTTGATGTCCACAATTGTAATCTATTTTTAGCTTTGTATATTTAAACCCTGTTTGGACAAGAGAATTTTCTAATCTTCTTGACGAGGAGACAGGAGCAGATTTTGTAATGCTTTTCCAAATAAATTTAAGGGCATATGTTCTTCGCTAATATAATAACATAGGGCCATACCATTTTCTAATGAAAGAATAGTCCATGCCATTTCGTTAGCAGATAGAGCAGATTCATTCTCATTCTCTTTTGACATCAATTTCTCAATAGCTGTGGAAATTTGTTCTACCGATTTGGTTATCATATTTGACCATTTATGGCGTACCGATTCTTCACGCATCGCATAAAGGAGAAATTCCATGTTAAGCATGCTCCATGTTCGATTTTTTTGTCTATTTGAAAGAGAATATTCATCCAAAATTCCGATGAATTGTGATAATGAATGCTGTTCTTCTATTATTTGATGGATGTTATGCACGTGTAAACGCATTTGTTTTTCCAATATGGCTAGAAAGAGCTCTTCTTTGGAATTAAAATGAGCATAAACGGCTCCCTTACTAAACCCGGCATACTCTGCAATTTTATCAACAGAAGCTCCGTGAAAGCCTAATTGAGCAAAGACCTCAACAGCTGATTCTAAAAGTAATTGCCGTGTTTCCTTTTTTCTTTCTTCTTGAGTTAATCTTCGTTTGATCATTTCTTCTCCTCCGTATCTTGACAATTATATCATATAGAACTAATATACCATATAGTATATAAATTCTGTTTGGTATTTAAATTACGGAAGGAATCTATGTATTAAATAATCAGCAATAATGTCATTTTAGATTAGATTATGAAAATTATAGACAATCTAGTAAAAGGAGAGACGAGAAATAATGCAAAAGATAGAGCCCCTTAAAATACCAAAACAGACTCCAGCAAAAATTTTAGCACAAACAGTTAAAACCGGGATTATTAAATCAAACCTGATTCCAATGTTTGCTGGATTGACATTGGCATTATATACATATCAGATTAGCTTGTTTGAGAAACTCCCAGAAATAATATTTGCTTTGATTGGCTCTATTTTAGTAATGGGTGCAGCAGGAGCTTTTAATAACTTGTATGATCGTGATATTGATTCTATTATGGAGAGAACAAAAAATAGACCCACTGTGACAGGAGAAATAAAACCAAAAGCTGTATTATGGCTAGGCATTTTAATGACCATCTTGGGATTGTTTTCCCTTGCATTAACAACTCTGCTAGCAGCATTCTTAGGGTTTTTAGGCTTATTTTTTTATATTGTCCCATATACAATGTGGAGTAAAAGAAGAACAATTTATAATACGGAGGTTGGAAGTATTTCAGGAGCAATGCCCCCTCTTATTGGATGGGCTGCTATTTATCCAGACATTACACATCCTGCTATTCTTGGTCTTTTTGTGATTACAGTCATTTGGCAAATGCCTCATTTCTATGCCATAGCTATTCGCAAGCACGATGAGTATAAGGCAGCTAAAGTTCCTATGCTTCCAGTAGTCAAAGGTGTTAAAAGAACATATTTGCAAACTAATATTTATTTAATCATTTTAATTGCAATGAGTTTCCTATTTAGCTCTTTAAGCCTCGGCCTTACGTTAGTAGCACTTCTTTTAAGCATTTTATGGCTCATCTTAAGTATCTTCGGCTATAAAAAAATGGATTCAGAGAAATGGGCAAAATCAATGTTTGTTTATTCCCTCTTTCATATGACTATCTTGTTTTCGACTGTAATTATATATTCTCTTATGGGCATTTTTTTTGATTTATAAAAATTATAATTTTGTAGTCATAACACGAAAAAAAACTATTCTTTCGATAGAGTATAGGAAAGGATAGTTTTTTTGACAAGAAGACATCGATTAAGATGTCTTCTTTTACTTGTATACTTGGTGTTAAGAAAGTATTAAATTGCTTAAAAACAAAAAACATATAACAATCATC
>NZ_BOQB01000495.1 GCF_018332475.1 Bacillus sanguinis | reverse complement strand
AATCACCTTTTCATGTTTAGTTTTGTAAAGTTACATTGTAGACATATATACCTATGATTTATAGCTTTTCTTATTATATTTCTCATCAAATTCTTTTCCTTCTAAACTTCGATCCATTGTTAAAGGTTGGTTGCAATGCATACATGCGTCGACACGACCGAGCATTTTTGTAGGTTTATCGCAGCTTGGACAAATAATTTGTACAGTTTTAGTAGATAACATACCAATCCAAAAGTAAACGACAGTACTAGCGATTACAGCTAAGAAGCCAACCATCATAAACGTTGTCATAATAATAATGTTTTCACGGAAAAAGACTCCTAAGTATGCAATGAAGAGACCGATAAATACTAAACTTAATGCAAAGGTCCGGATTTTATTAATTTTGTTTGAATACTTAATGCTCATTCTCACCACTCTCCTATAACAATAATAATAACATAAAATTTAGAATTTTCATTCGTTAAGGAACGTGATAAAGTGATAAGATATGAAATGTGAATTAGGGTAAGGAATGAAGAGAGCCTATACGGATTTTTGAAACGTGTTTTTGAAGTTTTAACGGGATGTGAAATTTTTTTTGTGAAAAGTATTGACCCTGTATGTACTGCGTGATATATTAATAACCGTC
>NZ_BOQB01000494.1 GCF_018332475.1 Bacillus sanguinis | reverse complement strand
CTTAAGTTGATGGGCATGTATGGTGACCCCTTATTGCTCCACCAGGTATAGAAAATCCAGAGTGGGAACCTATTAGAAAGTTTATTTATAACGACAGTACATGCAAAAAGAAAAAATCATTTAAACATTTTTTACATTATCTTCACGCGAATGGGGCAGATTCTGACTATCTTAATCCACACTATTCACAACAATATATTCAAGGAGAAGAAGAGTTTGTAACCAATTATATATATTTAGAGAATTTCTCTAATGAAATCTCAAAAATAGAAAACAAATATAACTTACAGACTATCCCACTAGACACATTAACGAGATCATGGCATCATCAGGCGCCTAAGATGATTCATAAGGGAAACTACGCTGAAGCTGACATTACAGATCCATCTTTCCCTCGGCTGCCGACATATCAGAGCTTTTATGATACGGAGGCTATAAAATTAGTTACAGATATATTTAATGAAGATTTTGAAGCGTATCATTATCTTAAAATGGATATTTCTACAATATGAATCAGTTTCAGAGTACTTAAATAATAGTCTTATTTTTAATATGGAAAACACCGTGAACACTGTTATGGTGTTTTTTTGGGTTTAACACTATATTTTTAACTTTATATAATCCATATACCTTCAAGATAAGATGTATTTGTAAAATAATGTATGATTATGACCCATTTCTACAAGTATCTCGGCTGAACCCCTCTAGGTTTTTCTGTGCATCCTTTATATATTAAAGAGCCGATTTACTCTTAGCGGGGTAAATTCTGGCTCTTTTCTTATATATATTCTCTTAGCGTGGTTTTTTTCCGAAATGCTGGCGGTACCCCATGCCCATCAACTT
>NZ_BOQB01000493.1 GCF_018332475.1 Bacillus sanguinis | reverse complement strand
CAGTAGGTCCAGTGATGCCGGAGGGTCCGGTGCTACCAGTAGGTCCACTTTCTACTAACACGATATAATCTGGAGATACATTTGGAAATCCTTGAGGCGCATCCTTTTTTACAACATAGCCACTGCTCATATAAGTGACAACTTGTCCTGTTTTATACTTGGGAGCGGCTACTAGGCTAAAGGCGGTAGTACTTTGGAAACCAGCCCCCGTAGGCCCAGCAGTACCAGTAGGTCCAGTAGCCCCAGTGGGTCCAGTGTTTCCATTAGAACCACCACTATTGCGTCTGCCATCGCAACTAAAACAATTACGTGGGTACATGTATGTTCTCCTTTCTATATTTTGAAAATCTAGTTTTAAAAATAGAACCACTATATATATATTATGAACTCTATATTT
>NZ_BOQB01000492.1 GCF_018332475.1 Bacillus sanguinis | reverse complement strand
ATTAATATTTTTATGTAGATTTAAAACGGGAAAGAGAGTGGAAAGTATGGGTCGTAAATGGAATAATATTAAGGATAAAAAAGCATCAAAAGATGCAAATACAAGCCGTATATACGCGAAATTTGGACGTGAAATTTATGTGGCAGCAAAACAAGGTGAGCCAGATCCAGAATCAAACCAAGCGCTTAGAGTCGTATTAGAACGTGCGAAAACATACAATGTTCCAAGAACAATTATCGATCGTGCAGTTGAAAAAGCAAAAGGCGGTTCAGAAGAAAATTATGACGAGCTTCGTTATGAAGGATTCGGACCAAATGGATCTATGGTAATTGTAGATACACTTACAAATAACGTAAACCGTACCGCAGCAGATGTACGAGCTGCATTTAGCAAAAACAGCGGTAACATGGGTGTAAACGGTTCTGTAGCTTACATGTTTGATGCGACAGCTGTTATCGGCCTTGAAGGGAAAACATCAGATGAAGTTCTTGAAATTTTAATGGAAGCAGATGTAGATGCACGTGACATTCTTGAAGAAGAAGATGCTGTTATCGTGTATGCTGAACCTGATCAATTCCATTCTGTACAATCTGCACTTAAAGATGCTGGTGTTGAAGAATTCACAGTTGCAGAATTAACAATGCTTGCACAAAGTGATGTAGAACTTCCTGAAGATGCTCAAGTACAATTTGAAAAAATGGTTGACGCATTAGAAGATCTAGAAGATGTGCAACAAGTTTACCA
>NZ_BOQB01000491.1 GCF_018332475.1 Bacillus sanguinis | reverse complement strand
GTATTATGAATGCAATTGATCTTAGTATATTAAATTTGAAAGAAACGAGAAGGCGCTCAGAAAAGTTATGGAATTCTCTTCCCGATAATTTTCTTACTTGGAAGCCTGATCATGAGGCCATGTCCTTTGGTGAGATGATTCGTCATGTTTGGAGCTCAACTTTTTACTATCATATGATTTTAAAAAACAACGGCTCAATAAATGACATACATATCCCGTATGATGACGAGCCAATTACTTGTGTAAAAAAAGAAATTGAATTAGCGCAATCATGTTTTGCCGATTTCATAGAATATGTTCAATCAATAAGCATAGCAGAGCTAGATTCAAGACTTATTGATCGAAGCGATGTTGGCTATCAACGATATTTAGGCGATATGCTACTACGAATTGCCTATCATGATGCGGTCCATGCAGGTCAATTTTTACAATATTTGCGAATGGTAAATTTAGAAAGACCATTGATTTGGGATTAAATTTAGTAATTATTTACAAATTTTCTAAACTGGCATTACGATAAGAATTTTTCAACAAGAAACAATCACAAAACCATGATAACCATTTATATTAAAAACCTACATCTCAACCTGGTACGTTCCTGCACATAAAAAGCACGCGTTTGATTACTAATCAAACACGTGCTTTCAAAACAACTATATTGTCCATAAACAATAAAATTCAAGTTAAAAAACCTACGACCGAAACGCCGCATCCGCAAGCATAGACAGTGTTGCATCATCCATCGGCGGATTGTGTAATCCTGCTCTAACGTTTAAATAGTAACGGTGAAGCGGATTTTTTTCTGATAAACTTTTGGCTCCTACGATGCGCATTGCTTTATCAACAATTGATATTACCGCATTCGTTACAGCATATTTCACTGCCGCTAGTTCGGCCTGCAATGATAATTTATCTTCTGCCTCATCGTACTTTTTCGCAATTTGATATAAAAAGACGCGAGCTTGCATAAGCTCGAGTTCTAATTCTCCAACTAATCTTCTAACATTCGGCAATAAACTAATAGAATGATTTAAACTATTTGGCTTGTATGATCCCGCAAACTGAACTGCATAATTTCTTGCTGATTGTGCAATTCCTAAATAACATGCTGGTATATGTAGCAACCAGCCAATACCCTTTTGTTTCACTTTCCCGCCCTTTACATCTGTAAAAAAGCGACTTTCTATCTCTACATTTTGTAAGACAAGGTCGTGGCTAGCAGTCCCTCGCATCGCAACACTATCCCACGTTTCTTCAATGGATACACCGATTGTATTTCTTGGAATGACAAACTCACCAACTTCTTCTCGGCCTTCCATACTTGCTGAAATAATAAAATAATCAAGTATTGGTGCCATCGTTGTAAAAGTTTTCCTTCCGTTTATAATCCACTTCTCGCCTTGTTGAACCGCTATTGTTTCTGGTTTACCGCCACGCGTCGGACTCCCTGTTTTCGGTTCTGTTGCTGCCCGGTTAAAAAGCGCACCATTACGTACTTCTTCGCAAAACCACCTGAACATCTCATCATTCCAAGAGCGATTTTCCGCTAACTCTTTCACAATACCAAGATGCCAGCCAATCGATAATGCTGTAGCCCCGCATCCTTCCGCGATTTTCTCTTGAAATAAAACGAAGTCATATAAAGAAATCGCACGACCACCAAATTCCTTCGGTAACGTTAATTTCGTATATCCGATATCTTTCAAATCATTTATATTTTCATACGGAAATGATCCTAATCCACTTAGTTGATGCTCCCTTTCCATGAACTTAGGAATCAATTTATTTATTTGTGCAATAATGAAAGATTGTTCTTCTGTTTCAACAAATGAGAGTGCCATACTATAATCTCCTTTATGTTCGATTCATCAACCGCTCACTTTTTCATTATGATTATATGAAGCTACATCTCTATTGTTTCACTATTCCGATAAAAATACAATGTTTTTGACTAATAAGAAAAGTTCCTATTTTAAGATAGGTTCTTTTCTTATATTAGTCTCCCTTCAATGCCTTTAATGGCAAAGAGGTTACATATCCAATATACGAGAATAATTCTTTAAAGAAGAATGGAATTTCTGTGTCTAACGTTTTATATGCTGATGTCGGCGTTGGTGAAGCATACGCTTCAATATTAATATGTTTTGCGATTCTCATTGCGCGTTTCATATGAAGTGGATCACTTACAATCGTGTATGTGCGTATTCCGTTCTCTGTTCCAACTTCCTTCGCATTCTTTAAATTTTCTTCAGTGAAAAGGGATTTTGTTTCAATTAAAATATCTTCGTCTTTTACACCTTGTTTCATTGCATATACTCTTGCAGTACGCGCTTCCTCAAGCTCTGCCTCGAACTTTGTACCACCTGTAAAAATAATCTTTTTAATGTTTCCGTTCTTATATAAAGAAATCGCATGATTTATTCTTTCTTTAAATACAGGTGATGGTTTTCCGTTCCAAGAAGCTGCTCCTAGTACGATACCAGCATCCGTTTTCACACTATCATCTGTTTTAAAACGATAACTCCAAATATCGTAAGCTGCATAACTTACATATAAAATAGCAGAACAAATCATTAGTAAAAATACTTGAAAGATTCGTCTTTTCTTACTCTTCTTATTTTCTTTCATTTGTAATTGCCTCCGTACATCATCCATACTTCTATAAAAAAACATTTATATCAAATCGTTTTGTTTGAGTTTATTTAAAAGAAGGAACTTTACTTATTATTTATGTATAAAAGGGTTTTCATTTAAAATTGAGGATTATCAATTCATTTTTATTTGCGGTTTTCATT
>NZ_BOQB01000490.1 GCF_018332475.1 Bacillus sanguinis | reverse complement strand
AAATTAACCCCGTACTTAATTGTACGGGGATTTTCAATATAATATTTAATATTCAGTTTATTTTTAAGGGAATATATGGTTTAATTATCATGGGAGGGACAACTGTTATGATGAAAAAAAGCGCATTAATAGTATGTAGTTTATGCTTAGGTTTCAGTATGACAGCGTGTGAACAGAAGAAAGAAGTGAAAAAACAAACAGCGACTTCTTCTACTGTGATGGAAAGGCAGCAGAAAGATCCTATCAATATAAATCATTTCTCGAACATAAATGAAGGAATGACTTATACAGAAGTAAAAGATTTCATTGGGTTTGAAGGGGATTTAGTAATAGAAGAAGGAGTAGAACATTCTGCACAAATTAAACAAATTTTTTCTTGGAAAGGAAGCGATCCAACTTCATTTGTTGAAATTACCTTTTTAGATGGAAAAGTGCATTCTAAAGTGCAACAAGGTTTAAGTTAATAAGTAAAAAATGGGAGAGTTTCGCATGAACATACATACAGGGGAAATTCAATTAGTTCCGTATAAAGAAAGATATAAAGAAGTTATACAATCATTTACTTTACCAAGTGAACAAGTTCAGTTTACATCAGATCCAGTTGAATTATTAGAGAAAGCAAAAAGTGATCGAACCAAAAATGTGATTGTAATTTTGGATTATAATGGAGTACCTGTGGGTCTTTTCGCATTGCAAACAGGAGATAGAGTACAGGAGTTCACAGACAATCAGGATGCTTTACTTTTAACATCATTTTCTATAAATCATAATAGACAAAGAAAAGGATATGCTAAAAAATCATTGGCATTATTACAAGAGTTTGTAAAACGTTATTTCCCGATAAAAAATGAGGTTGTACTTGCTGTAAATGAAAAAAATATTCCTGCACAAAATTTATATGAAAAAGTCGGCTTCCAAGATAAAGGTTTTAGAAGAATGGGACCGATTGGCCAACAAATTATAATGCATTTACCTATCATGAAATAACGAAAAGAAAACCTTACTCCTTGTATAACGAAGTAGCAAGGTTTTTATAGTTTATCTTAAAATTAAATAACTTTACATCAATTGTGAAATACATTTAAACGAGGTGAAACGATATGACAATTTATATCGCATTACTAAGAGGAATCAATGTAGGCGGGCATAAGGTAATTAAAATGGCTGATTTAAAACAAATGTTTGAATCAATAGGGTTAAAACAAGTGAAAACATATATTCAAAGTGGTAATATCCTATTCGAATCTGAGGAAAATATAAAATTTCTAAAGGAGCGAATACAATCGGAAATTAAAAACGTTTTTGGTTTTGACGTTCCGGTCATGTTAAGAACAAATGAGGGATTTATAAATATGATAAAAAGGTGTCCTTATGAAGTCGATTCATTGTTAGAAGGGGAAAGTATACATGTTGCCTTCTTAGCAAATGAACTTACTGAAAAAGAAAAAAATCAGTTGATTATGCAAAAAAATGATACTGAAGATTGTTATATAGATGAAAAGGTTGTGTATTTATTTTTCAAAAATAGCATTCGAAACTCTAAATTAATGAACCAGTTTCAGAAGTTACATACACCAGCTACAGTAAGAAATTGGCGGACTGTGAATAAATTGAAAGT
>NZ_BOQB01000489.1 GCF_018332475.1 Bacillus sanguinis | reverse complement strand
ACCGTTCATTTTGTAATGAACGGTCATTTCATACATATAAATTTGTATATTTCTTGTAAAATTAACGTAGTAAATTCTCTTTTTGTAAAAATCGTTTTGCTACTTCTTCACTACCTTTACCATTCACATTTACTTCATAATTCATTTTTCGCATTTCTTCATCTGTAATCTTTCGAGATAATTTATTTAATACTTTTTCAAGTTCAGGATATTTCTGTAACGTCTCTTTTCTTAATAACGGTGCACCTTGGTATGGTGGAAATAATCCTTTGTCATCTTTTAGCACTTTAAGTCCGTATTGCTCAAGTTCACTATCAGTTGAATATGCATCAATTACGTTAACATCCCCTGATTGAATTGCACTATAACGTAGTTTCGGCTCCATCGTTTTCACATTTGAAAACTTATAGTTATATAATTTTTGCATTCCTTTATAACCGTCTTCACGATCAGCAAATTCTAATGTGAATCCTACTTTCGCATCCTGTGCAATTTTTCCTAAATCAGAAATTGTATTTATATTATTTTGATCTGCTATTTTTTTCGGCATAGCTAGTGCATACGTATTGTTATACTCCATCGGCTTCAACATTACCATATTATATTTCTTTTCCATTCCAGCGCGGGCTTGCTCATATACTTCATCCCGATTTGTACTTTTTGGCTCTTCTTTCACGAAAGTAGATAAAGCTGTTCCCGAAAATTCAGGGTATATATCTACTTCACCTGATTTCAATGCTTCAAATACAAATGCTGTTTTTCCAAGACCTGGTTTTAATTCTACATGTAAATCGGTATCTTGTTCGATAAGTTGCTTATACATTTGAATTAAAATTTCTGGTTCTGATCCAAGTTTGCCGGCAATAACAATATCTTTCTTTTGTGTATTCCAAAGAAATGGAGAAGCAATCATGATACAAACAATACATATCGTCAATATAACACGCTTAGAAGAGCGTTTTGGACTCTCCAGTACTCGAAGTACTACATCAAAGAATAAAGCGAGTAACGCGGCTGGTACGGCCCCTAAAATGATAAGCGCATGATCATTCCGATCGATACCAAGTAAAATGAGTTTACCGAGCCCACCAGCACCTATAAGAGCTGCTAATGTAGCTGTTCCAACAATTAATACCATCGCCGTACGAATACCGGCCATAATAATTGGTAATGCAAGAGGAAGCTCTACCTTCCACAGTCTTCTCCAGCTATTCATCCCCATAGCTCTCGCTGCTTCGATTAAAGATTCATCTAATTCCCTTATTCCCGTATATGTATTTCGTAAAATAGGTAATAGTGCGTACACAACTAATGCAATAATGGCTGGAAGTTTTCCAATTCCTACTAACGGAATTAAAAGTCCGAGTAATGCCAGTGATGGGACCGTCTGCATAACTGCAGAAGTTCCTATAATAAACTCAGCCAGTCGTTCTTTTCTCGTTAATAAAATGCCAAGTGGCACTGCAATAATTACTGCAAAAAATAATGAAATAAGCGATATTTGTAAATGCTCACTTAATGCAGTTAGTAATTCTATTTTTCGTTCTTGGAACGTTTGTATCAAATCAGTCACTGTTTAGCCTCTTTCCTTCATTTGTTCAACAATGTAATTGACAATATGACGACTTGTTAAAGTGCCAACATATTGACCATTTTCTTCAACTGGAACGACTTCTTCAGCTCGTAAGCGAATCAGTGCTTCTTGTAAGGGCGAATGCAAAGATAAAGCAATCCCTTCAACTCGTGTGCAATCGTCTAGCGGCATTACATCTCCTATATTCATGCCCTCATACCAAGGTCGTCCACGATTTCCAATGAACTCCTCTACAAATTCATTTTTCGGATTATGTATAATACCTTCTGGTGTATCTAATTGAACAACTTTTCCTTCTTTCATAACGCAAATACGATCTCCAAGCGATAACGCTTCTTGCATATCATGCGTTACAAATACAATTGTTTTTTGAATCTTTTTTTGCAATTGTACAATATCCTTCTGAAGCTGCTCCCTACTTAGTGGATCTAACGCACTAAATGGTTCGTCCATAAGAACAATTTTCGGATTTGCGGCTAATGCCCGTACAACACCAACGCGCTGCTTTTGACCTCCTGACAATTCATCAGGCATACGATCGCGATATACGTCTGGATTTAGCCCGACCATCTGTAGCAACTCATCGACACGGGCTTTTATTTTTTCTTTATTCCATTTTCTCATTTCAGGAACAACTGCAATATTTTCTGCAATTGTCATATGCGGGAACAAAGCAATTTGTTGCAACACGTATCCTATATCCCAACGTAATTCGTTTATATTATATTGTTGAATATCTTTTCCATCGATTAAAATCGATCCTTCAGTCGTTTCAATTAAACGATTAATCATCTTCATTGTCGTTGTTTTCCCGCAACCACTCGGACCAATAAGGACAAAAAACTCTCCCTTTTTAATTTCTAAATGCAATGAATCCACTGCTTTCGTGCCATCTTCATACGCTTTTGACACCTGATTAAATTGAATCACAAATACAACTCCTTTATCGTTGTTTCCTTTATTTTGATGGAAGATGGTATTCATTTCAAATGATACGCTTTATTCTACAAAAAAAGAGCCCACATTTGAGCTCTAACGGTCGAACAATCTTGTTTTCATTATTGCAGCATATTCACGTACGTACATTTTCCTCTTAGAACGGATCGGTGTTTCAGCGGCTAGCGCCTCCATCTTCATGCCTAAACGCTTTGCAATTATTTTCGTTCTATACAAATGATACGTATTACTTACAACTACCGCATGTTTCACATCATATAAATCCATACTAAACTTTACATTCTCATACGTATTTGTAGATTGATCTTCTATTAAAATACGACTCTCATCTATACCATGTACCATTAAATAGTTTCTCATACTATGAGCTTCCGGTATATCTTCATCTTCCCCTTGACCACCTGAAACAATTACTTTTACATCAGGATGAGAATATAAATATTCCAGCGCTACATCTAAACGATTTTGAAGAGATAAAGACGGTCTATCTCCAAATAACTTTGCACCCAGTATAAGAACGTACGGAGAGTGATGACTCAACTTTTCACGAGCAACTTTCTTCATTTGAAAGGTCATATAAAGAATGTATAGTGGTGGTAATAATAAGATGATAAGTAATATCCATTTGTTCATATATATGTTTGCACTCCCTTTCTTTTTATTATATGAACACTCCCCCACTTAGCAAAGCTTGAAGTGGGGGTTTCTAACGTTTTGACCTAACGGACGATTAACGTCAGGGGAGTTAACACATTAGCGAGCTGTTTCACGCCTAACCCCTCTATCCCATTTGTCCATGCATTTGGGATTACTTTTCGTAAAATGTTAGCCGCAGCATTTACATCTGCATG
>NZ_BOQB01000488.1 GCF_018332475.1 Bacillus sanguinis | reverse complement strand
CGGCAGGTTCATGCGTTACGTAGTATTCCTGCCCCTCCCATACTAACATAGGTGGCACTGGTTCTGGTTTGTTACATATTATATAAGTAATACTAGCTATAAGTAGTAGACATGTTAATAAAAAGAAGATAGTTTTTTTATTCATATACTATGCTCCCTATCTATCATTTTATTAAATTATATAATATCGATTATATGTAGTAAATGGATTTAGTGGGAATTTTCGGATTTTATAACAAAAAGAAAAACCTTACTCAAGTAAGGTTCATTCTATAGTGACTGATTTATTAAAACGATCATGACGATAATCGCTATAAACATAACAACTAAACAGCCAATCATTTTATAAAAGCCTCGTTTTGTTAACGTCCCGCCTTGAACGTCTTTACGAATAAATAAGAATACAGCTAGAAATAATACAAGTCCAATGCCAAAAGCATACATCATTTGCATATGTTAATCTTCCTTTCTCTCTTCCATCTTAATATCTTTTCGATAAAACAACAAATGAGATAAAAACTGTACTCATCGTAAGTGCCATTAGTATGTTCAATAGTTCAGTAGCGGATAGTGTAAGTATTTTTAAGTTTAAGCCAAAAGAGAAAAGAAGATAATATGCTATTAAGGCAAAAAAGGTTACGAACATTCCTTTATAACGAATGAGTTTCATTCGCTCATCTTTTTCTTTAAATTGTGGGTGTAAATAACTTAGGCAGAAACACATAATCATCATAGCAAGTAATGGATAAGTTGCTGGTGGTGGTGCAGAATGCGTCATTATTCCTGTTAGTATCATAAATCCACTCATAAATAGAAAGATAATTCCCATGATAACGAAGTACTTTTGTGAATCGTTCATCTTTACTCCTCCCCTTCTTTTCCTTCATAAATAAATACATGTTCTATCGTCGTCTGAAATGTTTTCGCGATTTCAAATGCTAACGGAAGTGATGGATCGTATTTTCCCTTTTCAATTGAAATGATGGTTTGCCTAGAAACTCCAAGTTTCTCAGCCAATTTTTCTTGAGATAGTCCAAATTTTTTTCGGTATTCGACCATTTTATTTTCCAAGGAAATTTCTCCCTCCTTCCTTATATCGAGTATATACGTAAAGGAAACTTTACGTCAAGCTTCCTTTACATTCATTTTGTTTATTTTTCGTTCTATTTATATAGAAGAAACTTTTTCATTTTCAGCACGTCTATTTTGAAATGAAACGCGGAACACTGTAAATAATCGTTACTATATCTCTTCCTCTCTTTTTTTAAAATTTAATATCTTCATATTTGTTTTATCCTTTTAAAATATTTCATTTATCCCTTTATTCCGCAAAATGTGTTATTGGTTTTACGGTGTTTTTCGGCATATTTATAGAAACTAACTGTTTATAAAGCATTTTTTATGTTTAGCAACTTTTTTTGTAGAAATCCTTCACTTTCCTTTCGATATTTAACACTATCTAAATAAAGTTTACGATAAATTCATAATTTTTTATTTTTTATACTATATTCCGTTATATTGTTGTATAATATCAATGAAAGCGCTTATTATTTCAATATACATAATTCGAACTCGTCTTTATCGAAACATTCTAACTATTATACTTATATTTGCATGCAACA
>NZ_BOQB01000487.1 GCF_018332475.1 Bacillus sanguinis | reverse complement strand
AAATAATAGGTAGGTGTGATTCACACCTACCTATTATTTTTTACTATTCTTCGTTTTGAAGTAGTTGTAATGCTAAATTTAAATCTACGTCTTCTTGTATATGTTCCGGAGTCCACGGAATATGTATATGTGGTTGAATACCAATTCCGGACATTCCTTCGCCTTTATCTATAATTGAAAGTCGTGAAGTAGGGTAGTAAAGAGCGAATGTGTCAGCCCATTCCATAACTGCTAAATTAGAATAATCATTTAAGCCAGCAGTAGGGCGACCTATTACTTTTACTTTCAATGATTTCTTTGCAACTTCTACAAAAGAATCACCAGAACTTCCGCATGAAATATCTGTTAATAGAACTACTCTACTAGGTGATTTTCGTCCGTGTATTTTTAATGATTGAAGTTCTTTTGGTAACCCAGAGGTATCAAATGTAACGAATCCTTTTTTATGATTCTTTTTTAAATCTTGAATAAACATATTAGTGAATAATTTGGAAAGTTCGTCTAAAGAATCATAATCTTCCATTCCCATGTCTTTCATACGTAAATGAAAGTTTCGTTCTGTATGATTTAATTGCATTGTATCAGAAGAATCGAAAAGAGAAATCTCTTTGTCTTCAAATAAGTAAGGAAGTAGGTTGAAAAATGCATCATCACTTCCGCCACGATTTAATCGCACATCAATAATTAAGTTTGGAAAAGAATTAAGCTCATTTTTGTGTGAGTCTAATAATTTATTAATAGCTTCAATATTTGCAAAATCCGTCAAAGTTATTAAGAGTGTATCTTTATTATACTGTTTCAATGAATAAATAGGCGTGTATTCGCTTTGTTTATACTTTTGTAAAGTTATGGTTTTAGTTACTCCATTTTCATCTATAAGTGTACAATTGGATGATTTTAATAAAACATAATCCCATTTTTCACGTTCATATGTATTCTCATTTAAATACTTCTTATATTTTATTAATAGCTCAGGAACTTTCATATGATCTAATGCGAGTATAGACTGTCCTTTTTTCACTCTTATTTCTTGTGAAGTGGATGTAATATATAGGCGATCTTCGTATCTTTTCACTTGGAAGCCAACACTGTTAAGCGGTTGATTGTTAGAATTCATTTTGAAAAACATATGATTATCTTTAAAGTCTAGTAAGTAATCCCGTACAATTTCAGTAAATTGTATTGGTGTTAGTTTTCCAATTTTCTCTAGTTTCTCAACTGTTTGTAAATAAGTAGAAGGATCGTCCCATCCTTCCTTATCTAAACAGCCTGAATAATCGTGATGGGTAATCGAAACAACGTCTTTAAAAATTTCTGTGTACACAGTTTTCCCTCTTTGATAATTTAATTAGTTGAATAATAGAATTCTATGCCCTTTACGTATTACCTTTTTTTAATGGAGAATTTAAAGGGAAAAAGAGGGATGTGTTATCATCCCTCTTTTAAACAGTTATTAAATTTTCTTAAATGTAAGTGGCTGCGTACTTAACATAGCGGGCACATGCAATTGAAGGGATGGGAATTCACCGTTCACATTCATTTCATATGCAAATAATAGATTCATCTTCATTTGGAATAAGTCAACTTTTGCAGAAAAGATGTCGTAATGATGATGCCCTAATTGAATGTCCATCTCCATAAATTGTACAAATAACGAATCATCTCGCTTGTATACTTGTAATGTTCCGTATGCTGGATGTTCGAAAGTACCAGTATAATCTTCTAATTTATGAGAAGGTGTAGTTCCTTTTATTTGTTCTGGAACGGATTCAGTCGCTTCTTTCATCATTTTCTTCATTTTTTCCGTATCTTCTACAGCACGTTTATGCCAATCAATGGATTCTAATTCAAGTAGTTCGTCATAAATTTGATTAGCGAGATAAGTAGGCAGTAATGTGCCTCCAGCATTCGTTAAAATGACAAGGCCGATGTTTTCTGTTGGTATGAAAGAAACAAGCGCTGAAAATCCATCAATATTACCACCATGATGAATCACCTTATTACCACGGTAAGCGCTAATAAACCAGCCGAGTCCATAACTATTTAATGGGGATTCAGGAAGTGATAAGATTGGTTGATCTGGAATTGAATTGTGTGGTGTATACATTTGTTGTAATAATTCTGGAGAGATTAATTCATGATCTCCAAACTTCCCTTGATTTAATTGAAGGAGTACCCAATTTGCCATATCTTCAATTGTAGAATTAATACATCCAGCAGCGCCGACTGTATCGATGTTACGGAATGGAACTTCTTTTATTTCACCGTCATTTTCGATGTAAGGTAAAGCATAATCATCTGTATTTTGTGAATCTGTAACAGAGAAGTTTGTATGCCTCATATTTAAAGGTTCTAAAATATGTTCTGTAGTGTATTGCTCCCACGTTTGATTCGTGATGTTTTCAACAATAGAGCTAATTGTTGCATACATTAAGTTGTTATATAGAAATGAAGTCCGAAACGGTGCATCAAGTGATAAATGTTTTATTTTTTCAACGAGATCTTTTCGAGATAAGGAAGAGCTATACCAAAGGGCATCATGGCGACTTACCCCAGTACGATGAGAGGCTAAATCTCGTCCTGTAACTTGTGAGCTAGCAAGTAGTTCAGATAAAGAGAAGTTAGGTATATAAGTCTGGACAGGAGTATCCCAATTAAACTTTTTTTGCTGTGCTAACAAACTTAATGAAAGTGTGCCAAAAGCTTTCGTTGAAGAACCGATTGCAAATCGAGTACTCGGTGTAACAGCGTCTTTTGTCTCTAGATTTCGATAGCCAAATCCTTCTGAAATAATGACTTCACCGTCTTGTATAACAGCCACAGCAGCACCAGGAACATTTAAATCCTTCATCATTTTTTCAACCGTTGTTTGTAAAGAAGTCATAACAGGAGTTTCAATTTTAGACATACTTCTAACCTCCAAATATAATTTTTGTTCTACCGCACTATACTTTCGGTAATAGAAAATGAAAACCTTTTTAATTATGGAAAGTTAATAATTTTGTAAGGATGAATGAAATTATTGTTTATTTAGAATTTTATTTTTATTATAATTAATTTAAATTAAGATTTAGAAAAGACGGTGAAGAAGTGTGCTAACAATAAAGAAATTGCTTTGTGATAATAAAAATAATCCGATAGGCATAGATTCGAAAGTCGTTAAAATTAGTTGGCAACTCGAGTCGAGTAAGCGAAATGTAAAACAACTTGCGTATCAATTGCAGGTTGCGAAGGATAGAGAGTTTAAAACTATAGTATTCGATTCGCAGAAGGTAGAAACAGATCAAAGTTTATATATACCAATTAATTCGTTTTCATATAGTAAGGAAACACGCTATTTTTACCGAGTGAAGG
>NZ_BOQB01000486.1 GCF_018332475.1 Bacillus sanguinis | reverse complement strand
AGATGTAAAAGTTATTGGACGTGTTGTACAAGCAGTAAAGAATTATTAAATTTCTAGCGCTAGCAATTTAACACCAAAGAGTAGGCGACGGTCTACTCTTTTTAAACAAAAAAGAAAGGAGCTTCCCTATGGCTACCTTCCATAAATATAAAAAGAAAGGATCTACTAAAGACTTTTGGGAATACCGTATATATTATCAAGATCCTCTTAGTAGAAAAACTCGTGAAAAATCTAAGAAAGGCTTCGCTAGTAAAGCTGAAGCTAAAATAGCAGCTGAAGAAATAGAAAAACAATTACGCGAGGGAACTAGCCCAAGTAATGAACATTTGAAAGATTACCTTCTTATCTGGTTGAATGAATATAAGGAAGGAACAGTAGCAACAAATACATTTCTCTCTCATCAGAACAATGTAGAAAAACACATTATTCCTTATTTCAAAAACATTCTTTTAAAAGATTTTAAACCAGTTTATATCAAAAATTTATTAATTCACTAGTCGGTAACGGCT
>NZ_BOQB01000485.1 GCF_018332475.1 Bacillus sanguinis | reverse complement strand
TAACGACGGCATTAAATACGTGATTGGTCACCTCTGTTCTTCATCAACGCAGCCTGCGTCTGATATCTACGAAGACGAAGGCATTTTAATGATCACCCCAGCGGCAACCGCGCCGGAGCTGACCGCCCGTAGCTATCAGCTGATCCTGCGCACCACCGGCCTGGACTCCGACCAGGGGCCGACGGCGGCGAAATATATTCTTGAGAAAGTGAAACCGCAGCGTATTGCTATCGTTCACGACAAACAGCAATACGGCGAAGGTCTGGCGCGAGCGGTGCAGGACGGCCTG
>NZ_BOQB01000484.1 GCF_018332475.1 Bacillus sanguinis | reverse complement strand
TATGTAAAAACTCATATTATTATATTTTTCCGTATTAATATTACACTGTTTTACTTACGAATATATAAAGGGGTCTATTATATCATGTCGAAAACATCATTTATAACCAAGTTGCTTTACTTCTATCTTAAAAACACAGCAAAATAAATATCAATCAAATGAGGTGTTAGTGTTAGTAGCATGAAAAATAAGCGATGCGAGAATTGCGGTTCTACTACATTTAAAGAAGGAAGGATTGGATCTGCTTATCATGCATATGTTTGTGAAGATGAATCTAGTAGGTTCTTTTCAGGAGGGAAACGTTCTAAGCTATTAACCACATTCTGTTTAGAATGCGGTGAGGTAAAATCATTCAGAGTTGAAAAACCAGATACATTCAAAGAATAAAATGTATTCGAAAAGATGTTGTTACTAACATGAAAATAGCATTATTTATATTTGAGCTAATAGAAAAAGAATATTATCTAAAAATGATTCAGATAAACTTAATTGATAAAGAAAAGGCATTCTTATATATGGTCTTCTTAATTTAGTTTGTGATAAAGTGAGACTTTAATC
>NZ_BOQB01000483.1 GCF_018332475.1 Bacillus sanguinis | reverse complement strand
CTCCCGTTGCTCCGGTAGCTCCTGTTAAACCCGTTACTCCCGTTGGTCCTGTTGGAATATAAATTGGTGGAAGAACCGGAAAGGTAGGTCCAATATTTTCAGGTCCTATCAAACCTTTATTCAACGATAATTTGTCATCGCGGTTCAATTTAATACCCCATTCCACATATTTTTTATTCATTCAAATCATTATAATCTATTATTAAAGAATAACTTAATAACTTATTCTCCTTTTCTTTCCAAATGATTAATCTATTTAGCACTTTACCTTTGTTATAACTACTAAAAATACTCACTTTCCAGCTTTATTTTTATTCCACAATATCCACTTTAACGGATGTCTCTCTAACAATTATACGAATCGATTAAAAAATGATTCATTCTTTTTTATAAGACACCTTCTTAAATACTTAAGTAATAAAGAGAATGATTAATCAGTAGGGAGTTTATCCACCCTACTAATAATTAGTAAAAGCAATCGGTCGATTACGTGAAGCTTGCCCCCCACCAAACACCTTTGCTCCAGCTGAATTTTGAGGTAGAAGTTTTACTGCCCGTTAATACGGGATAATAAATACATTACACTATGTTTATAGTAGAAATTATCTATACTAAATTTTCCGTATTTACATTATCAATTTACACTTCTTCCTAACGATGTTACATTGAATAAGAAGACAGTTTCTCAAATGCGAACCATCTCAATACGTTTTTGAGAATCATACTCCAATCCTATACGCGAGAGCAATACAATGTTGACACTCAAACGAGTGTCTTTTTTTATGAATTTATAAAGTGAAACTTTAA
>NZ_BOQB01000482.1 GCF_018332475.1 Bacillus sanguinis | reverse complement strand
ATAAATTATCTGCGAAATATTATAAAATATCCGTTGAAAATAAAATGAATCTATAAAAAAATTAGTCGAAAATTCTAATAAGTTGTAAAGGGTTATCCAAAAGAGTAGTATATTTTTTGCCTTTTGGATAACCTTTTTTATTGCTATTCTATAATTCCTGGTTGATATGGTGGGTTTCCTTTTATTAGAAAGTAATAATTTTTCCAGTATCAATACCATTCATCTGTTTATGTTATGTGCATTTCAGTAGCAGAAGCAAGGAATATAAATAAAAATGCGTATATAAAAATCTAAACATTTAAAGATATTAAAATTTTTCCATTTCATATATAATTGTTTTTGGGGAAATATCTGTAACTATTTGTAAAAATAGGAGGCGGCTATAAAAATGCACAAAATTGCTAAGTGGGATTTAGAACGATTGTATTCGAATGAGGATGTTCTAGTACCAATATTTGAGTTGAAAGAACAATATTTTATAACGAAAGATATAGGGATTCTTTCAAATCTTATACAATCTATTGAAAAAGCAGAATACTATTTGTATTGCCGATCAGCTGAAGAAAGTGTTTCATCTGACATTACTAGATTGACTGTAAAAGTGAAGGAACTAAAAAGTGAAGTGCAGCAAGTAATACAACAAAGTGCAGTGGAGATTACCGATAATACTAGGCTAATAAAAGATGAACTTCATGCGTGGGAAAATATGTACATACAATTAAGGGATAGGATAGAAATAGAGCACAATAATAAGCAATTATCATTTGGACAAGCAAATAATATTGCAATGAATAGTGATAATGAAAAGGAAAGAATAGAAGTATTTGAGTTATTAACAAGTGCTTTACATAAGGAAAAAGAAATATTTGCTACTGTATTAAATCAAATAGGGAGATTGCGTAATACAAAGAGTAATGAAATAGAAGATAAAGAGATTTTAACACAATCTCTTCATACAAATGGTATTTCGGAAACTGTATTATTACAAATATGGAATGCGACAGAAGAAAATCTAGATAAATTAGTTAGTGCTCTAAATGTTTATAAGAAAGGCAGAGCTTCGATTACATGGCATGAACTTATGACAGTAAAGGAAGATTAATAAGGTTATTATACCTTTTTCAGTAGCAGTACAAAACATATACGATGCATTAAAAAATATAGATGAAGAATTAGCAGAATTTGCACGTAATGCGATAGAAAGTGGTTGGATAGATGCAGAACCGAGAGAGAATAAACCCCCAGGTGGATTTTGTGCTCCTTTTTTCAGTGAGAAAGAATCTCGAATCTCTATGCGTTATGACGGAAGCATCGATAGTGTAAGAGTACTTGCCCACGAACTAGGACATGCTTGGCATTTTTATAATATGAGTTTTGAACCATCCTCTTCTTTTTTAGATGATTATTTGCCAATGAGTACGGCTGAATCAGCGTCTATTTTCTTTGAAATGCTGCTTATAAATAATCTAATTCACACAACAGATAGTATAGATATGAAAAAATTATTGCTAAGTTGGAAAATAAGAAACTGTTTTAATTATGTAATGGCAATTCGAGCATCGTTCGAATTTGAGAAGAACTTTTATGAAAAATGTAAAGAAAGTCCTTTAAGTGCTGATGAAATCGAGAAATTATCTATAGCAGCGCAAGAAAAAGCATATGGAAATGCATTATCAGAATATCAGCCATTTGTTTGGATGAAATATGTCCAGTTTTATATAGCAGATGTTCCTTTTTATAATTATCCATACACATTTGGCTATTTAGCTAGTTTTAGTTTATTAGAAATAGCTAAGGAAAGTAATAGAACTTTTCATTCGAAATATAAAAAGTTTTTACGAGAAACAGGAAAAGCTCCAGTGGAAGAACTTATGAAAAAATATTTAGAAATAGATATAACGAGCTATGAATTTTGGGATAAAGCTTTTAGACAAATTTCTAAAGATATTGATGAATATTTGCAACTTATGTAAAGAACGTCAAGTTAAGAAAGGATAAGTAAGATGATTGAGCCATTATGTAATAAACAAGCTGCAATGATTTTTCAAGAGCTGAAAGTGGAGTGTGAGTCTTTATTTAAGTTTAAAATTCGAAATGCAATACCTATTCATCGTGGTTGGTTAAACTTAAAGTGGAAACTCGAAACGGATGTAGGGAACTTTGTATTAAAGCAATATAATAAAGAACGATATAAGTTATATGACCCATTGACGTTATTGCAAGCATTACAACAACAGCAAAGATTACATAATAATAGTGTAAGATGCCCAAAATTGTTAACTTATAAAAATAATGTAATGCATATATCAAAAAATGATGAAAGATTTATAGTATTAGAACATAAAGAAGGTAATCTAGTCTCACCAGGAAAGGTGAATGAAAAGGAAATCCACTCTCTTGGTCAGACGATAGGTCATATGCATAAATTGTTAAATGACGGCACTTTAATAGAAGGAGAAAACCCTAAATTTGTTCCGCCTACTAAAGAGGAAAGGTTGACACATTGGGAAGAGAAAAGGAGAGAAGCAGAGAAGCTAGGAAAAGAGCACATTCTTCCTTATATAAAATTACAACAAGAGGCAACACAATTGGTAAATGTAGATCAATTTTATAATAGTAAAAAAGGATGGGTGCACCGCGATCTATGGGTAGATAATTTCTTATTCCATAACGATAAAGTCTCAGCAATTCTAGATTTTGATCGTATGGATTATGATTATGTAGAATTGGATATTGGGCGTGCGGTTATATCTTGTGCCTTACATGATAGGGAGTTAAATAAGAGTCTTGTTGTATCATTTTTAGAAGGGTACCGCAATGAATTAGACTTTCCAGTAGGGAATATTGTTCGGGCAATTCAAATGCTTTGGTACATGGAGAGTACTTGGTGGATTCATGCCAATATGGATCAGCATAGTTTACCACCTTCACGTTTTGCGGATGAAATGAATTGGATAGCTGAAAATTACGGTGCATTACATAACATGTTGGCAGGCTTATAAGTGAAAAAGGAGACTATATTCATGAATAAAATCGGCATTATCGGAGCAATGCAAATTGAAATAGACTTACTTTTAGAAAAACTAGTTGTAGAAGAGGAACAAACAATTGCGGGAATACCTTTTTACATTGGTGAATTCATGGGAATAGAAATAATTGTTGCAAGATGTGGTGTAGGGAAAGTTAATGCAGCCGCATGTACGCAAACGTTAATTCATAAATTTGATGTAGATGCTATCATCAATACGGGTGTTGCTGGGGGGCTACATCCAGATGTAAAAGTTGGCGACATAGTTATTTCAACGAATGTAACTCATCATGATGTAAGTAAGACTCAAATGAAAAACTTATTCCCGTTCCAAGAGGAGTTTTACGCAAGTAAGAAATTAATGGAGTTAGCACGTACTGCATGCAATAGTAGTAGTTTACATATTGGGATTCATGAAGGAAGAATTGTAAGCGGTGAATGTTTTGTTGAAGATTCAAAACTAAAGGCGAAATTAATAGATGAATATGCACCGCATTGTACAGAAATGGAAGGTGCAGCAATTGGACATGTTGCTTACATAAATGAAGTACCGTTTCTCGTAATACGATGTATTTCTGACAGTGCAGACGATGAAGCACAAATTTCTTATGATGACTTCGCGAAAACGGCCGCAAATTATTGTTCAGAAATTATCGTTGAGATGTTGAAAAATATATCGAGTAAAACTTATAGTTCAAAAGGGGAGAATGACATGTTACAAGCATTAATTTT
>NZ_BOQB01000481.1 GCF_018332475.1 Bacillus sanguinis | reverse complement strand
TTTTTTTTTTTCAAGCAGAAGACGGCATACGAGATCTAGTACGGTCTCGTGGGCTCGGAGATGTGTATAAGAGACAGGCCTTTAAGGATTATGCAACACCGCGCGTTTCAACATCTTGTGAATCGATCAGTTTGATGTTGACGCTGACACGATTCTTCAGCCCACCGTGTTTCAGTGCTTCGATCACTGATTTATAAGCATCCGGCAGTTCAATGTACTTGCCGACCATACCGATGGTGACTTCACTTACCGGGTTCGCTTCTTCGAAGATAACCTG
>NZ_BOQB01000480.1 GCF_018332475.1 Bacillus sanguinis | reverse complement strand
TATTATATGATTTTAGGGATTTCATATTTTGATATTTTTTGTATTGTAGTGATTGTCTCGTTTTTCTTGATTTTTTGGAGATTGAATGTATGGTATAACAAAAAACATAATGTTCCTAAGGTTTTTCAATGGTTTCCTAGAAAATGGGGTAAAAGAAAAGTTTCAGAGCATTTATCACAATTGAATGAAAAGTTAGCGGCTGAAGGTAAAGGTATTTGGGTTACAATCTATGCTATAGATTTATACATTGTAACTATTCCTTGTACAGTCAAAAAATATAAATCTTAATAAGTATATAAAAATAAAAGGTCTTTTCTTTTTATATACTTTAGAAGTGATTTGTTGAGTCCATGTGTTTATGCTGAGAAAGTCACTTGAGTGTGATGAGATAGAGGGAGGTTGTAGTGAAGTGAATCGTGTAATAAAAAGCTGTAGGGCGAGACCTTAGCAAAGGGTAAAAAAACAACGGAGGTTATTTAAAATGATAATCAAAGATCTGGATTTTTTGTGATAAATACTTATTCATGCTTGATTAACATAACGCCCTGTCATTGGTAGCAAGAAAAAGGCGAATTCCTACTTTCAAAAGGAATTCGCCTTTTTCTATAACCCTATTCATTTTTTTATACATTCCTATCATGGCAGTACCGCATTTACAGGTTATGAGAAATGATGTTTTTTGCACTATTATCTATTCTTGGATATTATTAATAATATCTATATGAGCTTATTTTTTTATTAAAAAAG
>NZ_BOQB01000479.1 GCF_018332475.1 Bacillus sanguinis | reverse complement strand
CATATGTATCAAATCTTCTGCATGAAGTTATCATTCCATTTTTAATGGTACCGAATTTCTTATTATTTCGCTTTCCCCATTCTTTTAATCGTTTAGCAAAATCTGCATCTTCTGCCATAAGCATGTTTTCATTAAATCCGTTAATTGCCATAAAATCTTTTTTATAGCACCAAAAAACCCCTACAGATATAGCTCCATACTTAAAAAGTAAGGGGATGATTATTAACATTGCAGAAAAGAATATTCCTAAAGATATTCTTTCAAACTTCCCATTCACCCCACCACCAATGTATTTACCTGAAGATAAATATTTATCTACATTAGACAACACGGACTCTGTCATTATAGTATCAGCGTCTATAGTAACGATTATTTCTCCACTAGCTATTTCTGCCCCTGCATTTCGGATTTTAGATAAGTTTTTATCGTTATTTTTCAATGTAATACAATTATAAGATTTTGCTATTTCCTCTGTTTTATCTGTGCAACGATTTAAAACAACTATAACTTCCGTTTGCTCTTTATATGCCTCTGACGCCTTTGCAATTGAATCTAAACATTTTCTAATGTACTTTTCTTCATTATG
>NZ_BOQB01000478.1 GCF_018332475.1 Bacillus sanguinis | reverse complement strand
AAAAAAATGAGTTATAATATTATTATAAATATTTTTACTTTTCTGCATTCAACAAGACAAGAAAAGGATGTGATGTTATGGGATTCCCAAAAGTTGAGCGCTTGCTCATCAATTATAAAACATTAGATGAATTTAAAAAATTTAAAGGTTGCGGAGCTCAAGAACTATCCATGTTAGAAGAATTACAAGCAAACATTATTGAAAACGATAGTGAATCTCCATTTTACGGTATTTATTATGGCGGATCACTAATTGCACGTATGAGCCTATATATGAAAAGAAACGGTGGGGAACCATTCGAAATTACAGGTACTTACCTAGAACTCTATAAACTTGAAGTGTTACCAACTTTCCAAAAACAAGGATTCGGAGAAATGCTTGTAAATTATGCGAAGGGGCTACAGTTCCCAATTAAAACAATCGCACGTATCCATTCAGCTGGTTTTTGGGATAAATTAAATTTCCATCCTGTATCAGTACCTGATGGTGATTTTTATGTTTGGAATCCAGAAACAAATTTGAATACGGTTACAAATGAAGAATCTGCATAAGAAATAAAAAAAACAGCTACATAGCAGCTGTTTTTTTATTTCTTTAATTTTTCTAATTTCCCATTCGAACGAGCGCTATTTCTTTCTGCTACCATTACACTTCTTTTTTGATCGATATAATCAAGCAATGTTCTATACTCTTCCTCATATACTGATAATCGCTCCAAAAGACTCTCTTTCTCTGTTTGCAACGATTCAATTTGCTGTTGTAACACCATTAAAGAGTTTTCATCTTTATAATTTTGCAAGAAATCAATAACATCATTTAATGTAATTGACGTAGGCTCTACTACCTTTGTCTCTTTTACTTCATAATTTTCTACTTTACGTAGTTGCTTCGCTTCCTCAATACGTTCTTTGTATTGCTTTCTAACGTAAGAATTCCACCTAAAGCCACATGCTGCTGGTGTACGAGATAAATGTCTTCCCACTTCTTTAAAGGCAGATAATTGCGTCCCACCTTCTCGAATATGCCGGAGTACTACTTCTGCCAGAAGCAAATCTTCATCATCAGTCCAAGCATCTTGTCTTGTTGTCGCCATCTCTCTAGTCCTCCCTATGCATTTTTTATTAAGCATATGCTGTTACTAGAAAAGATAGAATACAACAAATAAAGAATAAGGCAAAAAAAAATAAACGTAGAAGATA
>NZ_BOQB01000477.1 GCF_018332475.1 Bacillus sanguinis | reverse complement strand
CCAATCGTTTTGTCATATCCCGCATAATTTACTGATTCAAATGATTACATACAAAGCAAATGCTGTAGGCATTCAAGTTGTTGTAACTGAAGAATCATATACATCGAAAGCAAGTTTTCTGGATAACGACTTCATTCCAACGTATGGAGAAAATGACCAAAATACAACTTTTTCAGGAAAACGAATAAAGCGCGGCATATAT
>NZ_BOQB01000476.1 GCF_018332475.1 Bacillus sanguinis | reverse complement strand
GGTAAAAGGAATTTTGGGGCGTAATCTATCTATATGATAATTCAAAATGAAATATAAGTCTATATTTTAATGTTTTTTTTGATTATATTTATGTCACTGAGCTCAGAACAATGATGTGGAGGGTAAATATATGAAATCGAATTATGTACCAGTTTTAATTGTTGGAGGGGGATTATCTGGGTTAGCGTCTGCGTTATTTCTTGCAAAACATAACATTGAGTACTTACTTATTGAAAGGCATCCGTCTACTGCAATTCATCCAAAAGCAGGTGGAATCACTTTTCGTACGATGGAGTTATTTCGAGAATTAGGTTTAGAACAAAGAATTAGATCAGCGGGTAAAACATTAGAAAATTGCCGAGGAAGAATAGCTGTTCATACAATAGTTGAGGCGAATCAGGAAGAATTCGCACAATTGAGGGTGACTCAGTATGAAAATGATGAAAAATTACTTCGAAAGGTAAAAGAGATTAGTCCATCAAAACAAACTGCTTGTTATCAAATTACTTTAGAAGAGATGATGTTACTAGAAGCAAAAACATTAGGTGGGCAACTATCTTTTTATCATGAGTTAGTTTCATTTGAACAAAAGGAAAATGGAGTAATAGCAACGATTCTAGATCGCGAAACGGAAAAAGAGAGCGTTGTTCATTGTGACTACGTAATTGCAGCGGATGGGGCAAAAAGTAAAATACGTGAGCAACTAAGGATAAGTACGGAGGGAAGAGGTACAATCGGTGGCTATTATATGAATATTTATTTTGAAGCGGATTTAAGTGAGTTTATACAAGGAGATGCATTTGGTTTTACTATGATACTTCATCCTGAAGTTCTTGGTGCGCTTATTCCAGTTGATAACGAAAGAAGATGGATTTACCATGTATCCTACGATCCGTTAAAAGGAGAGCGACCAGAGGATTTTACTATAGAGCGTTGTAAACAAATTATTAAAACGGCAATAGGAAGTACAAATGTTGAGTCAGAAATAGTAAGTGTTTTACCGTGGGAAGCGACTGAAAGTACTGCTGCAAAATTTCAAGATAATCGCATTTTTTTAGTTGGTGATTCTGCCCATATTATGCCGCCAACTGGAGGGTTTGGTTCAAATACAGGGATACAAGATGCGCATAATTTAGCTTGGAAATTAGCGGCTGTTATAGAAGGGAAAGCACAGCCGAAATTGTTAGAAACATATCATGAAGAGAGATACCCTGTTGCAAAATTAACGACAGATTATGCGAGTAGTTTACTGTTTCATGCGGCGAATAGAGAAGAAGGCAGTTTAAATAATATGGACGGTTTAGCTGTTACAGTTGGATATCAGTATTGTTCAGAGGCGATTATAGATGACTCAGTCACTCCACATAGAATGGATAGCGTAGAGTTGAACGGGAGACCTGGAACGCGAGCGCCACACTTTTGGGGGATGTATAAAGGGAAAGAAGTTTCTATATTAGACTTGTTTGGTAACAATTTTGTATTACTTACTGGAGTAGGCAATAGTTCTTGGGCTGAAGCTGTATATGATGTTTCATCTAAATTAGGGATAAATATTAAAGTGTATCGAGTTGGGTTAAGCGGAGATTTTATTGCTCAAGAAAATGTTTTTCGTGAATTATATGGGATAGAAAATGAAGGAATTGTATTAATTAGACCAGACGGCTTTATAGGATGGCGTTCGGAAAAAGAGGTAGTAAATCTAGATGTAGTGCTTGAAGAGGTAATGGGTAATTTATTATGTGATTTTTAAGTAACTAAGGAAGTATTGTCTTTTATAGGACGATACTTCTATTTTTTGGCTTAAAAAATAAAGATTGTGTAGTGAAGAGACATTATTATTATAAAAATATATGCAAATTAATTCTCTTTCTTTTTTTGTTATTAGAATTTTTTTAGTTTTTAGTTATAAGTGTTGGCAATTACTAGATTGAATCATTTTTTTATTGTATTATATTTCCTAGAGATTACATACTACATTACCTCTAGCCGAAGTAAAGCAAATAGACGATGTAAAAAGACATATTTTATCACCAAAAGAATTTCTTAAAGATTGATTAAAATTAAAAACAAGTGCTTTAGGCTATGCAGCAATTGGGGTTGGTACAACTGCTGTAAGTGCCTTTGCGGGAGCCAAACTAGGTGCAGCTGTTGGAACTGTTTTTGGCGGTCCAATCGGAACTGTTGCTGGGGCTTGTATTGGCTTTGGTGTTTCTATAGGAGCTAGTATAGTAACTGATGGAATCAAATTTAACAAAGGTGATTGGAATCATGATGGTAAACAGGATTCGATAAAAGATAAAGTTAAAACTGGAATCGGAGCAGCTTTAGATAAAATTTTTTAGTTTTTGGGAGATTAATATGGAAAAATATCACGGAAAGAGTACGGAACAAATTATTCAGAAATTGATGCCTGGCAGTGTAAGATCGAGTGTCGTTATGGTATGGGTAGTTATTAATTTTATGATTTTAACCCCATTTTTATTTCCTCCAACCTTTACTA
>NZ_BOQB01000475.1 GCF_018332475.1 Bacillus sanguinis | reverse complement strand
GATATGACAAAACGGTTGGTTATTTCTTTTTCCCATATTCGTTTCTTGTTTCCAACTTTTGTTTTGACCAATAACGATTTTACAAACTTCTTCTTCTTGAGCTAGTTTCACGATATGGTGACTAACTTTATGGAAGACGTCTTTTGTTTTCAAGTAACGTTTTTGATGAAGTTTTTCTATCCTTTTAGAAGTAAAAGGTCCTTCATTCGTTTGTTTTCCATTTCTAAGAATGCTTGTAAAATGACTCTTCATTTTGTTGTAATATTGATTTATGCTTTTGACATGTTTGCCCTTAACAAGGACAGGTTTCATACCTGTGTTTGTTACGATGGTTGCAAGGGTATCAATCCCTAAATCAATACTCATATAACGTGCATTCTCTTCAATCATTTGTTGTTCAGAAGGAACATCCATTACCAATTCCACTACATATTCATTGTATTTTGGAATCACACGAACTTGTTTCAGTTTACCTTCAGTAAAACCTAGTTTCCCAATATTTAATTGTAATTTCGTCTTTGGAAACTTTAAAAATCTACCGTTTTTAATGATGCAATCTTGGTTTGTATACAGAATCTCTTTTTCAGACGAACGAATATACTTTGGAATCCTAGGCATTCCAGCATATTTGTTTGGATTCTTTTTATAGTCTTTTAAACTAGCAAAAAAAGATTTCCAATTTTGGAACAAACCTTTCATGATTGACTGGCTACATTGCGTAGGCAAAGCTCGATAATCATTTTGAATCATAGCCTTAAATAGTGCATCTAGAAAGTTGTAATCTACAAAAGGTTTTTCAAAATTAGGTTCTGAAAACAAATTACATGTAATCTCTTTCTGTTCTTCTTTAGGCTTTAATTTCTCTTTTTCCAATTTCTTCTGATAGGCAAGAAGTTGTGTTTCATTCATCTTACCAATATTTTTATGAATATGATCCAGAACTTCTTTTTGCAAAGGCTGCAACTCTTTTTCTTGTGTTAATCCAGTGTACACCTGGCGTATATAAAAGTTTGTGGTGTTGTACATGTTCTTAGCGTTATG
>NZ_BOQB01000474.1 GCF_018332475.1 Bacillus sanguinis | reverse complement strand
TGGACTAATATTTAACATCGCCAAAATAATAATGAGAGCAATGTGATTTTATGAAAATATAAAAGCCATTTCCATTATTGGATTTGGCTTTTATATTTTAAACAGTATGAATTTGAAAAGATTATATTAAGATAAAGAATTAAAATAGGTGTTTAAAATAGAATCATTTGTATTAACTGTTCAAGTTTTGAAGAATAGTGCATACAATATAAAGTGTTTTCCTTTCTTCATTTAAGTTTTACGTATATAATTTAAAAGTACTATTTTTATTTTATTATTTTATATTTATAACAGAATAGAGGTTTAAAAATGGGTGTTAAAATCATTACGGATAGTGCGGCGGATTTACCGGTAGAATTGCTGCAAGCATATGATATTGATTTAATTCCACTCCGTGTTTATGATGAAGCAGAAACAGAGTATTTAGATGGAGTTACATTAGAGTCAGTTACATTATTGCAAAAAATGAGAGAAGGCGCTGTTTATAGAACTTCATTGCCTTCCCTTGAAACTTTCCAAGAAAAATTTGTTTCTTATGCAAAAGAAGGTAATCCTTGTATATATTTGGCTTTTTCATCTGAACTGTCTGGTACATATCAATCATCAGTTCTCATTAAAGAGGAAGTAAAAGAAACATATGCTAACTTAGATTTAGAAATTATTGATACGAAATGTGCTTCGCTTGGTCAAGGGCTTGTCGTATTAGAAGCTGCTAAAATGGCGAAAGACGGTGCATCAAAAGAAGATATTTTAAAGCGTGTTGATTTTCTAATGAACCATATGGAACATATCTTCACGGTAGCTGACTTACAGTACTTAGTGAGAGGTGGACGTTTAAGTAAAGTCGCAGGATTTATCGGTGGTTTACTAAACATTAAACCGATCTTAAACGTGGAAGAAGGAAAACTTGTACCACTTGAAAAGGTAAGAGGGAAAAAGAAAGTACTTGGCCGCATTGTCGATATAATGGAAGAGCGTGGAAAAGAACTTAAAGGTCAAACAATCGGTATAACTCACGGTGACGATTTAGAAACAGCTGAAGCATTAAAAGCATTAATTACAGAAAGATTTGGCTGTGAAGTATTTATCGTAAATACAATTGGTGCAGCAATCGGAGCACATACAGGACCTGGAGTTATAACGTTGTTTTTCTTAAATGAAGTAGAGTAAAGGATTGATCATTTGATCAATCCTTTTTTAATCTAATTTATCCCACTTTAACGGGCAGTAAGACCCCCACCTCAAAATTCAGCGGAAGCAAAGAAGTTAGGTGGGGGATCAACTGTCCGTAAAAGTCCGATTGGTTCAACTAATAATTAGTGGGGGATGAACAAAACCCCCACTGATTAAAGTTTCACTTTATATGT
>NZ_BOQB01000473.1 GCF_018332475.1 Bacillus sanguinis | reverse complement strand
AACACCAAACAAACGAATACTTCCCTGTTTTGGCTTTAAAACGCCTAATAAACATTTTAACAAAGTTGATTTCCCAGAACCATTTGGCCCAACTAAACCTAAAAAAGCTCCCTTCGGAACTTGCAAATTAATATCTTCTAACACATTTCGATCTTCATATCGAAATGACAATCCTTCTATTTCTAATATATTATTCATAGCATCTCACCTATTTTAATTAAGAATGATTCCGATTTATATCTATTTGAATTATAGTACAGCTTATTATAGTTGTAAACCAATCTGCCTAAAATATATCATTTTTTTCAAGAAACCTTACTATTATAACAAAAAGCAGAGAAAAATTCTCTGCTTTCAAAAAATATTCCTATAAAATGAAACCTTAATCAGATGAGGCCATCTCCTACCAATTATTTGTCCTCAAATAGCGGGATACATGTTTTAGTGAATAGCTGATTTAAACTTACCACCATTTGTCTCTTGTGTACTCATAATCGTAACAAATGCATTTGCATCAATTTCATACACAATTGATTTTAACTTTGTCACTTCCAGACGCGTTACAACGGCATAAATAACCTCTTTTTCTTTATCCGTGTAACCGCCTTTTGCCACAAGCTTTGTAGTTCCACGACCAAGACGATGCAAAATCGCATTTGATACTTCCTCATATTGATCTGATACAATTAAAACTGCTTTCGTTTCATCTAGACCTTGAATGACTGTATCAATTGTTTTGAATGCAATATAGTAGGTCATAACAGAATACATAGCTTGTTC
>NZ_BOQB01000472.1 GCF_018332475.1 Bacillus sanguinis | reverse complement strand
ATGTAATTTGTTTTCAGAAAGTTTTATACAATTTTTATATTAAACTATTAAGTTATAAAGGGAGCGAGAAAATGGTACCAAATACGGTTCGTACTCCAAACAAGAAAAAGAAATGGATTATTATCGGGGTTATTGCACTAATTGTTATTGTAGCGGCAGTTAATATTTTTGTAATGCAAGGGAAGAAGAAGGGCGCAGCAACAACGGCTGACGCTGTAAGCTTTGAGAAAGTAACGGAGCGAAAGCTTAATAATACAAAGTTAATTTCTGGTCAGGTGAAGCCCGGGAATATTGAAAGCTTTTATGCAGATCCAACTAAAGGAAAAGTGAAAGATATTGAGGTAAAAGAAGGACAAGAGGTTGAGAAAGGCGCGAAGTTATTCTCTTATGATAATGAAGAGATTAATTTGCAAATGAAGCAAGCTGAGCTTGATCAAAAGATGGCGGATATGCGTTATGATCAAGGGAAGAAGAAGATTGATTCGCTGAAGAAAGAAATTAAGAAAGCGAAAGATAGCGGAGCTGGGAAAGAAGTAACAGATCCGATGGAAGAGCAAGTAAGTGAGTTAGAGATGGCGCAAAAGACAACTGACCTTGAGAAAGAAAAAGGAAAGTT
>NZ_BOQB01000471.1 GCF_018332475.1 Bacillus sanguinis | reverse complement strand
ATAATAAAAAGAAAAAAGATGAAAAGGATTACGAAAAAAATGAAAATAGTAAGGAAATAGACGGGGAAAAAAAGAAAAATGAAAAGAAATATATGAAAGAAGGGAAAGAAGAGAGTGCTTAGATTTAATTCTAAAAATAGAAAGTGAGGAAAAAAGTATGAAATCTTTGTATGCAATTGATGTAGGAATCGGCTTTACTAAGCGAGCATATCGACAGGATGAAGATTCTGAGGTGACGGTTAAGAGTGAAGCTTCCACACTAGCCCCTGTAGCTAATCATGATGAAAGTGAAGATTTAACAAAGGTAAGTTTTATAGACTTAGACTTTGCATACTACATGGGAAATGAAGCGCATCAATCTGACGCTTCATTTCTTCCTCCATTTGAAGAAGAAATAGAAAATTATTATGAAAGCGAACAGTTTAAACAACAAATATTTGGTTGCATTGCAAAGGATTATAAAGAAAATGTCGTGTTACCTTTAATTGTTACCGGGCTTCCAGTCACTTGTTTTGGTAGTCAGCATGAGCAATTACAACGTGCACTAAAAAAAGAAACTTCCGTGCAAATTGATGGGAAATTTATTAATATTACGGTGGAAAATGCTTTGATTCTTCAGCAACCGGTCGCTTTACATGCCTATTTCTTAAAAGAGGGAATCATTCAGGAACGAGATCGTATCTTAATTATTGATGGTGGATTTCGTACATTAGAAATGACAGATATGAAACAGAATGTCATTTTAAATCATTATGAGACAGAACTAGGATGTAGCAAGCCTTTGAAAAACATTAAGAATATTGTGGAGAATCATGCGGCTGAAAGTAATCACTTGCATATTAACGACATGCCAAAAATCTTAGAAAAAGGATATGATGGTCGAGAAGAAAATCCTCAGACAAGTCAGGTTGATACTTTGATTCAAAAAGAGTTGGATGCACACTTCCAAGACGTTATGTGTGTATTACAAGAACAATTTAAGTTAGACCAGTATGACACTATTATTTGGACAGGAGGAATAGTAGATCTCCACAAAAAACGAATTGAAAAAATAAAAGGTGAAATTTCTTCTTTCCGTATGGTAGACGCTTCGAAAGAGGCTGCACTTCATGGATACTATATGATTGGAAGTCAAGTATTTGATGACATCACCAATCAATCTGCATATGAATCTAAATTATAATAACGACCGAAATGGAGTTCGTTGAATAGACGTGCCAAATTATGTAGCTTCTTTTCCACATATAAAAAATGCTTTATAAGAAAAGATAAAAAGTGCTTATATAGAGGAAATGTTTAAAATTGCGAATAAAAATAACTAATATATAGGGGGTCTTCCTTTTAACAGAATAAGACCTCCTATGCCATTTATCCCGCTTTAATGGGCAGTAAGA
>NZ_BOQB01000470.1 GCF_018332475.1 Bacillus sanguinis | reverse complement strand
ACATAAAAGCGGGTTTAGTTAAACCACTTGCTTATATGCATCGAAATATTTTAGATCATAGAGATTTATTTAACTCTATATTTAAGATTGAGCCGATGAAAGAAAAAACAAATGTGGGACTTCGTTCAATTTCATGGGTAGATGCACGTAAACATGCGGAAGAAGAAGGGAAAGCGGAATCTACTACAAACACATTTGGCATTGAAAATCCGTATTACTATAAACATAATTTAAAGAAAAAATTAAAAGGTTTAAAAAACTTTAGAGCAAATGAATCGTATGAAGAATCACCTGAATATGATGACTTACAAATTGTTTTAAATATTTTTAAAGAGAAAAATGTCAAGCCACTATTCATTTCTGTACCTGTAAACGGACCGTGGTATGATTACGCTGGTTTCCCTAAAGAACGCCGTGAAGTATATTATAAAAAAGTTCGGGAACAAGTTGAGAAAGCAGGATACCCAGTAGTTGACTTTTCTGGACATGAATATGATAAGTATTTCTTAAAAGATACAATTCATTTAGGGTGGAAAGGCTGGATTTACTTTGATGAAGCAGTGCAAAACTTTTATACTGAGAAATAAGTGTGGAGAAAAAGGAACGGCTATAAGCTGTTCCTTTTTTTAGTATAGAGGATTTTGATGTGGGCAATTCGGAAAGGCATGTATATCTTGAATGTGTCTAAAATCATAATGCTTCATTGCGAACTGCGCTTGATAAAGGTATTCATACACATATAATTGACCATCATGTGCTGAACATAATACACCAGAGGTTCCTTGCCCATTTATGAAGGAAATGCCGATAGGGCGTCCGATTAAGTATTGTATTTTTTGTTGCCAATGCATAGGGAGATCACTCCTTTTTAAATAATATACGAAATTAATGAATTGTTGCTTATCCACATAACTTTGAAGGCTTTTTATACAATTTCTAGAAGATATTAATTTGAATGAATTATAAGTGCGAGAAAGGAATGAATAATGAAGAAAGAGAATGTTTTGGAAGAAAAATTATATTTAATAGAATGGTGTCAAACATTACAGCGAGTACCTGATGATATATGGTTTCAGGCATTAAGAGAAGGTTCATGGGCAATTGCGGATGTAATTTCACATTTTATCGTTTGGGACGTGTTTTTAATAAAGCATAGAATTCCATACTTTATAAGTGGACAATCTGTACCAAATGTTCCAATAGATGTTGAGGAAATGAATAAGGGAGCAATTAAATATGCGAGATCTGGTATTTCAAAAGAAGGACTATTAAATCAATTCAGTGTTACTCGTAAACAGTTAGTGGATGAAATTGAGCGAATTCTCACCAAATATTTTTATAATGTTTACCAATTTGGCACTAAAAAAGTGAAATTAAATCATTACTTTTCATCACTCATTCAACATGACTTAAAGCACAAAGAAGAAATAATACAATTTCTAATACAAAATCAAGCCTATAATAAAAACCGCTAACATTCGTAATGAATGTATAGCGGTTTTTATTATATATTTTTACGCAAGATTTTTACGTTTTTTTGTCCATTTTTTTATAACGAAGTATAAAACAATAAGTATGACGCCACCAATTGCGAATGATTTCACATATGGTCCAGCGATATCATTAATATTCTCCCAATTTTCACCTAGTTTTTCACCTAAGTAAATGAAAATGATAGACCAAGGGATGATTGCGAGTGCTGTTAACGTAGTGAAACGTAGGAATGACATTTTTGTAATACCAGCAGGAATTGAAATCGCATGACGCACTACTGGAATGAAGCGTGCTGTAAAAATGACGCCAGTTCCGTAACGATTAAACCAATCTTCTGCAGCATCTATTTGTTTTTTATGTATGAAAATATATTTTCCATAACGTTCTAATATAGGGCGTCCGCCGTATCGGCCAATCCAATAAATAAAGATTTGAGCAATAACACCACCAATTGTACCAAACACAACTGCGCCTAAAAATGAGATACTACCATTGAATACTAAGTATCCCGCATAAGCAAGGACAATCTCACTTGGAATAATCTCAATCATAAGTCCAAGCATAATGCCCCAATAACCTAGCCCTTCAAAAAATGTTAATACTGAGTGAATAAAACTACTTACCATTGTTGCACCTTCTAGTTTATGTATTTTTGAATAGGTGAACCTTATAGTTAATAATATAAAAGATTCACTATGTGTAGATTATACCTTATTTGTATAGAGGATTGCTATTTCAATTCTTTTATGTCCTT
>NZ_BOQB01000469.1 GCF_018332475.1 Bacillus sanguinis | reverse complement strand
TTACAAACCATTCGTAATAAGTCGTTAACATGCTGTAATATAACAAAAAATATAGGAAAGCGTTTTTCACTCTATATGATTAGTAGGTTTCTACTTATATTCAAAATATTTAATACAACATATTGTTTTCGACGTAAATAAAAATATTACAGGGGTGTTACATGATGTTTACTAAACGATTACATTCCTTGAGTATTTTACCGTTTTATGGGTAATATAGTTATATAAACATAAACATTTCATTTGTGAAACTATAAACACGTGCTATATACTAGCAAAAAAACCGCATAATTGTTACAAAAAGAAAGGGTTGCAAGGAAGAAAAATGCCCTTTTTTACATCTGTAACACACCTTTTTTGGGGAAATACATTCCCATCCGCATTTTTCTCGCACAATTTGACAGCAGTATTTCGATCTTATAGCTCTTGCAGAGTGAAAAGGTTATACGGAAGGTAAGGCTGTCCATAAGAATTCGAATTGGTGAAGGTGAAAGTAAGAAAATCACCACAAAAATCATAGTTTTCTATCCGATTTTACATATCGGAATTTATGTTATTTACAAAAGTGAAACCTACGAAGGGGGATTTGATGAGGAAACTGACAAAAACATTCATCGTTTCATTAACATTATGTATTGCATTTACACTTTGGGGGATTATTCCCGAATCTATTATTGGAAAAGGTAGCCTAGGAAATGTAACAACCGCAATTCAAACTGCATTAGTTAGTAAGTTTGGATGGTTCTATATTATTTCTGTTTCTATTATTTTAGGTGTGTCTATCTTTTTAATTGTTTCGAAATACGGTTCTATTCGTTTAGGTAAAGATGATGATGAGCCTGATTATAGTTATATGACATGGTTTGCTATGTTATTTAGTGCTGGTATGGGTATCGGTTTAGTCTTCTGGGGCGTTGCGGAACCATTAAACCATTTGTATGCACCTCCGTTTGGAGAGAGTGCAACTGAGGAAAGTGCACGTCTTGCACTGCGTTTTTCATTTTTCCATTGGGGATTACATCCTTGGGGACTATATGCATTTGTAGCGCTTTGTATTGCTTACTTTACTTTTAGAAAAGGAAAAGCAAGTACAATTAGTGCGACAGTAGGGCCGTTATTTAAAGGCGGGGACCATGGACGTATTGCTCATTTATTTGATGTGTTAGCTGTTTTCGCGACTGTGTTTGGCGTGGCAACATCATTAGGTCTTGGTGCAAAACAAATTGCCGGTGGTGTTAGTTATTTAACATCCATCCCGAATTCATTAACGACTCAGTTAGTTATTATTGCAATCGTAACAGTGTTATTTATGTTATCTGCGCAAACAGGTCTTGATAAAGGAATTAAATATTTAAGTAATACGAATATTATTTTGGCATTTGCACTTATGATCATTGTATTATTTGCGGGTCCAACAAACTTTATTATGAATTACTTTACTTCGACAATCGGTTCTTATATTCAGGAATTGCCAAGCATGAGCTTCCGTTTAAGTCCATTAGATGAAGGTGGAAATCAATGGATTCAATCGTGGACAATTTTCTACTGGGCATGGTGGATCGCATGGTCACCATTCGTAGGTACATTTATTGCTCGTGTTTCACGAGGACGTACGATTCGTGAGTTTGTTATCGGTGTGTTACTCGTACCGACCGTAATTGGTGCACTTTGGTTCTCTGTTTTCGGCGGGACTGGTATTCATATGGAACTGTTCGGTGATGCACATATCTTTGAAAAAATTAAAGAGATGGGAACAGAAGTAGGATTATTCGCTATGTTTGATCAGATGGGAAGCTTTGGATCGGCCTTATCTGTTCTAGCTATTCTTCTTATTTCTACATTCTTTATTACATCTGCAGATTCAGCGACATTCGTTTTAGGAATGTTAACGACACATGGTAGTTTAAATCCGCCAAACCGCATTAAAATGATCTGGGGTATCGTTTTAGCAGCCTTAGCTTCTATCTTATTATATGTAGGTGGCTTAGAGGCCTTACAAACGGCAGCTATCATTGCAGCATTCCCATTCGTCTTCGTTATTTTCTTTATGATGGCAGCCTTATTTAAAGAGTTACAAAAAGAAGGACGTATAAAGCGTCATAAATAATAGAAGGAAAAAGAGCTGATTATGTATCAGCTCTTTTTTATATAGAAGGAACTTGAAGTGCAAGTAAGGGAAATAAAATACTTTACTATATTAGTAGTATGCCTTTTATACGAAGGAAAATCGATATATTTCGACAATGTTCGATATCTTGCGAATTCTATTCGTATTTTTGACAAAAAATTGTCGGAAATGTGTTGTCACGTTTATATATATGTGCTATATTATTTCCTGTAAGCGATTTCAAATAGTTTTAAAGCGTATTCAAGGGGGACATCTAGAATAATGAAACGTTACGAAAGAAAGTGGAAGCATATTTGTTTGAAACGTGTGGCACATCGTAGTGTCCAAGAAAGCACGGAACCTAAGACTGAAACGCGTAAAGAGCAACAAGAGAAGCAATTGGTTCTACAAAAATAGCAATCACTTTTTCGTATATAAATGAAGGTCGATCGTTCGTTGGGGGATGGACGTGAAATTACTTTCAGCTAAGGGGTATTGTCTGATATATAATTTATACGGCAATAAATAAGC
>NZ_BOQB01000468.1 GCF_018332475.1 Bacillus sanguinis | reverse complement strand
TTTCAAGTAGCTTTTTTATGTGAATAGAAAGTAAGAAATAAGAAGGGCTATACAGGCACTCCCGCTAATGATATAGCGAGTCTGTAAATATTCATTCATAGAAAACACCCTTTATGATTTTCTATATTATATGTTGAATATAGAAAATCAGTAGTTACGTTACACATGTAATGTTTCAATTTTTTCATTCACTTTCTTAGCATGTGTTTCGATATTATAAGTGAAAGTTTGACCTAAAAAGAGTACATGCAGTTGTTCCCATGGTAACATACGCAAATTCCAATTATTTCGAAGCCTTGTTATTGCCTCGCGAGGTGTTTCATCGGCGAGTGCAAAAGCTCCGTAATGCATCGGTATAAAGTGTGTAGCATTTAAATCTAAATAAGCTTGCACTGCTTCTTCAGGTGAAACGTGAGATATTTTCATAAACCATTCTGGTTCATAAGCTCCAATTGGCATAAGGGCAACATCAATTGAAAAGCGTTTGCCAATTTCCTTGAAACCTTGGAAATAGCCACTGTCTCCACAAAAATAAATGGTTTCCTCCATATTGTCATTCTTAATAATCCATCCACCCCAGTGAGATGTGTTCATATCAAATAATGATCTTCTCGTCCAGTGCTGAGCAGGTACGAAGTGAAAGGAAACATCATCAATAGTCGTACTTTCCCACCATTTATACTCTTCTACATTGTTGAATTTTTTACGAGTAAATAATTTTTTTAGCCCAATGGGTACTAAGTATAATATGTCATCGTTAAGTTGGCGAAGTGTTGAAAAATCTAAATGATCATAATGACCATGTGAAAGAAGAACAATATCAATTTTAGGTAGTTCGTTTATAGAAAGTCCAGGTTCTGTAAGTCTTGGGACTAGCTTTAATTTATTGGCCCATACTGGATCTGTTAATATATTAAGCCCATTCGTTTGGATAAGGAATGTGGAATGACCAATCCAAGTTACAGTCGTCTTTTCAAAGTTGTTTTGTAGGAATTTACTTTGTTTGACAGGTGATTGTTCTACTAAAAAAGAAAAATCCTTTTTATTTTGTTTTCGTTCTTTTCGCCAACGTATAAAGGAACGAATTGATTTTTTTGTGCTCACATTATCCATGTTTTCATAACGTTTTGTCATGAACATCACCTCATTTAAAATCGTTGTAATTGTATTGTACCGAAATGTTGTTAAGGAATACAGTGTATAACATGGATGAATGTTTAAGGAATTGTTAAAAAATAGGGGGTTGGGTTTACAAAAGTAACAATATAATTCGTTTTGCAACTTCTATTTAGAGAAATAATAGTAAAAAAATATATTTTGTCTAGTAATTCGCTTGAAATAAAGAAGTAACATACGTAAATTCGTACGATTTCGTGAACAAATGTAGTAAACAATTTTCTCGTAGTGTTAACTTT
>NZ_BOQB01000467.1 GCF_018332475.1 Bacillus sanguinis | reverse complement strand
ATCAGTGGGGGATGAACAAGACCCCACTGATTAAAGTTTCACTTTATAATCGGCCATCGCTATGTAATATATAAACAAATATATGGAGGGTTTATGGAAAAGAAAAAAGAAAAGAAGACATATATATCTGTTCGATTAAATATAATGTTCCTTTGTATATTTTTATTATTTTCAGCTATTATTATGCAGCTAGGAAAAGTGCAAATCGTAGAGGGAGAGGCTTATAAGAATCAAGTAGAAAGTAGTCAAAATGCAACAACTAGCATTCCAGTTCCGCGTGGACAAATACTAGATCGACAAGGGAAAACAGTTGTTAATAATAAATCCCTTCGTACGATTACCTATACAAGGGTGAAGGGGATTACGGGTGAAGATATATTAAAAACAGCAAAAGACTTAGCGAAAGTACTTGAAATGCCCGAACAAGATATAAATAAGTTAACTGAAATCGATAAAAAAGATTTTTGGATGCAGTTGAATACGAAACGTGCGGAGACAATGATTACTAAAAAAGATATAGAAAAGTTAAAAGATAAGGGAATAGAGGGAAAAGAGTTAGATAAAAAAATAGAAGACTTAAGACGAAGTCGTGTTACAGAATTAGAATTGGCAGAATTAACAGCACAAGATTTAAAGGTGTTAGCTATTAAAAGTAAAATGAGTTCAGGTTATCAATTAACACCACAAATTATAAAAAAAGATGTAACAGATCAAGAGTATGCGCGAATAAGTGAAAACCTTGCTGAGTTTCCAGGAGTAGATGCAACAGTTGATTGGGAACGTAATTATGTAAATGGTAATTTGTTTCGTTCCGTATTAGGAAATATTACGAGTAGTGAAGAAGGATTACCGAAAGAAAATTTAGATTCTTATTTAGTACGTGGATATAACCGTAATGATCGTGTAGGAAAAAGTTATATTGAACAACGATATGAAGATGTATTACATGGCACAAAAGAAGAAGTGAAAAACATTACTGATAAATCCGGAAATATTATAAACACAGAAATAATTTCTAAAGGAAAAAGTGGTAATAGTTTAACATTAACGATTGATATGGAATTGCAAAAGAAAGTGGAAGAAAGTATAGAGAAAAACTTGAGAGCTTTTAAGAGTTCAGAGCCACTATTGGACCGAGCTTTTGTTGTTATGACGAACCCGAATAACGGACAGATTTTATCTATGGCAGGCAAAAGGATTGTAGAGAAAGAAGGGAAAATAGAAATCGAGGATTTGGCATTAGGTAATATGACAACTTCGTATGAACTAGGGTCAGCTGTAAAAGGTGCAACTTTATTAACTGGATATGAGACAGGAGCAATACAACCAGGAGATCAATTTTATGATGCACCGATGAAATTTAAAGGTACACAAGCTAAGAAATCGTGGAATGTATCCGGATTTGGTAATATTAATGATTTACGAGCGCTACAAGTATCTTCGAATGTATACATGTTCCAGACAGCTTTAAAAATTGCAGGAGTTAATTACGTACCAAATGGTTCATTGGATATAAAACAAGAAGCATTTAATACGATGCGCTATTATTTTAAACAATTTGGATTAGGCGTGCCAACAGGTATTGATTTACCGAATGAAATAATTGGACAAACTAGAAAAGTAGATAGTCAGCCTGGATTTTTACTAGACTTTTCTATCGGTCAGTATGATACGTATACGCCGTTGCAATTAGCGCAATACATTTCAACAATTGCTAATGGCGGTTATAGAATGCAACCTCAAATTGTACAAGAAATACGAGAGCAATCCATAAAAGATCAGGAAGTTGGAAAAGTGATACGTTCCATAGAGCCTGTCGTATTAAATCGAGTTGATATGAAGACAGAACATATTGATCGGATAAAAGAAGGGTTTAGATGGGTATTCCAAGAAGGTGATGGAACTGGGGTAAAGTATTTCAAAAATGCGCCATATAAGCCCGCTGGAAAGACCGGGACAGCTCAAACTGTATATGGTGGAGATGATCCAATTGGTAGAAATGCAAAAGGAGAACGTATGGAATGTTACAACTTAACGTTAGTTGGATATGCTCCATATGATAATCCAGAAGTAGCGTTCTCAGTAGTAGTTCCATGGCTTCATAATGATAAAAGTGGAATTAATTCTATAATTGGAAAGGAAGTTTTAGATGCATACTTTGATTTAAAACAGCAACGTATACATGGTGAAGCTGCTAGTATAGATAGTTCTAATCAAAATTAGTAAAATGTGAGTACTTGTCTCAGGGGAAGAGACCCTGTTTATATATAAGTCTTTAAAAGTTAAAAGAAGATTTGAGATAAGAGATAGCAGCTATCATAGTTGCTATCATTTATTTTGTTAATAATACCGATATTAGTTATAAAGTTTTTTAGTTTATGGAACAAACTTGTTTCAGTGGTTGTCTATTATGTGTAAGTAAAAAAGTATTAAGAACTTGAAAGGAATGATGATTTTGAAAAACAAGAGGATGTTAAAAATAGGAATATGCGTTGGTATATTAGGTTTAAGTCTTACAAGCTTAGAAACTTTTACAGGTGGGTCACTGCAAGTTGAAGCGAAAGAAAAGACTGGACAAGTGAAACATAAAAATCAGGCGACGCATAAAGAATTCTCTCAACTTGAGAAAAAATTTGATGCTCGATTAGGTGTATATGCGATTGATACTGGTACACATCAAACAATCTCTTATCGACATAACGAAAGATTTGCCTTCGCATCAACCTACAAGGCTTTAGCCGCAGGAGTATTGTTACAGCAAAACTCTACTGAGAAATTAAATGAAGTTATTACTTATACGAAAGAAGACTTAGTGGATTATTCACCTGTTACCGAGAAACATGTAGATACTGGAATGACACTAGGAGAAATTGCTGAGGCTGCTGTTCGTTACAGTGATAATACTGCTGGGAACATTTTATTTGATAAAATAGGTGGACCGAAAGGATATGAAAAAGCGCTTAGACAGATGGGGGACCGGGTTACTATGTCTGATCGTTTTGAAACAGAATTAAACGAGGCTATTCCAGGAGACATTCGTGACACTAGTACAGCGAAAGCAATTGCTACGAATCTTAAAGGTTTTACAGTCGGAAATGCGCTTCCAAATCATAAACGTAACATTCTTACAGAGTGGATGAAAGGAAATGCTACAGGAGACAAACTTATTCGTGCAGGTGTGCCTACTAACTGGGTAGTTGCAGATAAATCAGGAGCTGGAAGTTACGGGACACGAAATGATATTGCTATCGTTTGGCCACCAAATAGAGCACCTATTATCATCGCAATTTTATCTAGTAAAGATGAGAGAGAGGCTACCTATGATAATCAACTAATTAAAGAGGCAGCGGAAGTTGTAATCGATGCTATTAAATAATAATCTCTTAGTTATCTCAGTTCTTTACCAGATGTTATTGAATGTATAAAATTAGAAAACGATTCTTTTTCGTATGAAAAGAATCGTTTTTGTATTCTTATTATTAAGAGGATAAAGGTAAAATAAATATATATGATGTATCCGATATGAAATTTCATGTACTGTACTATATTCAATAAAAAATCAAAAATATATAATATAATTCAGTTAACATAAAATAAGCGTTTTATGAAAATAAAAGGAGAGAATATGAAGAGAAATATGAATAGAATCA
>NZ_BOQB01000466.1 GCF_018332475.1 Bacillus sanguinis | reverse complement strand
ATTTATGAATAAAATGCATGTCGTATTAGGTCTTACACACATGAAGCAGTATGAAGAATTACAGAAGTATATAAGCGGTATGGTATCAGAGCATCAATATGAAATTGGTGGGGTTATGGAGAGAATAAAAAGTCCAGTATTTGCTGGTTTTTTACTTGGGAAACTTAGCTATGCTAGAGAAAAAAATATAAAATTAATCATAAGTGAAGATTCTTACATGCCGGAAATAGATGATGAAAGTATTATTCATGAACTAATTACGATTGTCGGAAATTTAATTGATAATGCATTAGAGACAGTGACGAATTGTGAAAAGAAGCAAGTTGAACTTGAGATACAATATGGGGATACATTAATCATTACAGTACAAGATACGGGGAAAGGTATACCAGAAGAAGAAATAGGGGCATTATTTACGAAAGGTTATTCCACAAAGGGAGATAACCGTGGTTATGGTTTGTATCTTGTAAAAGAAAGTATCCAGCGAATAAATGGGGAAATTTATGTGCATTCATTAGTAGGAAAGGGAACAACGATAACAATTGAAATACCTAAAGGTAGGGATGAGAGGCAAATATGATTAAAGTTTTAATTGTAGAAGATGACCCGATGGTAGCAATGTTAAATACGCATTATTTAGAGCAAGTAGGAGGGTTTGAACTTGTTCAAGCAGTTAATTCGGTAAAATCGGCGATAGAAGTATTAGAGGGATTACGAGTAGATTTAGTATTACTTGATATTTTTATGCCTGAAGAGACTGGATTTGAGCTTTTAATGTATATTCGGAACCAAGAAAAAGAAATCGATATTATGATGATTTCAGCTGTACATGATATGGGGAGTATTAAAAAAGCATTACAATATGGCGTAGTAGATTATTTAATTAAACCATTTACATTTGAACGATTTAAAAAGGCGTTAACTATATATCGAGAAAAGCTTACCTTCATGAAAGAACAACAAAAAATTAGTCAATCGGAATTAGATTCGTTAATTTTGCAAAAAGAAAAAAGAGAGCCTACTGTCACTAAAGAGCTTCCGAAAGGATTAACGAAGCAAACGTTGCAATTAATTTGGCAGAAGATCGAGTCGCTGAATGGACGAGCGTTTACAACAGATGAAATGTCACAATTAGTTGGGATTTCAAGAGTTTCTATTCGGAAATATGTAATGTTTTTAACTGACATTGGAGTGTTAGAAAACGAAATGATGTACCAACATGTGGGGAGACCTGTAAGTAAACTAAGATGTGTTGATCAAAAGAAAATAGAGTTTTACGTATAAGCGACTTATTATAAGTCGCTTATACTTTTTTTAGTTACAAAATCAATTACAAAACTTACAAAAACTATTTTTACTATTGAAAGCGTTTTAATATTGTTATTAAGAAAACAAGGGGGTGCCATATGGGAATTCAAAAGAATGTGGAAGCGGTATCATTTTCTGAAGGAAATGAAGTACAAAGAGAATCTTTCGCTTCTAAAATTATGAATGTAAAAATCGGTGTTATACCTTTACCGTTATATGTAGTATTGGCTGCTATTATTTATGGGGCATCTGTATATAATAAATTACCAGCAGATATGATTGGTGGATTTGCGGTTATTATGATCATGGGTATTTTCTTAGGTGACATTGGGATGAGAATTCCAATTTTAAAAAATATCGGTGGTCCAGCAATACTTTCGTTATTTATTCCATCATTACTTGTATTTTTTAACTGGATGAATCCAGCTTCAATGGAAGCTGCGACTATGTTAATGAAAAAATCGAACTTTTTATATTTATATATTTCTTGTTTAGTAGTCGGAAGTATTTTAGGAATGAATCGTAAAGTGTTAGTACAAGG
>NZ_BOQB01000465.1 GCF_018332475.1 Bacillus sanguinis | reverse complement strand
AAGAAAAACATTTTTGTTTAACATATTAAATGGAAATCCCCCCTATAAAAATTCCATAGGGGGTAAGAATAATATTTAAGAAAAAGACTGATTTTGCGCAGGTTTAATAAATTGTTCAGGATTTTCAACGAGTCCACATACAGCACATTGGACGCGGTAAGTAGGTCCTTGATAAGCCATATGAAAAGCGTTCATCGTTTCATTTGTGTATTCTTCTTCTACTTGACCAGTTTGTGGATTTAACTTGACTGGTTTTACTTGTTGCTCAAGAATATTAAAGCGAGTACGGTTCGTTTTACAATTTGGACATAGCATTGGTTCCATATGTATACACCTCCATTTGTAGCATTTCTTAAACTCATTAATTTTATGCAAGCAAAAAAACTTTCTCAATATAAATAGGTGTTTAATGCATTTAAAATTCAGAAAAAATAAAATATAATAAGAGTACGAACTGGTTATGTCCAAACCAAATCTCCTGTTTTATGCCAATAAGCTGGGAGGCCGAGAAATCGGCCTCATTTTTTTGTGCTCGTTACTATAGGAAACAAGGTTTTTATGAGACTTTTGTCGAAATTTTAGGGATGGATATAAAGGGGGATGTAAAATGAATTTAAAAATGAAGTACATCATTTTATATGTAGAAAAGTTTGAGGAATGTCTAAGATTCTATAAAGATGTATTACAGTTACCGATAAAAGCAGAGCATGGTACATATATTGAATTTAATACGGGTACTACCATATTAGCGATGAATACGCGGCAAGACGTGAAAGAATTAACAGGACTACCACTTACAGAAGGCGAGTTACAATCTTCCCATTTTGAATTGGGATTTGTTGTTGAAAATGTACAAGAAACGATTGAGCAATTTAGAGAACAAGGTATTAAGATTTTAGTTGAACCGATTGTGAAACCGTGGGGGCAAACCATTGCATATATTGCCGATCCAGATGGAAATTATATTGAAATTTGCAGTTTATTAGAATAAAAGGAGAAAAAGTGATGGGGTTTCCGAAACTAGAAACAGAACGTTTACAATTAAGAGAACTAACACTGTTAGATGCAGAAACGATGTTCCGTTATTTTTCAAAAGAATCTGTTATACGTTATTTCGGAATGGATTCTTTCGAAAATATTGAGCAGGCGAAAACGACTATTCAAACGTTTAAAACTCGTTATGAAGAGGGAACTGTATTTCGTTGGGGAATAGAGAAAAAAGGGACAGGCCAATTAATCGGAACGTGCGGATTTCATTTAATAAACAATCATCATAAGCGAGCTGAAATCGGTTATGAATTAGACGATACATATTGGGGACAAGGATATGCAACGGAAGCGTTACAGGCGATTTTAGATTACGGGTTTGAAACGTTGCAACTTATAAGAATCGCAGCTGTAGTATATGTAGAAAATAAAGCTTCTCAAAAGTTGTTAACAAAAGCAGGCTTTCAAGAAGAAGGATTACTTCGAAAACATATGATTCAAAATGGAGTTGCGCATGATACGATTTTATATTCTTTATTAAAAGAAGAGTGGAAGAAGTAATGAGTACAAACGAACTTATAACTATTATGAAGACGCATAGGGAAAATAGATTTATTTTAGGTATAGATGGTTTAAGTCGATCTGGAAAAACAACATTCGTTGCAAATTTAAAGGAAAATATGCAACAGGAAAGCATTCCGTTTCATATTTTTCATATTGATGATCATATAGTGGAGCGTAATAAACGCTATGATACAGGATTTGAAGAATGGTATGAGTATTATTATTTACAATGGGATATTGAGTGGCTTCGGCAGAAGTTTTTTCGAAAGCTACAAAATGAAACAAAACTAAATTTATCGTTCTATAATGATGAGATAGACTTATGCGAAATGAAAAAGGTACAGATTCCTATAGTAGGCGTAATTGTAATTGAAGGGGTTTTTCTTCAGCGAAAAGAATGGAGAGATTTCTTTCATTATATGGTGTACTTGGATTGTCCAAGAGAGACACGGTTTCTGCGGGAAAGCGGAGAGACCCAGAAGAAACTTTCGAAGTTTCAAAATAGGTATTGGAAAGCAGAGGATTATTATTTAGAAAAGGAATTGCCGAAGGACCGAGCGGATTTAGTCATACAATGATTGGAAAATAGAAGGTGAGCAGAATGAATATTTTATGGGATTTTGATGGGACGTTATTTGATACGTATCCAGTTTATACAAAGATTCTTTCTCAAGTTTTAGGGAAGGAAATAAGTGAAGAAGAAATCTATACAAAGTTAAAGGTTTCATTTTCACACGCAATTGATTATTATGAAATATCTAAAAAACAATTAAGTGAAATTGATGTATTAGAGAGTCGTATTATGATAGAAGATATAAAACCATTTGAAAAGGTGGAAGAGGTTTTAAAGTTTGCCGATAAAAATGTAATTATGACTCACAAAGATAGAGCCGGAGTATTACCAATATTAAATCATTACGGCTGGGACAAATACTTCGTAGACATGGTTACAATTGATGATGGTTTCCCTCGAAAACCGAACGCTCTATCTTATGATTATTTGCATAAAAAGCACAATATTGATTTAGCTATTGGTGATAGAGAATTAGATTTACTACCTGCAAAGGAATTAGGTATTTCAACATGTATGTTTCAAGGGAATTGTGATGTAGCGGATTATTCTTTATCGCATTACTCGGAATTTTTTAAGGTAGTGATTGATAGAGAGGTTATTTTATAGATTGGGTGATAATTGCTTCTACTATCAAAATTATTTTCTATGTATAAATAAAGCATAAAAAGTAATGTTAATCACTCGGGTTCATATTTATAAGGAATTGCCCTATCT
>NZ_BOQB01000464.1 GCF_018332475.1 Bacillus sanguinis | reverse complement strand
GTGGTTTAGGTGGAACTGGAGATGTTGCTATTTTATCAGCTTCAAATCGAATGGAATTAATGCCATTCGCGCAAATTTCGACTCGTTTAGGCGGGGCAGCAATGGTTGTAACAGCGACAATCTTATTAAAAATGTTTTCATGATCAAACAAGCTAGCTATATTCATATAGCTAGCTTGTCAAATTAAGGGGAGATTATAAGTATGTTAGAAAATCAAATTAATGAGAGATCATTGTTATTGCATAAAGAATTAGTAGGGAAAATTGAGATTACAAGTAAAGTAGAAGTAAATTCAGCGGATGATTTAAGTCTGACATATACACCAGGTGTAGCGGAGTCTTGCAAAGCAATTGCAGCAGATGAAGAAACAGTGTATGACTATACAGCACGCGGTAATATGGTGGCAGTTGTCTCAGATGGAACAGCGGTACTTGGCTTAGGGAATATTGGACCGAAAGCAGCTATGCCTGTTATGGAAGGGAAGAGTATTTTATTTAAGAAATTTGCGAATGTAGATGCTTTTCCGTTATGTTTAGGTACGACTGATGTGGATGAAATCGTTACCCTTGTGAAAAATTTAGAGCCTACGTTTGCAGGAATTAACTTAGAAGATATTGCGGCACCACGTTGTTTTGAAATTGAAAAGCGATTAAAAGCAGAAACAAATATTCCTATATTCCATGATGATCAACATGGAACAGCTATTGTCGTATTAGCAGCTGTTATTAATGCATTAAAAGTTGTTAGCAAACAAATGGATAATGTGAAAATTGTTATTAACGGTGCGGGTTCGGCAGGGATTGCAATTGGAAATTTATTATTAAAGGCTGGTGCAAAGCACATTACGTTAGTTAGCTTAGAAGGTATTGTTTGTGAAGGTGAATCATGGATGAACGAAGCGCAAATTGAAGTTTCAAAAAAGACAAATCGAGAATATGTGCGTGGAACGTTAAAAGAAGCAATTCATCAAGCGGATATTTTTATTGGCGTATCTGCTCCTAACGTATTAACGAAAGAACTTGTACAAACGATGAATGAGAAAGCAATTGTGTTTGCTATGGCGAATCCAATTCCAGAAATCTTCCCTGAGGATGCATTAGAGGCTGGGGCAGCTGTAGTAGGAACCGGGCGCTCGGATTATGCGAATCAAGTAAATAATGTATTGGCGTTCCCAGGGATATTCCGTGGTGCGTTAGATGTGCGCGCGACTGATATTACAGAAGAGATGAAATTAGCGGCAGCATATGGGATCGCTAACATCATTACGGACGAAGAACGTAATGCGAATTATGTAATCCCGAATCCGTTAGATAAAAGAGTTGTTCCAAGTGTTGCAGAAGCTGTAGCGAAAGCAGCCATTGATTCAAGTGTGGCACAAATTATGAAAATACCAAGTTATTAATAGCGAAAAGCAGTGCCTAAAAAGGCACTGCTTTTTTGAGATAAGAAATCAAAATAATGAAGAAGTATAAAATTATTTATTTATGTTTCTTCACTATTTATTTAATTCCATTGCAACTTGTTTACCATTTACTAAAACCTCAGTTACTGCTACGATCACTTCTATCATTTTTTTCATCTCTCATCTCTCCTCGTGTCATTTCTTATTTTAAGTATAAGAGAAGAGAGATACTTAAACTATCGAAGTATATGACGTAGAAATTACATTGTTGTAAGAAAGTGTTTTAGTTTTGTCACTTTACTCAGCAGTAACTACAAACTGATCATAATATTTTTCATTCACATATATATTTAATACCCATAATCCAGAGGAAGGTAGCGACATAGTAAGCGGGAGTTCGTCTGTAGTAGAATCAATTGTATTTGAAGTAGTCCAAGTTGTTTTGGAAGTTTCTTGTTGAAAGAGTACTGGTGTTGGAGTTACTGATCCTTGTTTTAGTGCGATGATAGATAGCTTACCAGTTGGCATTTCAGGGTCTAAAAAGTACCACATCGTTTCATTTTTTTCATTTGCGATAATGGGGCTATCAGCCATTGCGATTTTTTCTTCGATACCTTTTAAAGGTGTTTTTTCTTGTATGAAGGAGGGTGTTTCTTCCCAATTTACATCTTTTAAAACGCTAAGATGAAAGAAGGAAGGTGCATTAACTTGGGTGGATGACGTGGCGATAGCTTCTTTTTTAGGTGCTTCTGAATCAGGCTGCGCTTGTGTGCATCCAGCGATGAGAAAGAAGAAAAGTAGCATAGTTCCAATTTTTTTCATGGTGTCACACTCCTAATTTTTATTGTTAGTGTAATTGTATTTGCTAGAAGGCGGGACAATTCCTTTAAAACGTCAAAAGAGGTCGTAAGTTTTGTACGACCTCTTTTGACATTTTCTATATTTGTTCAGTTGAAAAGGTAGGTTCATTT
>NZ_BOQB01000463.1 GCF_018332475.1 Bacillus sanguinis | reverse complement strand
TTACTTCACATTATTTCAATTGTAGTAGTAAGAAATTAAAAGAAGATTTTTATAAAGTTATAAATGATTTTCAAACTCAATATTCTTTTCAAATTATAGATTTATTTGATTCACCATTATTTTGTGATGATGATTTTTATGATAGTGATCATATGAATAAAAAAGGTGCAAATAAAATGTCCGCGTTATTAAATATGTTTATTCAGGAACGAAAAGTATGATATTTTGTTTCATGTTTGCATAAAAGTATATAGGCTCCATACAGTTAAAGTAATGTGATTTTTGTGTCGCGTATATAAATAATATGCGAAGAGGTGAGAGAGTTAAAATGAGAACTCGTATTGAAAGAACTGAAGAGGTGGTAGAGCAACTTCCGGTGGTAAGTGTATTAATTCCTACGTATA
>NZ_BOQB01000462.1 GCF_018332475.1 Bacillus sanguinis | reverse complement strand
TTAGTTACATTATGGTGTATTGATTTGAAATAACAAAAGCAGGTGAACAAATGAAAAAGGCTTTATTCTCTGTTCTACTATTTGGACTCGTCTTCTTAAGCGCATGTGTTTCTTTTCAAAATGAATATGAAGATTATTGGGTAATAGAAAAATCCAGATATAATGAAATTGGATTTGGCCCATCAAATTTATATGAAAAAGCACAAGAAGATCCAACTATGGTACATTACTCAAATGATAGTATTAGCGAAGATAAAAGAATGATATATTTAGCATTTGGAACGAAGTACAAAAATGATAAAATTACAGTAAAAGAAGTGAAGGATGAAAAAGACAAATCTGTTATCGTCTTGCATATCGAGAAAAGTAAAGGAAAAGATGAAAACCCAGTCATGTATATTGGTGCACTAAAACTTAGAGACTTTATTAAAATTGTAGATGAAGATGGAAACAAAATCTTTGAAATGAAGAAAAATGAAAGCGTTACATCACAGCAATAAAAACGCTATATAAACAAAGAGCTCATCAAAAATGATAAGCTCTTTGTTTCATTTATCCTTCAATTGTAACCCCTGTAAACATCGATAAGTTGCCCGTTATTTTCTCACCTACTCGTAAAAATAACCCTGCGGCTCTTCCGCTAATGCAGTGTGAACCAATTAATAGTTTACCAGTATACGGACCATCCCATGTATCAATTGTATAATCAGGCATTTCTATGTATTGCTGATATATTTTCCGCTGTTCAAAGTAATACTCTGTTTTATCCTCAGCTAATAGTTCTTCATTTTCGTAAATAGATACCCCTCCGCCTTCACGACCGTATAAAGGTTTAGAAACATATGATTCATTTCTTTCTATAAACGTTTTATTTGTAAAATATGTCGGTAAGAAGTAGTTCTGAATGATTCCTCGCTCCTCTTCCCCAAAGAAAACTTCCTCTTCGTAAAGTTGCCAAATTAATGCGAGTACACTTTTATTTTGCATAAGAAAAGCAGCAGGTGGATTAATGATTTTGACTCTTCCTTGCGCTATATGATCTAAAAACTGAAGTCCAATTCTTTTCCCATTTTTATCAGTATCTGAAACTAAATATTCAATTGGATATAGTCTATATAAATAATAGATTCGTTCACCATTTGGCGTATATATACCATCATCTGCAACGACGATATCTTGTATACCTATATAGTCGGTTAATTGATCTAAGCAATAGCTTCTTAAAAATTGAACCGTTTGATGGTCTTCATCGTGCCAATCATAACTAGTAAAATATATCTTCTCTTCAGGACCTATATTATAGTCATGTTTAATTTGTTCCCATGCCTGAACAATATGCTCTTCTATATGATTTGGGTGATTTACATCATGATAACGACATAACACTTCATTTGCGACAGACGGCTCTAAATAACCTGTTGGTGTATCACAATTTACTTCTATTAATTTAATATCTTCACCATTTACGATAAAGTCAAACCTTGTAAAATATGAAAACAAACCAATATGTTTCATTCTCACAATTTCCCACGTTTCAGCTGGAAATCCTAGTTTTTGAAAATCTTCTGTCGTATTGACAATATATTGATACGTTCTATATAACACATACATAATTTCCTCTGCTGCTTTTGAAATAGCAGTATAAGTTTTTACTGGCATACGATACATACCCGTTGCCATATATTGATTCCATTCTTCCTTCTCTAAAAGACTCGGCCATGTAAATCCATTCCGACCAGCCTCTTCTGCAAGTGAAAACCATACTTTCATATACTCTTTCTGCTCTTGTTCTGTATACATGATCCTTTTATCCTTTCGTGTTATGATCCGGCCGGCGCTTTTGCATTCCCAATTCCACTGGAACCAGAATTCACTTTCGGAGTTTGAGTCGTAGATGATTTCGGCGTATTTGTATCTGGCGTCACTTTATTTGATGTACTCGGCTGTTGTTTATTTAAATCTACTTTATTGGAAGAATTATTGTTGTTACTGTTAGTTCCGCCGTAGTACCCTCCACCACCGCTGCCACCAGTTCTACTTTGGTCTTTTTCACGATATGGAATAATATTATTTGCATATGGTTTCTTCATTATATTCGGTTTTACTGTATAATTCATATTTGTAGTTCTGCTTGCTAGTAAATATCCTGCTACGAATGGAAGTATTGGTAAATGTGAATTTTCATTATACGATGAAAATGACGGATTCATTTCCTTACATAACTCATCATTTTCTACATTTTCATTAGTAGGAGTTTTATCGTCACAATTTAATGTTTCTTGTTCATTACCTTGTTTTCCACCATCTGTTTTAACAGCAGTACTTTCTTGTTGAGCAGTATCTTCTTCATAATCGCCACAGCCCGTTAATAAAAAAGATGATACGCCTATTGAAGTAGCAATTTTTATAAATTTACTTTTATCCATTCTCATGTGTTATACACCTAATTTCCTTTATCTATATTTTTCCAGTTACTTATAT
>NZ_BOQB01000461.1 GCF_018332475.1 Bacillus sanguinis | reverse complement strand
ACCCGTTCTAACGGGCGGTTCACTTCCTCATATAGAGGCTACGAACCGCCCACTAGAACTGTAATGTGTAGTTCTACTACACTAGTAATTACTCATAACGTAATGCTTCAATTGGATCTAATTTCGCAGCTTTATTCGCTGGAATTAATCCGAAAATAATACCAAGTGTCATTGAGAATAATACGCCGCCAACGACAACTTCCCATGAAACGAGTGGTGGCCATTTTGCGAATGTAGAAACGATATATGCTCCGCCATATCCAAGACCAATTCCAATTAAACCACCTAAAAGTGTTAACATAACTGCTTCAATTAAAAACTGTAATAAAATTTTACTACGCGTAGCCCCAAGTGCTTTACGTACTCCAATTTCACGCGTACGTTCTGTTACAGATA
>NZ_BOQB01000460.1 GCF_018332475.1 Bacillus sanguinis | reverse complement strand
AATCATGAAATAGTAGACCTTCTAATACATTTAAAAAAACAAGGGTTTCAGTTAGCTATCGTAACTGGAAAAGCAAGAAGAAGCCTGGACATTTCTCTAAAAGCATTAGGATTAGTTTCTTTCTTCGACTGTATAATAGCTGGGGATGATGTAATGAAGCCAAAACCTGATCCTGAAGGTATTCTTCTTGTATTAAATACATTAAATGTAAATGCAGACGAAGCTATTTTTATTGGGGATAGTGATGCTGACATACTCGCTGGAAAACATGCAGATGTACGAACGATTGGCGTACAATGGTTACCAAACTATCAATCTGCTACATTTACTGTGCAACCAGATGATTTTATTAAGAAAACAGATGATTTT
>NZ_BOQB01000459.1 GCF_018332475.1 Bacillus sanguinis | reverse complement strand
TTTTTTCTTCACGCATGCACTAAGCATATCAATTCCTGATCCATGTGCTCTTACGTGAGGAAAGAAATAGTGCTCTGATTCTTCTTCCTTACCATATAAAGTTTGGTACTCATCTGGAATTGCTTCTTTTTTCACATCTTTTTCTTTCGTCACTTCGCCAGAAAACGCAACGCTTGGATGCCCTTCAAAAAACAACGCAGTTCGCACCGCCATAGATGGTGTACTATGCAACGCATAATATGCTATTACAATTATGCCAATAACACCGATAAGTTTCTTCATATATTACTCCTTAAAAAAAGTGCTAACACA
>NZ_BOQB01000458.1 GCF_018332475.1 Bacillus sanguinis | reverse complement strand
TAAAAAAAGTGCTAACACAATTATACTAAAATGTGTTAGCACTTTCTCCCCTTTACCTTAAATTAACCGGCAGTAAAACTACCATTAATCAAAATTTCACTTTATTCTCCTTTAAATGCTGGCAAACGTTTTTCTAAAAATGCTGCAATGCCTTCTTTATGATCCGCTGTTTGTCTCATCGCATATTGACCGCGTTTTTCAAGTTGCAGCGTTTGTTCTAAATTAGAACGATTTACTTCACATAAAATTTGCTTCGTTTGAATCATCGCTTTAATCGGCTTTTGTGACCATTCACTAATTTTTTGCTTCACAGCCGTTTGGAAATCCTCGCCGATTACTTCATCAATTAAGCCGATATCAAGCGCTTCTGTTGCTGATAATTTCTTTCCTTCCCAAATAATTTGCTTCGTCATATTTTCACCGACACGCTTTTGAAGGAAGAAATGGCCGCCGCCATCTGGAATTAAAGCGATTCCAATAAAGTTCATCGCAATAACGGATGAAATATCCGCCATCACATAGTCAGCTGTTAATGCAATACTTAATCCAAGACCAGCAGTTGGTCCATGAATCGCACTAATCACAAGCTTAGGCATCGTATATAAAGTTACAACAACTTCAGAAATAGTATTCATAATACCATCAAACTTGCTTTCATCATTACTTGAAAGCATCGATTTAATATCTCCACCCGCAGAAAAACCACGGCC
>NZ_BOQB01000457.1 GCF_018332475.1 Bacillus sanguinis | reverse complement strand
ATCATCAATTGATTTTTTAACAATTCGCTTATTGCTTGCGGGAATATTTATTTTATCCTTCTTACTTACAAAGAAACAAAACATATTTCAAATTTGGAAACATCCTAGACATTCTATACAACTTATTATTTTTTCTATTCTCGGCATGCTCGGTGCACAATACGCCTTTATCGAAACAGTTCATATTAGTAATGCGGTCACAGCGACATTATTTCAATTTCTTGGCCCTGTTCTTATTACCATTTATGTCGCATTTGGACAAAGAAAATTCCCAGCTTCTATGCAACTACTCGCAATTATAACAGCACTAACGGGGACATACTTTATTATTACAAATGGTTCCATTGAAAATATTGTTTTATCAAAAGAAGCCATTATTTTCGGCCTATTAACAGCAATTGGTTTTGCATTTTATACCCTTCATCCAGCTTCTCTTATTAAAGAATGTGGAACAACTGTAGTAATTGGCTGGGGAATGTTAATTGGCGGCATTGCCCTCCTTATTTGTAATCGCTCGTTTGAATGGGATCAGCTTTCACAAACTTTTACACTAAAAACTTTTTCTATGCTGATTCTTATCATCATAAGTGGCACTCTTTCTTTCCTCCTTTATATCGGTAGTCTGAAATATTTAGCAGCAACAGAAACGAGCATTTTATCTAGCATTGAACCACTTGTAGCTGCCATCGTTTCAATCGCTTGGCTAAATGAATCCTTTGGAGCCTATCAATTATTAGGGGGCGTATGTATCGTTCTTTCTGTTATTTTCTTAACGATGCCGCAAAAAGAAAATGAACCTACCTTTTC
>NZ_BOQB01000456.1 GCF_018332475.1 Bacillus sanguinis | reverse complement strand
GTTATATCCAGTTCAAACATTTGCTCATTATACAGGTGAAAATAAAGAAGAAATAAGAAAACAATTTAAACGAGTTCATGATTGTTTTTGTTTTGAAAAGAATTTTAACTAACAATTTATAAGGGTTAAAGGATATATCTGTTTTAAATAAATATGACTGTTGCATGATGTGCCATAATAAATAGACAAGATATACTCAAAAAATATATAACGAATTAACAAAAAACTGTAGATACATTCATTACTTGTTTATCGATGTTGTGAACGGTAATACTAAATAACATTGAACTTTTATAACAAGGGATGATAATATGATATTCATTTACACAGATTTCGGTGGAACACATTCAACTGCACTCGCTGCAGCTTATCATTTAAATAAATTACCAACAGATCGTAAACTTACAAAAGAAGAAATATTAAATGTAGATTACTTTAATAAATTGAAAACCGAAGATATGGGAAAAATTATTTTTCATGGAATAGATGAAAATAGTAATCCGGTTTATACGATTGGATGTGGCGCATCAAAAGTCGTTGTACCTGCGATGAAACATTTAGGAGAAATCCTGCAAAAACATCATCAAAGTCATGAAAAGATTATTTTTTCTAATACATCACCAACAGTGCCTTTACCAATGACTTTTGGCGGTCTGTTTTCTAGAAGATTTCATATTGACTTTATCGGTGTACCATTACTTGTATGGGGTGCAAAACTTAGCTGCGATAACGTACAAAGACTTGTTAGTTATACGAAAGAAGCCGGGCGATTAACAAATGATTATGTTGTGATTTTAGATAATGAAACTTTTAAATAATGTAAGATAAAAAGAAAATCGAGCAAATTTCTTGATTTTCTTTTTTATTTGTGAAAAAGACAAGAAATATTCACATTTATCATCTATCTACTATAGCCAAAACAATAAAGTCCTGTTACTATTACAGGGATATTCTCTTTTCATAACATAAATATATAGAAAAATTAGAAAAGAGGAATTGAATTAAGGGAGGAACAACATGAAGCGTGTTGCTTGGATTACTGATAGTACAACTGCGAGTTTTACAACAGAAGGAGATAACTTTGTTATCCCAATTGAAGTTATTATTGATGGTGTGTCGTACAAAGATTGTGAAGAAGGTGTGCGTGAGCGCGTTTATAATGCTTTAAACGAAGGTAAAACTGTCACTACATCACAGCCTAACATAGGGGAAATGGTAGAATTATTTTCGAAATGCAAAGAAGAATATGAAGAGGGATTTGCAGTTGCTATTAGCGGAAAAGTAAGTGGAACCTATCAAAACATGAAGTTAGCTGCAGAAATGGCAGGTTTCCCATTAACGGTATTAGACAGTGAAACAACAAGTTATCCAATGGATGAACTAATTAGAAAAGCGAAATCGTTATACAATGATGGTATGACTTTACAAGATATACACAAAACATTAGTAGATGAAAAAAGAAGACCTTTCCACGTATTCCCGAAAAGTTTAAAAGGCCTTTACGCAAGTGGACGTGTAAAGGGAGTTCAATTTTTACTTGGAAGTTTATTAAGTGTCAACTTAATATTAGAAGTAAAAGGTGGAGAACTTTTACTTGAAAAGAAAGTTCGTAAAATCCAAAAATGTCGAGAATACATTAAAAATGAACTTGAAAAAGAATTACCAAAAGTACTTCACATGTTCCATGCTAACGATAAAGATGGAGCTGAAGAATGGATTGCAGATATTAGACAAGCATTCCCTGAAATGGATTTCAAATTATATCCATTACCAATTTCATTTGCGGTACATGCAGGTGAAGGTACAATAGCAATTAGTTATTAATAAGAAAACCCGTGAATAATTCGCGGGTTTTTTTATTTGAAAATGTGGACACACCACGTCTACATTAAGCAAAAGAATTCATTTTATCGTTTCGAGGACTAACCGATCACTCGAATTGAGGTGGAATTACATGCCTAAAATTGACAATATGCTAGCAATTCTATGGATGCTTCATTCAGGTAAAAAAATTACTGCAAAGCAAATTTCAGAAAAGTTAGAGATAAATATAAGGACTGTATATCGTTATATTGATACAATTTCAACTAGTGGCGTACCTATAATTTCAGAACCAGGACATAACGGTGGATACACTTTATTGAACAATTTTATAGAGGCTCCTCTTTTTTTGATTTCGAGGAGCAAACTTCACTATATCACGCTGCTGTTTTTGCAGAAGAAGCCGGATATTATGGAGGTGAAGCATTAAATAGGGCCATTTCAAAACTAAGTAAATACTCAAATCAAGAGCAAGAAACAAAGATAAACCAACATTTAACTAGTCTTGAAGTAATAAGTCGATTAAGTTCACTCTCTATAGAAACTTTTTTGAAGGAGTTGGAGCAGGCCGTAGCTGACGGGTACTCAGTAAAAATTCTTTACTATAAAAGTGGAGAAAAGCAATTAAATTATAGATTGGTCGATCCATACAGAATTATCTATTGGAATAATAAGTGATATGTGATTGGATTTTGTCATCTTAGGAATGATATCCGTAGTTTTAGAGTAGATCGAATTGAAAGTCTAATGCTAACCGAAAATAAGTTTAACCAGCCAGAAAATTTTTCAGCAAGTGACTTTTTTATAAAAAGTCTTCTTCCAACTATAGAAGATAAGGAAAGTATTATTTCTTTGGTTATTAATGGGGATAAAAGTGTATTGGCTGATATTTGCCAACATTGGTTTTTAGGACATTATTTACAAGAACGGACTTCAAATCAAGCAGTTTTTCTTCTGGACAAAGATATGATACATAAATATGTACCTTATTTACTTTTACCGTACAATAAATCTATCAAAGTTATTGAGCCAATAAGTCTTAAGAATAGAATTATTGAAGTTCTATCTGAATTAATAAAATTTCACCAAGTATGATAACTTCCCTGACGTTAACTGTCAGGGAAGTTATATTATAATAGCTACATAAATTGAGATTGGAGTGTTATTGGATGCAAACAAAAAAAGCTTTTCTATATGTATTTAATACAATGTCAGACTGGGAATATGGATATTTAATTGCTGAACTAAACTCAGGAAGATATTTCAAAAAAGATTTAGCACCTTTAAAAGTAATTACAGTAGGAGCTAATAAAGAAATGATAACTACTATGGGAGGACTGAGCATAAAACCAGATATTTCCCTTGATGAATGTATTCTTGAGAGTAAAGATCTTTTAATTTTACCAGGAGGGACTACTTGGGTTGAAGAAATTCATCAACCTATCTTGGAAAAAATTGACCAAGCTTTAAAGCGTGGCACTATTGTTGCTGCAATTTGTGGTGCAACTGATGCCCTCGCGAATATGGGATACTTGGATACTAGAAAGCATACAAGTAATAACTTAGAATATACTAAAATGGTATGTCCTAACTATAAAGGAGAAAAGTTCTATGAGTTGGGACCTGCGGTATCTGATGCGAATTTAGTTACTGCATCAGGAATAGCTCCTTTGGAATTTGCAATGGAGGTACTGAAAAAAATAGATGTATTTACACTAGATGCATTACATTCATGGTATAACCTAAATAAGACTCATAAACCTGAATACTTCTTCCAGTTAATGAATTCAATAAATAAATGAAATAACTAAAAAGCTCAATTTCTCTATTTTGATTTGCAGAGAAGTTGGGCTTTTTAATTTGGAATTCCCTTATCGTTGTAAATCGGTATTTTCCTGATGCTACCCCATACCGATCAAGCTAAGGTTTTGAAGTACCCCCAAACCGAAAAAATAAGTTGTTTTCGGGCAAAAATACACGGGGTTTTCATCTTGGGGATGTAATTTCTTAAATTGATAGGCATGGGGCGGTACCCTTTGTAGCGTTCTTTCTCGTAATTCACCATGTTTTCCAAAGAAAATAGCGAAATGCAAGCCGATGAACAGATTTACAAAATGACGAGAAAAGTGACAAAACTGTAAGAATGCACGAATGTTTGTAAGAAAGTTCGATGTTTTCCTTTTCCTTTTTTATTATAGTGAGAAAGAAGAAGGAGGGATTTGAAAATGTCTTTTTCTCAATTCAATATTGGTATTTTTCGAACAATTAATGATTTAGGTAA
>NZ_BOQB01000455.1 GCF_018332475.1 Bacillus sanguinis | reverse complement strand
TTATTTTGAGTATTTATTTCAATTTTCGTTCAAATTAAATTATTCAAATATATCTTAACTAATGAATTTCGGAGGTAGTTTATCATGTTTTGGCTACAATTTCTTACGTTACTACTCTGCATTTTTATTGGCGCACGCCTAGGTGGCGTTGGTCTAGGAGTAATGGGTGGCGTTGGTATGGCAATACTTGTTTTCGTCTTCCACTTACAACCTACAGCTCCTCCTATTGATGTAATGCTTATGATTTTAGCAGTAATTACAGCTGCCGGTGCACTGCAAGCCGCTGGAGGAATGGACTACCTTGTTCATCTAGCTGAGAAAGCATTACGAAAAAATCCAAAGCGCATTACATTCTTTGCTCCAATTGTTACTTATTTATTTACACTGTGCGCAGGAACTGGTCACGTTGCTTATTCTGTACTTCCTGTTATCGCAGAAGTCTCTCGCGAATCTGGGATTAGACCGGAACGACCAATGTCAATTGCCGTAATCGCTTCCCAACAAGCAATTACAGCTAGTCCTATATCAGCTGCAACAGTTGCCCTTTTAGCAATGCTAGCTGACTATAAAATCACCTTATTAGATATTTTAAAAGTAAGTATTCCCTCTACTTTCATCGCTTGTATGGTAGCTGCATTTGTTGCTAGCAAAATGGGGAAAGAATTAAATGAAGACCCTGAATACTTAAAACGATTAAAAGAAGGAATGATTCCTAAGATTGAAGAGAAAAAAGAATTTGTTGGTGTAAAAGGCGCTAAATTATCCGTTATCCTTTTCTTAGTAGGAACTTTCCTTGTCGTACTTCTCGGCTCATTTGAAGCACTTCGTCCAGGATGGATGATCGACGGGAAGCTAGTTCGCCTTTCCATGCCAAACACAATTGAAATGGTTATGTTAACCATCGCAGCTCTTATTATTATTTTCTGTAAACCAAATGTAGAAAGCATCGTGTCTGGTAACGTCTTTAAAGCGGGGGCAACAGCAGTTGTTGCTATTTTCGGTATCGCTTGGATGGGAGATACTTTCTTTAACGGAAACTTAAATATGATTCAAGGTTCAATTCAGCATCTAGTAACAAGTGCACCATGGCTATTTGCCATCGCATTATTCATTCTATCTATTTTACTATATAGCCAAGCAGCAACAGTACGTGCTTTAATGCCCCTTGGATTATCACTCGGTATTCCACCAGCACTACTAATCGCGATGTTCCCTGCAGTAAATGGATACTTCTTCATTCCAAACTATGGAACAATCGTTGCTGCCATCAACTTTGATCGCACTGGTACAACTGGCATTGGTAAATATGTTTTAAATCATAGCTTTATGATTCCAGGCCTCATCGCAACATTCACTTCTATCGGAATTGGAATGCTCTTAATATCAATTATGTTTTAAAGAAAAAGCACAAACCTACAATTTTAAAGGGTTTGTGCTTTTTTAATCAAACGTTTGTTTAAATATTTTTAACCGTCCATTATGTTCTTTACTATTTTTGTGAAGTTCCCTTTTCCTACAAACTCCTATTTACTTCCTCTACTAATTTCTTCGTACTTTCATAGGCAGATTCCGCTAAACTAATCGCAGAAATCATGGAAACACCGTCCGCACCTGCTTCTATAACTGAAGCTGTATTTTCAATTGTAATACCACCAATCCCGACAATAGGTATTGTAATTCCTTGTTCTCTAAAATGAGCTAAACCTTTCGTTCCTTGAACTGCTTTCGTATCTTTTTTCGTACTCGTTGGAAAAACAGGGCCAACACCTAAATAATCAGCTCCGTTTTGAATTGCCCAGCGTGCTTCTTCAATTGTATGGGTAGATACACCAACAATTTTATCCCCCATTTTTTCACGAACAGAAGTAATTCCTTCATCATCTTGTCCAACATGCACGCCATCTGCATCTAACTCGATAGCTAGTTCCACATCATCATTTACGATGAATGGGACACCGTACTCCTTACAAATTGCTTGCAGTTCTTTTGCGAAACAAATACGTTGCTCTCCCGTTAAAGCGCCTTCCCCCTTTTCTCGAAATTGAAAAATTGTTATACCACCTTCAAGTGCATCTCTCAATACTTGTAGCGGCTCCTTCGTACAATTGTTACTTCCCATAATAAAATATACTGATAATAACCTAGACATTTCTGCCTTTGAAATACGCGACATTTATTTTCCTCCTTACTATATAACCTCAATCTTCCCATACTTCTCTATATCACCCGAAGTCGTATTCGCTAACTGATTTAAAAATTCAATTTGGAAACTACCAGGTCCCTGCTCAACTGTCTTAGCAGCTGCTAGTTCCGCGGCTACACCATAAAACGTTAATGCAGCTACTGCTGCCTTTACATAATCCTTTTCTACTGCTACAAATGCTCCTATTACAGAAGTTAGTAAACAACCAGTTCCCGTAACTTTCGTTAAAATAGGGTGACCATTTCGAATAAGAATCGTTCGTTCTCCATCTGTAACAACATCTTCTTTTCCAGTAATTACCGCAACTGTATTCAATTCGTCTGCTGCCTGTTTTGCAATACTTACGACATTGCCATTTCCAGCACCAGCGTCTACCCCTTTAATTTCCCATCTCTCATTAATAACATTCGCTATTTCAGCTGCATTTCCGCGGATAATCGCTAAATCAATTTCAGCCGGAATATGTCTCGCAACTTCTGTTCGATACGATGTTGCTCCTGCACCAACTGGATCAAACAGTACTGGTACATTGTTCACATTTGCTGATTTACCCGCAAGTAACATCGCTTCTACTTCTTCAGGACGAAGTGTCCCCATATTTAATACTAACGCTCCAGCAATGCTAGCCATTTCTGCTACTTCTTCTTTTGCATATGCCATTACAGGCGATGCTCCTAACGCTAACAAACCGTTAGCTGTAAAGTTTGTTACAACAACATTTGTAATATTATGAACGAGCGGATTAGATTCTCTCACCAAATCCACTACTTTACTAATTTCTTTCATATTCATCCTTCTCATCCCCTAACTATAGTGATGGGAGAAACACAAAAAGACACTTTGCGCGTACGCAAAGTGCCTGAACATGTGCTTTTACACTCTCCCTACGCTGGCATTATCCAACAGGTTCAAATGGTCAATGACGGATTAGTCATACTCTCAGTTTGCATCCACAAACTCCCATGTGTTTAGTATTCATCTACTTCAAAGTCTACTCTTATTCTAATAAAATAACAAGTTCTTTACTTTTCTATTTAATATAGAAGCTACTAATAAAACAATACGCATACTAAAGTGAAACTTTAATCAGTGGGGGGTTTTGTTCATCCCC
>NZ_BOQB01000454.1 GCF_018332475.1 Bacillus sanguinis | reverse complement strand
GCAGTTGAATTATTAAAAACGATAGATTTAGAGGAAAATGTAATATTAAATCCAGGAACAAAATTTCAAAAATTATTTGTAAAGGAAGAAATTGAAGCGATTTGTGATAATAGTATTTTTGATGTTTTTTCTAAAGGGGATAAGTAAAAAATGAAAAGGGGATTATTGTATTTGGTAATAATCCACAACATACTGAGATTACTGTTTTTCAAAATAAAGTTCTGAAATGGCAACGAGAAAATGGAAAGAGATAATTTAATGAAAGTAGGTGCATTTATGGGAGAAACGAGAAATCTTATGAATAGTATATGGTTTGGAGAAAAAACAATTTTAGCTAAATCGGAAATAAAAGAAAAAATTTTAAAATCTGTAACAGAAACGGAAGTTGTATTTAACTTAATAGACTTATTTAAAACGGGGGATTTTACTCAAAAACCGCTATTAGTTCAATTAATGAATCAGACTAAAGATGAAGTGGTTCTGAATTTATGTATTAGAGTATTTTTATCTGTCGCAACACATGAAGACTTAAGGGATTCAAATAATCTCCGTTTTCTTAGTGAGGTAACTGAAGAAACAGTAGACACTTTTGCATCAGCAGCCACAACCTCACTTTCTCTTGAGGTAATTCCATATTTATTGACTTTACTTGAAGGGTGGGAGGAATTCAGTAATACAGCTACCATTATAAGAGACTCTATTGATTCCTTTATTAATTTTGAAGATCAAATTGGTGAAGATGCAACTATAGATGAAATTGGAAATTTTTATTTTAAGTATTGTCAGGAGAAGGATACAAATAGTTATTATTTTCAACAGAATTTAGCTTTTCCTGGAGACTTAGCTAAAAAATTGATTCAGCGGGTTATGATTGCTGCTAATAATGAGGAGCAATTAAAAATGGAATTAATACCATCTTTATTATCAATTTGGACTGGTAAAAGAGTACCTGCGGATTACAACACTATTATTAGTGCAAGTAATTATAAAGATTTTATTGACTATATAAACGAACTTTCAAGTGAAAATTGGGAAAAGGGACAAAAATATTTTTACGGATATAAGCTTTAACTATAATCTATGAAAAACAAAATATATGTGAAGTGGATAGGAAAAAATAATAGTGTGTTTGAAAATACATACTTCATGATGGTTGTACCATCATAGAGTATTATGTGCAATGATAGAATAGGAAAAGAAGTACGAGCTTAGGTAAGATGACATTTTATATGGCGATGAATTTAAATACATGGAATTTATATGAAACTAACGAACTCGTACAAACTCGTAAATTTTAACGTAGTAGTTATCATGATATAAAAAAGTTTTCTTACTGTTACTACAAAACTTACAAAATATAAATTTAAAGCAATTGCTTGTTGAGTACAGGAAACTCTAAATCGTACAAGTATTGTCCCGTAATAGAGAAATAAAATTGAATAAAGAGTAAAGGAATGTATCCGTTGCGCTATTTCATAGTGTAACGGATTTTTTAGTTCGCAAAATTCAGCACTTTCTCATCAAATTTTAATGTAAGCTTAATTGTGCTCTCTTTTTTCATCTTTAATATAAGCCGTAGATACGAAAGATATATAAGGTGAAGGGAGACATAATACATGCGTATTTTAGTTGTACCATCAGGATTTAAAGAAAGTTTAGGGGCGAAGGAAGCTGCTGATGTAATGAAAGAAGGGATTTTAAAAGTTATGCCACTTGCTACTGTAGAGACTTTACCGATGGTTGATGGCGGGGAAGGGTTTACAGAGGCAATTATAAATATTACTGGTGGAAAAATGTATAAAGTACAAGTAACGGGACCTGTTGGAGATGAGGTACAATCTTATTTTGGTGTTTTTGAAACGAGAAACGGTGAGCGTACAGCTGTTATTGAAATGGCTGCGGCGGCGGGGTTACGCCTTGTACCGAGAGATTTACGTGATCCAGGGAAAACGACTACTCACGGTGTTGGACAGTTAATAGAATTAGCTTTAAATAAAGGAGTAGATCGTATATTAATAGGATGTGGTGATTCAGGTACGTCTGATGGAGGTGCTGGTATGGCTGAAGCTTTAGGTGTAAAGTTTTTAAATGAAGATGAGAAGGAAATACAAATTCAAGGTGGCACCTCTTTATTACAAGTTTCAAAAATAGATACGTCACAAGTAGATCCTAGATTAAGACATGTCCAAATCGATGTTGCTTGTAATTGGTTTAATCAATTATGCGGTGAGCATGGAGTAGCTAGAGTGTTTGGTCCGCAAAAGGGTGCTAACGAAGCACAAGTAATAGAACTGGAAAAAGCATTGGAACGCTATGCTTCTATTCTAAAAAAAGATATAGGTATAGATGTACATCATACACCAGGAAGTGGTGCATCTGGTGGTCTTGGTGCTGGACTGCAAGCTTTAATTGGGGCAACGCTTCATCCGAGATACGACATTATTATGAAGTATATGGATTTAAATAAACTATTGCTAAAGTGTGATCTTGTATTTACCGCGGAAGGGAGTATAGATTTTCAAACACCACGTGGGAAAATTCCAGCTGAGGTGGCTAAATGTGCAAAAAGATATGGATTACCAGTAATAGCGTTAGTAGGAACAGTCGGTAAAGGAGCACGTATTAATTACGATTACGGAATTGATGCATATACAAGCATATTACCAATGCCATCTTCATTAGAAAATGCATTTTCTAATGCGGAGAAATGGCTTCGTGATTGTACAGAGAGTACGATGCGTACAGTTTTAGTTGGCTATCAAATCGCTTCTCGTTTAAATAAAAGTGGGTACGTATCATGATTGAAAAAAATGTAGTGGAATTACATGCGAATAACAATGATACTCCGAAAGTTAAGTCATCCTGGGTTCTGCCCGTAGCACTAATATTAATGGTAGAAATTGTTCTTTTGCTTCCATCATCATTAACGATGGAAGCAAAATGGAGTTTGTTTGGATTTTGCTCTGCAATTATATTATGGACAACAACAACGATAAATTCGGCCTATATTGCACTCGGTTCTGTATTATTTCTAATTATTTCAGGAACTGCAAAGCAAGATCTTTTATTTGATTCGCTAGCTTCGGATGTCATTTGGCTTATGATCGGTTCGTTTATTTTAGGAAGAGCACTTCAAATTACCGGTCTAGCTGAAAAAATGACGTACTTTGTTGTGAATCGTGCTCGTAATATATCAGGATTATGCTGGATTTTAACAATGATTATTCAAATGCTTTCCTTTTTTATTCCATCTACATCGGGACGCGCAGCGGTTGTATTACCTGTTTTTCAAGCTATATGTAAAGAAATTGGAAGTAGAAGAATTACGAAAGCATTAGCAATTTTAATGCCTACTGTGATTTTAGTTTCAACAAGTTCTACAATTATTGGGGCAGGCTCACATTTAATCGCCCTAGATATGTTAAAGGAATTTAATAATAAAAACATTACATTTGTAGAGTGGTTAATATGGGGATTACCATTTGGAATCATAATGAGCTTTATAAGTTGTCGCGTAATATTAGTATTATTTTTAGACAAAGAGGAAGTAAAAACGAAATTGCAACAGAAAAAAGTTAAGTTTGAATTATCACGAAATGAAAAGTATACAATTAGTATTTTAATAGGGATGGTAGCATTTTGGCTAACGGAATGGTTACACGGTTTGGAAATTGCAACTGTAACTATAATAGGAGTATTTTTATTAACTTTACCAAAACTCGGAGTGATGCAGTGGAAAGAAAGTTTAAAAGGTGTCTCTTGGAATTTAATTTTATTTGTTGGAGCAGCAATTGCATTAGGGAAATCTTTAATGGAGAGTGGTGCAGCGCAATGGATTATGCAAAAGTTATTTTTAGTAACAGAACTAATTAATAAGCAATCCATTTTCATCGTGTTACTCGTAATTGTTATCCTTTCAGTTACATCACATTTATATATTACATCTCACACTACGAGAGCAGTAATTTTTATTCCGCCACTACTATATTTTGCAAGTAGTCTACAATTAAATGAAGTAGCTGTTTTATTTTTAGGTATTGTTGGAATGAATTATTGTTTAACCTTTCCGGTCAGTTCTAAAGCACTACTATTATTTCAAGAAAGTGATAGAGAAACTTTTCAGCCGCAAGATTTATTAAAATTAAGTAGTTATTTAAGCTTTATTTATATATTTGTAATGGTTATATTTTACTATGCATATTGGCAATGGGTTGGATTGTCACTTTAAAAATCAGGAATATATTTCATTCCTGATTTTTTCATTAAGGATAAAATATATTGGGTATTTTTTCTTTTTACGGAAAGTATTACTTGTTATACTAAAATGGTGCAAATATATATTATAGGAGGCTTTTATGGGAGAAAGGATTTTAATCGTTGAGGATGAAGAAAAAATTGCTCGTGTCGTGCAGTTAGAATTAGAATTTGAAGGATATGAAAGTGAAATTGCAAAAACAGGTACAGAGGCAATGGAAAAGTTCAACAATGGTAACTGGGATTTAATATTACTTGATGTAATGCTTCCAAATATAAGTGGGTTAGAAGTACTTCGAAGGATACGTTTGAAAAATGCTGTAATACCTATTATTTTATTAACTGCTCGTGACTCAGTTGTTGACAAGGTTAGTGGTTTAGATCAAGGAGCAAGTGACTATATCACAAAGCCTTTTCAAATAGAAGAATTATTAGCGAGAATTCGTGCCTGTTTAAGAATTTCAAATGTAGTAAAAGAAGAGGAAAATAGTAGTTATCAGATTGCAGATTTATATTTAGATGAGAAAACGAGAGAAGTGAAAAGAGGGAATAATCTAGTCGACTTAACACCACGCGAATTTGATTTATTACTATTTTTAATGAAGCATGAAAATCAAGTGTTAAACCGTGAGCAAATTGTAACGAATGTTTGGGGATTTGATTATTATGGCGATACAAATGTTGTTGATGTATATATTAGATATTTGCGTAAAAAAGTAGATTGTAATGTGGACGTACCACTTATTCACACTGTTAGAGGTGTTGGGTATGTCTTAAAGGTGTAATGTATGAAAATTAAAAATAAAATATATTTATTCTCTACAGTATGGTTACTACTTATTTTATTAATTATTAATAGTTCAATATATTTTTTGTTTTATAAAGTGACTACAAACGGAGAGTTAGAACGATTGAAACGTGAGGCAATACATATCATTGATGGAATGAACGCAGATTCAGCAAAAGAAGTAGATGCAATAAGTCTATTGCAACCATACTTACCTGCAAACGGTATGATTAGAATTATTAATGAAAATTCAAAGGTAATGATTAGGCAAGAAGTAGATAGTACAAAACCAATTCCAGCATTAAATACGAAATTTGAAAGAAAAGAATCCGCTGGAATTTATGAGAAGAACGAGGGTAAATTTGCTTATATAAAAATGCCAATCATTTGGAATGATGGGAAAATCGTTTCGTTAGAAATGACAGAACGTTTAGATAGTTTGCAAGAGAATTTAAATATGTTAAAAAATGTATTAGTTATTGCATCACTTTTCGTTTTAATTCCGTCTTTTTTTGCGGGAAGAATGTTAAGTAAACTCATTTTGAAGCCTGTAAATTCTTTAATACAAACAATGGAGCATATACAAGATAGAGGGATATTCAAAAAAATACCGCTTGAGAAAAAATCAAAAGATGAATTGCACAAAATGGGAACGACATTTAATAAAATGATTGATTTATTACATCAGAACTTTGAAAAGCAACAACAGTTCGTTTCAGATGCTTCCCATGAATTAAGAACACCGTTAACAGTTATTGAAAGTTATGCGAAATTATTAAAAAGATGGGGAATGAAAAAACAAGATGTTTTAGAAGAATCTGTAGAAGCGATTTATTCAGAGGCAGTAAGAATGAAAGGTATGACGAATCAAATGCTGCTTCTTGCAAACAGTAGTGCTGAGTGGAATTTAGAGACTAACGAATCAGATTTGGTCCGATTATGTCAGGTGACTGCTGAGCAGCTAGAAAAAACATATGCTCGGAATTTTCGTGTTATAACAGAGGAAGAAAAAATTGTTGTAAATATTGACGAACAAAAAATAAAACAAGTATTAGTAGTTTTATTAGATAATGCAATGAAATACAGTAAAGATTCTATAGATATTATAGTAGGAATACAAAACGAAAAAGTCTTTTTTTCTATTCGAGATTACGGTATGGGAATTCCTAAGGAAGATATACAGAAAGTGTTTGATCGTTTCTTTCGAGTTGATAAGGCGAGGAGTAGGGAAACAGGGGGGACTGGTTTAGGTTTATCGATTGCCAAACAAATTATTGATGCTCATGAAGGAGATATACAACTTGAAAGTGAAGAAGGAGAATGGACGAAAGTTACAGTAAATTTACCTCATTTTTCATAAAAGGATAGGAGCTTTAAACATGAAAAAGAAATGGAAAATTGCATTGTTAGTTTGCTTTGCAGTTGTAAGTGTAGCGTTTGTATCACAACGTATTGTTTCTAAGCAAGGAGAAACAATATTATCTGAGAAGCAAATTCAAAGTATTGTATCTGAACAGTATCCTGGAAAAATTAAAAGTATGAAATTAGTAAATAAAGGGGAACAAGATTTTTATAAGGTAAATATTTCAAATGAACAAGGCTCATATGAAATAATAGTAGATGCCAAAAATGGAGAGATAAAACGAGCAAAAGAAAAAGCATTAAAAAGTAATACAATAACGAAAGAGAAAGCGGAAGAAATGGCGCTACAGAAAGTACAAGGTGAAATTAAACATACTATATTAGAAAAGAGAAATGAGATAGAAGTGTTTGTAATTACGGTAGAAACAAATGATAAGCAAAGTAAGGTAGTTGAGATTGAAAAAACAACTGGTCGAATTCAATTGTTAGAGAAACCGATGACAAAAGTTACAGAAGAGCAGGCAAAAGAAATTGCAGTGCAGCAAGTGCCAGGGAATATAAAGGGAATTAGGCTTGAGCAAAAAAACGAAAAAAATA
>NZ_BOQB01000453.1 GCF_018332475.1 Bacillus sanguinis | reverse complement strand
TTCGTTCGTATGTTTATACCTTTAGTAGTAGGGACGTTAGCTTCTGTAGTAGTAGGGTTATTGGTCGGTTCACTATTTGGATTTGAAATGAAGCAAACATTCTTCTTTATCATCGTACCAATTGTGAGTGGTGGTATCGGGGAAGGAATTTTACCATTGTCGCTAGCTTATAGTGATATTTTAAATGAATCATCAGCAACGTTTGTATCACAGCTTATTCCAGCAGCTATTATTGGGAATATGTTCGCAATTGTGAGTGCAGGGTATATGAAGCGTTTAGGTGAGAAGAAACCGGAGCTTAGTGGTAACGGTGTATTAGTGAAAACAGACAATCAAGCCGAGTTATTAAAAGAACAAAATACAGAAAAGCCAATTGACTTCTCATTAATGGGAGCAGGTTTATTAATTGCGTGTACGTTCTTTATCTTCGGAGGATTTGCTTCTAAGTTCATCGGTATTCCTGGGGCAATCATTATGATTTTCTCAGCAGCACTTGTGAAATACTTTAAATTAATGCCCGCAAAAATGGAGCAAGGAGCATTCCATTTATATAAATTTATTTCGAAGAATTTAACTTGGCCGTTAATGGTTGGACTAGGATTGCTATATATTCCGCTAAAAGACGTAGCAGCAGTACTTTCAGTAGGATATGTTGTTGTGTGTGCATCGGTTGTTCTTACAATGGTAGCGTCAGGTTTTCTTGTAGGGAAAGTGATGAAAATGTATCCAGTTGAATCAGCGATTGTAACTGGATGTCATAGTGGTTTAGGTGGAACTGG
>NZ_BOQB01000452.1 GCF_018332475.1 Bacillus sanguinis | reverse complement strand
TAGTTATTAAAGTTACTAAAGTTACCCGTTTTTCTATTAAAGTCCTATATATATATTATTTTTTATTTATTTATTTTCTTAAGAGCTGATATAGGAAATTCAGTAACTTAAGTAACTATTTATCTACAAACATTGTTATATCAACGTTTATACGAGTTACTAAAAAAATAATTAAGTAACTCTTTAGTAACTCTGACTTAAAGTTTTTTCCTATTTATAGGAGTTACGTTGTTTTTATCTTCATTTTCAGTTGAAAATAAATTTGAACCCGCAAGTTTATTTAATGTAATTCCAATAACGAAGTTTTTATTTCCTGTACCTTTTTCTTTTTTAAACCCACGAACTTCTAATTGACGATAAAAAGCACGGTTTTTTAATTCCAATTCGTTATTTTGATAACACCATTTTGTATAATTTTCATACAGTGACTTCGCTTCAATCCTTACTGAAGAATTCACTGTACAATTCTCCTCAATGAAAGGTGCCAATATGTCCATGTCCTCACGATATTCTGCAGTCGCTGCCTTCACGGCTTCCGGAGCACGCAACCCTTCGGACTGCCACTTCATGCAACCCTCAACAGCCCATCGTAATACACCAGGCATTTCTTTTGCTAATTTATCAGGTAGATCATAATCAATATTGTCTTTTGGGATTGTTACGGTAAATGGAATAAGCATAATCCTTCTCCAGATACCTTCATCCGAACCTTTTACAATCGGCTTATGGTTGGTAGTGAAGAATACTTTAAACTCAGGTGTAAACTCGAAATATTCCTGGCGTAAGAAACGTGCCGACATCTTTTCTCCACCAGTGATTTGTTTAACCAGGGCTTCAGATAATTGTTGCCCTTCCTCACTCTCAACGGCCGATACAAAACGTGCTCCATCAAGTCGGGCCACATCATTATTGATTCCTGAATCATTTCTCTTTTTCAAGAAAGTATCGCTGTTGGTCTGTCGTCCATAATCTCCAAGTATGTCCTGGACAACATTTATAAATGTTGATTTACCATTACGGCCATTACCGAATAAGAAAAACATTACTTGCTCTTTAGTTACACCGGTTAATGAATAACCGATTGCTTTTTGTAAATAATTAATGAGCTCATGATCCGCTGCACCGGTATGCGTTTTAAAAATACTTTCCAAGAAAGCTTTCCAGTTTGGGCACTCAGCATTTCTGTCATACTTGATTGGAGAAAGTTTCGTTAATAACAAATCGCGGTCATGCGATAATAATTCACCAGTCTTTAAATCGATAACTCCGTTATCACAGTTAAATAGAAAGTTATGAGCATCTAATTCTTTCTTTTTAACTGATACCATTGGCCGCACATCCAATATGCTATTTATCCTGATTGTCCGTCTTTCACATTTCTTAGCCCAATCATGCAACATCTTTGATTGATATTTATCTTCTGTAGCTTTTGCTTCTCCGTATATGGCTCTCAATGTTTTGGCCGTAATAGCTTCAATCTGTCTCTTACTATCCTCATGCCAATGCTTGCCGTTCCATATGAGCCATTCCAACTCATTGCAATAGCGAACATTCTCGCCATGATGATATGCAATTCGTTCTGCGTTTCCTAACTCAGTTAAATGAAACTTTGGCGTTTCATCGATTATTTCCTCAGTATCTTCAATTGAGTTATTAGAAATATAAACCTCATACTTTTTCTCTTCAGGTGGTTCATAATCAGCTATTGTGGAAGGAGTTGAAAGAATTGCTGTATCAATTGTCATTTGTCCATATGTACGACCATCACTTGAATGTGGCTTATCCCACTTCTCACGAAGTAAGGAAGACTCTCTAAACATTGAATCCATCTTTGCAGCATCTTTATCCGTCCAAAATGCTAAATGATTACATAGAGCCATATCAGTTGAAGAATGATCACCGTTAATCAACATGCCCTGGAATAAATCTTTAATGGCTCCACCGCTTTTACTACCAAACATTCGCTCCCACAATTCTGCATTCGATAAACTAGTAATATCTTCTCGTTCGAATGAAGTAGTGCTTTGCTTCTTTTCAGGCTTTGGCTTTTCTTTTAAATACTTCTCAAATAAAACTTTTAATTCATCCGTTCTATCTTCCACAGGAACTTGATCCAAGCAATCACCAGTAAAAGTGAAATACCGTCCATGTCTATATACTTCCAATCCAAGATCTACGTTTTTCCGTCCTGTACCTGGTCCTTTTAATGGCAGCTTACCTTTCACAATAATGTGGATGCCATCACCACTTGGTGAATATTCCGTGTAACTATTAACTGTTTCAATAACATCCTCAGCTAAACTTGTTAGAGCACCTTCTTGGATACAATGGTCAATATCTATTCCAATGAATGGATCATCCTTTGAAAACATGAATCCAATCCCGTCATAATCTCCTTGTTCATAGAATTTTATGATTGTCGGAAACGTTGACCAGCTACGCTTATTATTTGATTGAGCCATTTCCCCATTGATTTGATAAGGAACTTTTGTTTTCTTACCGTTTCTTACTTCTGACCGCCATAAGATCCAATGAGGAGTGTTTTTAAGCTCTGCCGGTATTTGATTAAATTTATATCTCATTTGATTTTCTCCCTTTGGAAAAGGGAGCCGTTAGTAGCTCCCTCCTATTTGAATCTTGTTAATTAACTTTTAGAATGGGACATCCTCATCTGAAACTGTAAATCCAGTACTTGGAGCCGATGCTTCCGATTCTTTAAATCCATTTACTTGCGGATATTTTTTACCGTTATATTCACGCTCACCTACTACTACACGAAGATGCTTATTTAAAAGTGTATCTGCCCATTCTTTGTAAGAACTAAATTTCATCCCAGTTGGAAAAGCTGCTGCCTTAGATATGGCTTGTAATCTCCACATTGATTTTTCAGTTACAACAAAATTATCAAACAAGAGCTTTTGTCCTTGGAAGGCTTGATCTACATCACTACGAATTTCATAATCCACAACAATCATGTTGTTTCCAGAGTCAGCTTGTTTCAATTCATAATTAACAACTGTTACCTCGTATTCTCCTGACTTAACTTGTTCAAATCCTTTAGCTTGTTCGTGATCTACTGTAAACATTTATTTTTCCTCCTTAGTTTTCAAATCTTGTAATCTATCTAAAGCTAATTGAGCTAACTTAATAGTGAAGTTTTCAAGTTTCATATTTGCTTTAATTTCAAATTCTTGTACCTTTGTTTGCATTTCTGAATTTCCATTCACCATTTGCATTACTTGATTAATCAGGCTTGTCCGCTTAGATTCTTCTTCAGCTTTCACATCAAGACCTAATTCAAGCCATTGATATAATTTGCGACCTACATCAGCTGTAATCTTCTGTGGATGTCCTTCGAACATTTGCGTATTATCTTTTGAAGTATCAGCTACATGGTCAATATCGATAATAAAATTAAGCATGAACTCATATTCCATTTCTTCTTTTTGTACAGGCTTGGTACCAACTTTTCGTGGTGCCATTTTCCCATCACTGTTAGGCTCTACAACGTACTCTGTTTTTGTTCGGAATGTTACTAACATATGAATATCATTTTGTGTAAGAGTTTTTATTAGTTTATTAGTTTCAGGCGCAAGTTTGCCCCAGTTTTGAAACGAGTTACCAGACATTTGCCCATGAGTTTCAACAATTCCACCCTCACCCATCCAATTGTGAGAAATTGAATCGATGACTACTACTTCCGTACCTGCATTCTTCATAGTAATAACAGCAAGGTTATATCTTTCAGTTGTGAAAGGCGGTGGGAAATCAATATGTCTAAATTGACCAATGCGAATACCGCCTATTTCAAGATTGGCATATAGTTTAGAACGTCGATGCTCTGTATCAATCACACCGATTTTTTGCCAAATTTCAGCTTCACTGGCTTCTGGATATGCTTCTTTCATCATTCCATAAGCTACGATTAACGCACTTACTGTTTTTCCAGAACCACTACATCCAATAAAACCAATAACCGCTTTTTCCTTTTCACGTTGTGCTTCTGTTACTTGAAACATTCTTATACCTCCACAATCGAACGTCTTTTTATGCCAATGATTGGCTCTGTATATCCAGCAAGCTCTAGTTGCCTTTGAGCTTTTCGAAATACATAATCGATATTTTCATTTTCTTTTATGGATCCGTCAGGATTTAAATGCTTATTAGGAATCCATACATTTTGATTTGTTCCACCTAATGTAAAACGCTTTGCTGCATATCTTTTGTAATTACGATTAATTTGTTCTAACCTTATTCCTTTATAGAACTGAATCATTTCTAAACTTCTACGCTATAAGAAATAGATTCAGGATTAACCTTAACCCCGGGAACAATTTGTCCATCTTCATCCACAATTACTTTTTCACCACTGATTTCTACAATTTTGAGTTTCTTCTTGAAATCAGCCCATTTGACTTCTGTTTTCAAGCAATCATCCAGCTCGTTTTCAATAGCATATTGAAGTATCTGGGCTTTATCCTTTTGCTCCGGCGCTTCACTACTCTTACGAGTTTTCGATTTACCATAAGGCGTACTAATTGTTTTCTGCTTTGGATCTGCTGCAAGTTGTTCCGCATGGTAACGTTGAATATGACCTTCAAAGAATGAAATACTATTGTGGATGGGCTTTAATTCGTTTTTCTCCCATTCAGTGATACGCTCACGTTCAACATTTGCTAATGTCGTAATTTCCTTTTCTTGTACTTTAAGAGTTGAAATTTTACGGAACGCCCAATTTAAACCGTTAATATCCGTAATTTCAAACTGTTGCTCCGCTGCTTGTAATTCATCAACTTCCACTAATTCATTTTGTTGTAATGGATTCATCGATATTACCTCCAAATGTTTTTTTAAATTTCTCTGCACTGTAAACAGAAAAGTATGTAAAGCCATTTTTCGTGAAATTAACTTGAATGGGGTATTCCATGCAATCACGTTTCACTACTTCTAAATCCCCTTCTTCATTCAACAATTCTTCTAATAGTCGATAATTTACATGAACTCGGTTATTATCGAAAAACCCCAGAATGCCATTGGCATAAGCTGCATTCATAGCTTGTACCTGTTTCTCAATCACACTAATATCCATTACTGCCATTCCTCCCCTACAGCTTTTAAGGCTGCTATGCATATTGCCATTGGTGCGCCTCTTCCTGTGGCTCCATGCCTACCATCAATAGAGCAATACATATTTCCTTGTTCTGTTTTCCCCATCACTTTCACAATACGTTCTTGATCTTGTAACTTTTCAACTACTAACCAAGCATCCTCAATATTTGTACTAAACTTAGGTAACTGTGGATGAACAGCACCTATCGGTGTTTCTACCCACATTGATTTCAAAATTGATGTTTCAGGTGGCTTAATCCATCCCATAACCTTTTCCGCAACTAATTCATCGATTGGTTTGTCGTTCATTTCAAATCTCCCTTACTATTATTCTCAACCGTTTTTCGAATAATATGCTTGTTTTTAAAACTTTTTAATAGATATGAAACTCTTATTTCGTCACTTTACACAAAATCAATTCATGCTATAATGACTGTGAATATTTTTACTTAAATCACCTGTTGGCGCAGGTGGTTTTTCTTTTATACTGCTCGAAAGCATTCAACATTTTGTTTCTCAATTAAGTAATCCGTTAAATTTTCTTTAAGTACAACATCCTGTCCAAACATAAAATACTTATCATCTTGCTTAATTTCACAACCATAGATATCTTCGATTGGATGATCAGGTTCTTTAATAGATTCCTTTTCAGCAATCTCTTCCACAAATATTGCATCGATATTATGTTTATTGAGATGGACCAACTGTTTACTTAATCCTTTTGTGTCCCATTCAATTTTTTCAATAGAACCGAAACCATTTATAATTGTTTTAAATTGGTCTACCGTAAACCTTGCTTTAGCACCTGACTTAAAAATCAACGTTACTTCCTTCAATTAACTCACCTCCCTTCGATCTATAACCTCACGGTTCATTTCGTATATTCTGCGCTTTGCTTCTAACTCCATAGCTAGTAACAATGTAGGACTGTTCTTCGCTTCAGCACATCTTTTTCTTACTTCATGACCTTTCATGATTCTTGTTGCGGATAATACTCCGTTCATTTTTCTTCACTCCTCTTATCTGTTCTTTTCAGAGAATTAATCGTTCTTTATAAAGAGAGAAAATTCGACATTTTTATTACAAAAAAATAAGCCCTTATTTATTAATGTATTGGTTGTTCCCTTATCCACATTAGTAAAAAATGTTCCGTTTCAACCGCTGGAAAGTACCATTTCCCACCTATTTTGTATTTTGAAAAACGTTCATCATAGAAGAACTTCTCTTTTATAGTATTTTCACTCATACTTGTTTGTTTACAGAGTTCTTTCATGTCCCACAAGGTCTTTCGTCTTTCAATTTGATCCAAACGCTTTCTTAACTCTTCTATAAAACGTTTTTCAATGATTTGGTTATCTAATTGAATATTAAGCATGTTCTCACCTTCTTTCTCGCCAAGAAAATTCGACATTTTCTTTTTAAAAAAAGTGAGGATTTCTCCTCGAAACTCAATTGACTTTATTTTCTTCAAACTCAAATAGATACTCTAAATTATGTTCTGGAAAAAAAGTTTTCTTAATTTCAAGTGCTTCGTCATAGTAAAAACGAAACTTTCCATTTATCTTGTCACTAACTGTCGCGTGGCGAAGATTCAGGTGCGAAGACACTTCTGTAATCATAATTCCTTTTCTCGCCATCTCTGCACGCAAATTCGGATACATTTTCTCACCACCCATTTTTTGTACGATACTGCGTTCATTCTTCTTTCAATATAAACGCATTTTCGTACGAAGTCAACGAAAAAACGAAAAAAAATACTCATTTTCGTATGTTTTTCTATTTACATACAAATTCAGTTAGGTTATGATATAAACAGATATACGAAATATCGTATACATTTCAATTCGAAAGGAGGTGAAATTAATGAAGAAGGCGGAGATTATTACGCACTTAATAAAAGAAGCTGGTTATAGTAAAAGAGCTTTTGCAGAAAAAATCGGGCTACCACCTACAACATTACAATCAATGCTATCAAGAGGCATAGGCAAGGCATCTGTTGATAATGTAATTAAAGTATGTAAAGGATTAGGGATTACTACCGATGATTTAGAGCGACTAGAAAACCAAAGTACTGACAAGGTCAAAGAAGAGTTATCTATATATGAGACAGTCGACAAAAATCAATCGAATATTACCCACATCCCTATAATAGGAGCTGTCGCAGCTGGTACACCAATATTTGCAGAAGAAAATATTGAAGGCTATTTACCAATGCTATCCACTTTCTTGAATTCAGCTAAAAAGTATTTTTATCTCATTGTTAGAGGTACAAGTATGAATCTTGAATTCCCTGAAGGCTCATTTGTCCTTGTGGAGGAAACACCGTTTGTAGAAAATGGTCAAATTGCGGTCGTGAAAGTCAATGGTTATGATGCGACGGTCAAAAAGGTATCACGATCCGGAAATATCATTACTTTAATTCCATTGAGTAATGATCCTATTCACGAGCCACAAACTTATGATCTTTCGACAGAAGATGTAAAAGTTATTGGA
>NZ_BOQB01000451.1 GCF_018332475.1 Bacillus sanguinis | reverse complement strand
AGATTTTTTTGTGGAATTCTGCTATCCCATTATGTACATCTAATCCTATTTCTCTTCAACAAAGAGCCAGTTCTCTACTTGAGAACTGGCTCTTTTCGCATGAGAATTCTTCAAATACATAATCTAGAAAAAACTTTTATATCAATTTAATTATATTATAACAATTATCCGAAAATAATTAATAGTATTTTTTGTAAATAAAAGTGAATATGTGGTACAAACTTATGTGAGATGATAGTTTATTGAGCAGCAAATATAAATATATGGAACGTATATACATGTAATTTTAACATCTTCTATTTTCTCTTTTGTTCCCACAAAAAAAGACACAGAGATTCCTCCCCATGCCTACTAATTCCTACTTTTTCACCGCATGCACATAATGCACCGTCTCAAAAGCTTCTAAATAATCGTTTCGTCCTTCAAAATAGAATGTATTTATGTCTTCTGGCGATAAATGCTCATAAATGAGTAAGCCCATCTTCTCTAACAGTGCTTCCATTTCGGCATAAGAAAAACATGATTTCATCGGTTCTCCGCCTACTGCAGCCATTTTCACCATATTTTCCACTCGATTGGACAATCCTTTTTCCGTAAATAAATTTTCATCCGGATAATCGAATACGATAGAGCTCCCTTCTGGAACCATCGCAAATAAACATTCTATTAAACTAGAAAGTTCCTCTTTCGTTAAATAGTACGTTACACCTAATAGACTAAAGAACGTCTTTTTATTTTCAAATCCTTCATTCTGTAACTGCTCATAGGAAAATCCTTTCGTGAGATCCATCGAAATAAAATGAAGGTTGTTTGGAATTTCAAACTCTGCTTCTTCTATTCTCTCCTTCTTAAACTGCTGTGTAGAAGGATGATCCACTTCAAATATTTCTATTTTATTTTCTAATTCTCGGTGTCTAAAACTGAACGTATCTAAGCCTGCACCGAGTATGACGTATTGTTTTGCGCCTAATGTAATTTCATGTAGTACTACTCTTTCACAATATGCCGCACGTGCTAAAGGTGTTGGTGATAATTGCACTTGTGTAATCCATTTTAATATTTCTTGTGGATTGTCTTGAAACTGCTGTGCAATGTCCTTATTGAAAAACTGTATTCCTTGAACCATATTCGTTTCAATATCGCTTCGTTCTTTTGGCGAAATGAATTCTTTAGCAATATAATCATCAAAAATTTTAGAACTATCAAATTCACTATGATATGCCCGGCTGAAAGCTGATACTAACGACGTTACACTTGCTTCACCTTGTTTCACGCACATACACTCTCCTTCATTTTCACAACAAAAATAGGGTTCCCCTGGCCAGGAGAACCCTATTATACACTTTATTTTTATATTGGTAAATTATAGCATAAATAAGTTTTTTTGTCAAGTTTTTAACCTACTTTCATTCCGACACTTTATATATTCTCTAGCAGGAAAATTGTCGATTCACACAGAATACCCCAGATTATAACAATACACATGGAGGCCAATATGAAACGATTTGTCATGATTACGGTAGGAAAAACTCACAGCGGAAAAACTACATTTGCAAAAGCTTTAGAAA
>NZ_BOQB01000450.1 GCF_018332475.1 Bacillus sanguinis | reverse complement strand
CTTCTGGAATAATCATTTCTAAATGCTTCAAATCAGAATATAGTGGTAACATTAATCCTTCTTCCATTTCAAAATAATGAATTTGCAATTGTGTATTTTCAGTTGAAATCAAATTCCCTTCTTCATCTACAGTTGTATCTCCTTCTACCGAAGCAACAACGTACAAATTTGATTTCTGTAATATCTCATAAAAACGAACTCTTTTTTCTTCATTCTGTAAAGCTTCCACTAACGCCTCATCTAATGGACAAATTTCTAGTAAACTCATTGAACTTCACTCCTTATGTGAAATAATTTCGCCATCTTACGCAAAGTAAGATGGCGAATTTTAAACCCGTTATTTTTGAATATTGATAACCGATACTTCTTTTGAATCATTAGTTCTATTCACTAGATTTAAGTAGAAATACGATACTGTAGTAGTATAATATGGCGAAATCCAAAGGTATGGGAGATTTAGTGTGAAAATTCCCACCAATGAACCCAAAATAAACCAACCAATGAAACTTAACCAAGTAATAAATAAATCTAACTTATGTCCTTTCATCATCATTTTACTTTTTTTAATTGCTTCACTTGCTGTACATTCTGGATCCTCTAACATAATGTAGTAAGCCATAGAATAAGAGAAAAATTTAATAATACCTGGAACAATGAACAAAAGACTCCATAAGCTAATAAATATTGTTTGTAAGATACCTAGTTTCATAGCTCTAAATATATTCTTTGAATTGAAACCAGCAAATAGATCACCTATTGTGGTAGATTCATTTTTCGCTAAGCCTAATGTGATTGTATAATAGCCGTAACTCATAACACTCTGTACAACAATATAAAGAATAGAAATAATAACCCATACAATAATTTGGGATAAAATCAATCCAAAATTAATTTGAGGTTCGCCATATGAATAATATACAAAGTTCTCAGGTCCTATAACATCTATAAACAAACCCAAAATTAGAAATACTACTATACCAATGATATACATACTTGCTACGGGGATGAGATAATTAAGAAACGTTGAACCTACCCCTAATCCCCATCGGCCTTTCAATGAGGCTAATGCTTCCCTTTTTAAATTGCTAATCATCTTTTTTCCACCTTTCAAATTCTTTATTATGCATAGTGTGGCTTTAATGAATAATTAATGAGTTTTAGTAAAATTTAAAATTCTACTAAAACTCATTAATATTTACTCCTTATACGAAATAATTGCGCCATCTTACTTAAAGTAAGATGGCGCATGTCAAATCCAATTATTTTTGAACGCTCATAGCTTTAATTTTTTCTACATTCTCTTTTGCTTGTTTCGTTATTTCTCCATTAATAGCATTTGCATATTTATCACGAGTTAAAAATTCAAAACATTTATACGCATTATTCGTATCAGTTGCAGACATATATCCTGCACCTTTATTAAACATTTTTAGAGCTACCGTATTCATCCATTCTTTTGCATCTGTTTCTGGATATTTTAATTTTATTGCTAAATCCATAGTATGAGAAGTTAATTCAATTGCTGAAGCTAAATCTTCAATCGTATCTTTATTCCCGCTTACCTTTGCAGCTTCAAATGTACTCAAATACTCAATTGTCACTTTTACTTCATCTTTAATTCCTAGCTCTTCAATTCCTGGTGTTTTATATAAAATTTGATAGTTGTTTAAAGCAGCCTTATTCTCTAACTGTTTTGCTTCTTTAATTACAAGACTAGCAACATTAGAAAATCCAGCTTTGTCAACAACACCACGGGAAGCTGCTTGACCATAATAATGTAAAGCATTATAAAGGCTCGTTTGACCTTTTTTATTTGCTTCATCACTCGCTAATTGCACAAGTTGAATTCCCTCCATTTTTTTTGATGCATTATCAATCATATTCATACCATTAATTTGGCCAATCGTTTTATCAATATCTTTTAACTGTGCAAGTAATGTGTATGATGGTAATAATGTTTTACCTACTTCACTTTGCCATCCTGTCGTTCCATTCATTTTATTCCATTCATTTTCTGTATCTGTCCATAATTTATTCGCATATTTAACCATTTCTTCTCTTGAACGTTCCAATGGGTGCTTTGTACGAATTGCATTTGCAATATTTAATACGGCTGTATAATATTCTTCATTATTTGCAGCATCGTTTGCTTTTCTTTCAAACATTAGCGGCATTAATAGCTTATGAGATTCATCTTGAACAGATTTTTCTACCCTTGCCGTATTTGCTAATAAATTTGCTTTATTTATAGCATCTTCCACTGTAAAATTAGAATTTTTTATTTGTCCACGAAGTCCCTCTACAGCCACACTAAATTGCTGTTCTAATTTTTCTTTTTGTTCTCCTGTTGCCCCGTCAACATACTGATTTGCTAATAGTAAAGCATTTTCATAATGTGGATTTGCTGGATTTAAATATGTTTCTATTTGATCAATCTCTTGACTAAATGGTTCAGATTTCACTTGTGCTTTTTGAGTATTTGAATCGATATTATTTGTTTTCTCGTTATTTTTGGTACCTTCAGTCTTAGCATCTTTTTGGTTTTTCTCAGTTGTTGTACTTGTTGCCTCATTTTCTTCTGTAACTGCTTTTCCTTCATTACTGCTAGTATTTTCTTTTACAGGGCTTGCTTTTTCTTTTGTCTCAGTTGCAGACTGCACTACTGTTGTTTGGATATTAAGGTTCTGTAATTCTTCTTGTAATAGCTTGTTGAAAATATCTTCTACACCTTGATTCGCTTTTTCTACTAATGTAGGATCTACGCTTTCAAATACTGATGTAACTAAATAAAATTTACTTAATGCTTGTTCTAAAGATGCTACATCCCCTGTATTTGACCACTCTCTTTTTTCTTCTGTTGCTGTTTGATAAACTTTTTCTGCTACAGATTTAATATAATCTTTCTTATTTTCACTTAAATATCTTTGTAACTCTTCTTGTGTAGTAACCGATTCATTTAGTACATTCATTTGATTACGTAAATAGAATAGGGCTCTCTCATTTGAATATTCACCACTTGTAAGAATTTGTTCTACATTATCTAATGCTAACTTATGTTCAGCTATCGATTTTGATTTTGATGGTGTATTCAATTGGCTAACGAGCGTCCAGTCTTCTTTTTTGCTATTGTAGTTCGTTAAATTATTTAATGCATTTTCATCCAGTTCTTTTTGACTCGTATAAAAATCATTAAAGAAAACAGATGAGTAATATTTTCCATTTCCAGCGTACCACTCAACTAAAATATCACCCGTTTTTGGTGATACTGTAATTGTTGGGTGTGTTGGTTCTGGATCCGGCTTTGGATCTGGCTTTG
>NZ_BOQB01000449.1 GCF_018332475.1 Bacillus sanguinis | reverse complement strand
AGAATAGCGTTTTTTTCATATTAGGTGGTATTTTGTTTTGTTAGCTTGATGGTGTTGTAGCGGTCCCCCTTTTAAAATAGTAGCGTATAAACACGAAAAAACTCCTAACAAATTTTGTTAGGAGTTTTTTCAAATATGTGATGTTTTTTTAATCTTCATTATCGATTTCTATTGTACCTGTTCTAGCACTAACCTTTAAAATATTTAACAGATTATCAGGTGTTTTGATTTCCACTTCATATTCAAATTTTGATTGTGCTAATTTGTCATCTTCTAATTCAAATTCTTTTTTCACATTCATAATTTCTCCATTTGTATGAGCTAAAGCAATTTCACGAACTTGTTTCTCTGTGTAGTTTTCGTTCTTTTTGGCATAATTGTAACCCATACCATAATACCCACCAACAATAGCAATACCACTTACTACAATAGCAATTACACTTATCATTATTTTCTTTTTATGTTTTAACATTTTCATCGACTCCTTCGTGATTAATCATCTATTCCAAATCTTGCTTCAAGCGCATTTTCTGCTTGCTCTAATTGATCTTCCAATATATCGTGTTCTCTTTCTTGCGTTTGATATTGTTCAATCGTTATCGTTCCAGCGCGATAATCTGCTTCTAGCTGATTATCAGATAGATCTATCTTGTCATCTAATTGATCAATTTCTTTTTTTGCTGCTAAGTACGTATTTAAGTTTTCTTCTTTTGCTCCAACCGGTTTCGTGTTATTTGCCTTTTCAACGATAGCTG
>NZ_BOQB01000448.1 GCF_018332475.1 Bacillus sanguinis | reverse complement strand
GACTTCATTTTTGAAATCTTGTATTTGCTTCGTATCATTTGCAGCAGCTTGTGTTTTGATTGGTTCTTGTTGTAGTTGAGAACTTTCTTTTTGCAATGCATCATTTTCCACTTTCAGTTGTTGTACTTCTGTATTGTTATCAGCTTGCGTAGAACAAGCTGTTAAGAATAAACAAGACATTGCTCCAATCAACATCCACTTTCTCATTCTGTTTTCCTCCCTTTACATGTGCACCTTATCCTTGCCTTTATAT
>NZ_BOQB01000447.1 GCF_018332475.1 Bacillus sanguinis | reverse complement strand
AATCGTTGATATATTTTTTAAAAATTTTGTTCACGAAGGGAAAATAAAAAGGATATCTCTTAGCCGAAAAACCCGGCGAGGTGATATCTTTTTTTACGATTATGAGTGCGTTTCCTTTAATATTGCTTGCACATACGAATCATGTAATATTTGCTCTATAATTGGCAACATATTTTGTTCAAATGGAATGTCGATAGGAAATGGCTTTTGTGAGCCGGGTTTAATTCCATATTGGACAAGCTTGTAATGTGTATTTTCTTCAAAGTTGAGCACAATTAACTTATAGCGATTATCATCGCCAGCGAGTGAGAAATCAATAGAAGTAGCGTTATATGTTACTTCATCTTTATATATGTACGGTTTTGGTGTACCAATCCAGTCTACTTTTGCTTGTACATTCATGGACATAACCTCCTTATAGCTATTATAAAAAAATAAAAGCCAGCTCTCAACAAAGAGAACCGGCTTTAGCAGTCATTGGTTATTTTAAAATTTTCACTTTAACAGTTTTGCGTCCCCATTTTTGAGCAGCACTATCTGATCCAAGTAGGATGTCGATACGGTTACCTTTGATTGCACCGCCAGTATCTCCAGCGATAGCTTCTCCGTAACCTTCAACCCA
>NZ_BOQB01000446.1 GCF_018332475.1 Bacillus sanguinis | reverse complement strand
TACTTAATTCATAGAAGTAGATTTCCACGTCATTATGGGATAACTCCTGGATGGTTCCGATTGCTTCTTTTATGTAGCGAAGAAAATGAGAAAGATCGTGCAGATACTGTTGTTTTGTTCGCTCACTTCTTTTTTTCGTTAAAGAAGGCTCATCGTGTAAAAATAAATAAACTAATGATTCTTCACTTAATTGGGAGTAGTCAATATTACGGATACCCAAACCCATAATTTTTTCAAAATGACTGCTATCAAAAAAATCTGATTTTGATTTTACAATTTGGTTATTATGTTCGTAATTTATAATATTCAAATTTAAACACAACCTTTTATAGAATTAAATATTAAACAAAAATTTTTATATAAAATTTTATAATTCTAATTATACCACAATAAATACATAATTTATTGTGGTA
>NZ_BOQB01000445.1 GCF_018332475.1 Bacillus sanguinis | reverse complement strand
TAGAACTGATTAAAGATATACATAAACGATATAATAAAACAATTGTAATTATTGAACACCGTATAGAAGAAATGTTAAATCTGGATTTAGATAAAATCATTTTAATGGATGAAGGGGAAATTGTAGCGATAGGCACTCCAGAAGAGATTTTAACGTCAAATATATTACCATCTATCGGCTTGAGAGAACCTATGTACATAGAAGGATTAAAAAGATTATCTTTTGATAGTAATAATGTTGGAATATTTCCACTTGAAAATCTTCAAAGAGAAAGTGTAAGTAGCGCAATAAATGAGTGGATGGAGAAGCAAGTTTTTTGTAAAAATATTCCTACAAACAAAGGATTATTGAAAGTAGAAAATTTGTCGTTCTCCTATCCTAATAAACAAAAAGTATTAGATAATGTAAATTTCTCAATTAAAGAAGGGGAAATTGTAGCACTTTTAGGTCGAAATGGGGCTGGAAAATCAACATTAGCTCACAGTCTTATAGGTATAAACAAAACAAAAAATGATAGGATTTTATTTCATGGAGTAAATATTCATTCTTGGTCTATTCGTAAACGTGGTGAAGTCATATCTTATGTGATGCAAAATCCAAATCATATGATTACGCAACCTACTGTTAT
>NZ_BOQB01000444.1 GCF_018332475.1 Bacillus sanguinis | reverse complement strand
GTGATAAAGAAACCTGGCTTAATATGCGAGATGCAATTGTAAACTATAGGGAGACTATTCCTGCTGCATGGAACACTGTATCAGATACATTTATGAATAAATTTTGGAATGGGGATCTGGAAAGTAGAGAGCATTATGTAGCTTATGGTATAGCAACGTTAGGACTCGGGTTTCTGGGTGATAAGGGTCTTAGTAAAGCAGGACAAGTTGGGAAGGTAGCTGCTATTACAGGTTTTACTAAAGGGAAATCACTTGTAATTAATTCTCCGGCATATAGAAATGCATTACATATATTAAACAATTATGAATTTAAGGGTGGTAATCATCTCTCATATGCAGGAGTCGGAAGTATTAAACAGTACTTACAGAAAGCAGCTCCATATACTTATGAGGGTCCAAATGGTCCGAAAACAATAAGCTTAAGATTGGGTGAGTTAGCGGGAAAGAAACATCCAGTTACAGGTATTCCGTATGATTTAGATGGTTTCCCTATTTTTGAATCTAAAGGTGAGGTATTCCTAAAAGAAGCGGATTTTAAAAAATCTAGACCAACACATTTTAGAAAATGCAATAAAGCATTCTACAAACAAATAATGGAGGACCCTAATTTAGCTTCAAAGTTTACAGAAGAAGAAATTCAAATGTTTAAGCAAGGTGAAACACCAAAGAATTACACATGGCATCATCATCAAGATGCTGGTAGAATGCAACTTGTAGATTATCAGATACATCACGATACTGGTCATACAGGTGGAAATAGGATTTGGGGAAAAGATAGTGACAAATAAGGAGTGGAAAAAATGAATAATATTACATGGTCTTTTATGAGTAAAACACCAGTTACAAACGAAGAAATCCAAGCAGTAGAACAATATTTAAATATTAAATTACCTAATGATTTTGTTGCCTGTGTAAAGAAATATGACGGGGGATATCCTAATCCAAAAGTATTTGATGTACCAGGACAAGATGAGAATGTATTTAGTGATCTCTTAACTCTGCATATAGAAGACGAATATTCAATTGTCCAAAACTATAACAGTGTAAAAGATAGGTTGGTAGCTAAGGTATATCCTTTTGCTAGAGATCCATTCGGTAACCTTTTATGTTTCGATTATCGAAATAGCACTGAATCACCAACAGTAGTATTTTGGGAGCATGAGGAGGAAAACATAGAGGAAGCAATATATCCTGTTTGCTCAACATTTACAGAATTGCTTGCTAGTCTACGCGATTTTGAAGAAGAAGATTGAGGGAACTAAAAAACGGTCTAGAATTC
>NZ_BOQB01000443.1 GCF_018332475.1 Bacillus sanguinis | reverse complement strand
AATAAGATATGTAATTTTGCATATCGGACTTTTTAAAGTGAACAAGGTTATAAAATATATATATGTTACGGCAGTTGGGGAGACAAATACTAAAAATTCATTTGAATAGAAGTGAAAAATAGAGATTTGCCTTAGACATTTATGAAAGTAAAGAATATTTATAACAAAAGGAGTAAATACACAGGTCCGATTTTTGTAATGATGGAGGGAATTGATGTGGATATAACTCAAAGTATGGCGCGAATAGTGGTTAATGGGAAGGATCTTCCGTTTATTTCAGTTAGAACTTCGGTATGGAATCAAGGACCTGCAAATGATTTAATCGTTTCGACAAATTTGAGGATCGAGGAGCTTTATCAGTTTATGTGGTCGCAAGTACCAGTGATGCTTGCGATGTATTTTCTTCAAGGGGCGGACTTAATGCGATTTGCTAGAATTAATGGGATTAATCAAAGGGAACCGGGGGAATATATATACCATTTCACTTGGGGTTAAAATGAATGTAAGGTAGCATAATAGCTGCTTTTTTATTTTGCAAAGGAATTTAGAAGGTGATGAATAGGAGGTTAGAAAAATCAGATTAGAGCGTGATATAGGTAATTTGTGATTAACGAAAAGTACATAAGGGGACCGCTATGAATATAAATTTTTTAAGGAACATAAAAAATAAAAAACAGAGAGACTTATTTTTTGTCTCTCTGTTTTTTTATTCGCAAATAGTTCCAGTTGCTATACCAGTTGGAGCAACGCCTACTGGAACCGTATCTATAACCGTATTTGTAGCAGTATTGATAACAGAAACAGTATTGCTACCTTGGTTTGTAACGTAGGCGAGAGTACCATCTGGTATGATGGTTACTTGATCTGGGGATGAAGCAACAGGAATTGTATCAATTACCGTATTTGTCGCCACACTTATTACCGATACATTATTACTAACTTTATTTACAACGTAAATACGAGTGCCATCTGGTGTAATATCTATACCAACCGGTTCAGAACCTACGCTAATTGTATTAATAACGGCATTAGTAGCGGTGTCAATAACAGAAACAGTATTGCTGTTTTGATTTGTGACATACGCACGAGTACCATCTAGTGTAAAGACGATTATTCTAGGACGAATGCCAACAGAAATGGTAGTGCTAACTGTATTAGTAGCAGTATTAATAACAGAAATATTGTTGCTTAATTCGTTTGCAACATATGCAAAAGTTCCATTTGGAGAAACAGTGATTCCTTGCGGAGCGTTGCCAACAGGAATGGTAGCAACAACTGTGTTAGTAGCAGCATTAATAACAGAAACTGTATTATTACCATGATTTCCAACATAAACAGTTGTGTTATTTGGAGAAACAGCTACACCAATCGGATCGCTTCCAACAGGAATGGTAGCGATAACGGAATTTGTAGAAGTATCAATAACGGATACGGTATCAGAAAAAATATTAGTAACATAAGCGCGGGTCCCATTTGGTGATACAGTTACTTCAAGAGGTGCATTATCTACAGTAATTGTAGCAACAACTGTATTTGTTCCGGTGTTAATTACAGATACTGTATCATCTGTTGGATCATCTATGACACCTGCGTTTGTAACATAAACAAGGAAATTACATGAGGGCCCAGTTGGCCCAGTCGGTCCAGTTGGCCCAGGTGGACACTCACAATCGCCAGTCGGTCCTGGTGGTCCTTCTGGCCCTTGAATCCCTTGCACACCTTGAGGTCCAGTCGGCCCTTCTGGTCCTTCCGGTCCTTGCATACCTTGCACACCTTGAGGTCCAGTGGCTCCTGCAATTCCTTCTGGTCCCTGAATCCCTTGCACACCTTGGAGTCCAGTAGGTCCTGGTGGTCCTTCTGGCCCTTGAATCCCTTGTATACCCTGAGGTCCAGTCGGCCCTGGTGGTCCAGGAACTCCCATTCCAGTCCCAGAACCAGTGGGTCCTGGTGGTCCAGGCGGTCCTTGAATGCCTTGCACACCTTGAGGTCCAGTCGGTCCTTCCGGTCCTTCTGGCCCTTGAATCCCTTCCACGCCTTGAGGTCCAGTAGCTCCTGCAATTCCTTCTGGCCCTTGAATGCCTTGCACACCTTGAGGCCCAGTTGATCCTTCTGGTCCCTCTGGCCCTTGAATGCCTTGCACACCTTGAGGTCCAGTCGATCCTCTAGGTCCTGGAAATCCTCTAGGTCCTGTCGCTCCAGTAGGACCGGGTATTCCGATAATATTTAATAGAGAACTATTCAATATTCCTTGCAAAATTAAGTTGAATGTTTGTTGCAACAATGGGTCCGATATATTGGAACAACTAATGAGCGAAGATAAATTTTGGAATAGAAATTGGAATAACGCAGATATTTGGGTAAGAGAAGCGGTAGGCAGGGAATTGATTAATTGAATTATAGTTCGTATAACTAAGTTTTTATTTGGAGTATTTGGTTGTACTGCAGTTAATAAATCATTTAACGCCTGTAATGATGATTGGAGTATTTGTATAGTTGTCGGATTTGGCGTGGTAAAGAAAGAAAAGATAGCTTGGTTTAATTGATTAATTAGAGACAATAGTTCTTGTTGCTGAGAGGATGTGAAAAAAACAGGTGTACAACAATTAGTTTGATCGCAAGAGGATATAGAAATAAAACAGGGGAATTTGAATTTTTCGCACGGATTGTTTGAGTTTTGATTGTTTTTCATAGTTACCTCCTTTTTAAAATTTTATAATCGTTAAGTATGCTTTAAGAATTTGTATATTCTTCTGCAATTAAAGGGTTTTTAAGTATTTGTGTAATGTTTAGGAATATTTTTCTTCTAAGTATATGTTTAGAAAATCGAGACGTTCTTATGGGATGTATAGTCAATACTTGGTTATTAACAGGAAGTCTAAGTAAGGCTACAAAACAAAATGGAAATACATTTTTATTAACTTAAAACATAAAAAGAGTGCTGTATTAAGTGTTCTAGTGGAGAAATCATCTAGTTGTAAAAACTTCTTTGTATAGGAAATGTAATACAAATAGATATCTATCGGGAATGTTTAGAATGTTTGGCTAATTTAAAATAGTATTTTATGAATATTTTTCTGTTTTATAGAAATAACGCTGTGTATTAAGTACTTTAATAAACTGGAGTGTAGAGTTACACTCCTATAAAGGAAGAAAAAACTAAGAGACAGTTTGAATTTTTAACAGGTAGATGTGCGATTGAATAGGATGAAAATAATTACTTAATGTTGGGGTAGGTTATAAATGGAGAACCAACTAAAAGAAATATTTGGTGCATTGATAGCAGCTATAGGTACAATAACTTCAGCTATTGGAAGTACACCCTTTGATTTTATAAGCAGTAATATAAGGAAAGATTTAAATGTTTATGGGAACTTATTACAAGCAGTTGGAAATGCTTTAGAAGCTGATGGTCAAGGGGAAATATCTCTTGAAAAAATCGGAAATGAAATTCAATCAATTGGTAATGTTACTGTAATATCTGGATTGGTTATCGAGTTTAAAGATGAAACAAAAATTAAATTAGTGATTGCTGGGAATTGGACGCAGGCTTTAGGAGGACTTACAGCATTAGCAGATGAATTCGAGGATACTTCAGATAAAGATGAATCTTTAAATATTGTAGGAAACTTATTGCAAGCTATAGGGAATTCAATGCAGGCGATTGGAGGGGTTTACGAACTAAAAAGTAAAAGAGAAGTGCGTCAGTATAGTAAAGAAGATAGATCAAATGATATGGAAGAAAATTTAGACACTCAAGTTAATAGCGAATCAGATGAAGAGAAAGAAGGACAGTTAATAGATATTGCAGGAAGTTGGATACAAGCGGTAGGTTCTGTAATTTCATTAATTGGACAAATACGTGAAGAAAGTGAGGAGTTGGAAGGAAACGATTGATAGACTAACATAAAAAATTAAAATGTAGCTATTTTCTAAAATGACAATGAGTAGTAATTTTCACTTTATTTTTTGATGAACCATTTTTATATAAAAATCATATAATATGTTATAGGACAAGCAACCAGCTTATAAGCTATTAAATACTTAAAGAGCTTACCTTTTATATATCTTCGCATCTACTAATCTAGATGCTCTTTTTATCGAACAAAACACCCATTTGAATAGGAGGTTAATAATGGAGATGACATTAGAAGAATTAGAAAAGTGTTATAATAAAGCCTTTATTAAAGGAGCAGAGTACGTAGCTGTTCAGATTGAAATGGATGGATTTCATAGCGATGAAGTAATTATTAACGACAAATACAGTATAGATTCTAAATTAAAGTATTATAAGAAAACATACAATGAAAATTTAGAACATAGATGGATTCCAGGGATTCGTATTGTAGGTTTTGCATATGGCTATTCGTTCTCAGAAATTCTATATGAATTAGGGTTGCTAGTGAAGTAATGATTAAATAAATAGCAATTATTTTACGCGATGCCGTGATTTTAGTGGCGTCTTTTTTGTTGTGAAGGAAAGATATAAATAAAAAAGAGAGCCTAAGCTCTCTTTTGAATAGATACCTAACGTTTATGCACAGATTGGAATTCCTAATGCTATTAAGGTCAATGCTACTTGTAGAGAAAGTTCTAATCTAGCAATTTCGATTCCAGCGACTGAGACCACTAAAAGAGGTTGTCCATTAACGAACAAAACACAACTTTCCATACTTACGCCTCCTTTCGAGTAATCTAATACAGTATATGAATAAAATTTTAATATGTAATAGTCAGATTATTGAATTTAATAGAATTGATAATTTAACCTATGGTATAAAAAATTTAAGTAGACTAACAGCTGATTTATTAACACCATTTATGAAGGGCAAGAATATATTAGGAGTATATAA
>NZ_BOQB01000442.1 GCF_018332475.1 Bacillus sanguinis | reverse complement strand
GAGCCACTTTCGCTTTTTAATGTAATCCAGCTACAGTGGCTAGAATGTTCGGTGGCTTCGCTTCTTCCCGAGAGGCAAAGAGCGCCTCAAGGTCAGAAGCTCCATCCACCTCACATTCTGAACGAGCCACTTTCGCTTTTTATTAACATTTGTTACAATAGTAAAAATAGAGGAGGGACGTTATATGCCAAAGGGTTCAGGTAAGGTTATTGCACAAAATAAAAAAGCTTTTCATGATTATTTCATCGAAGAGACATACGAAGCAGGGCTTGTCCTTCAAGGAACGGAAATTAAGTCGATTCGCGCTGGTCGCGTGAACTTGAAAGATGCGTTTGCTCGTGTACATAATGGAGAAGTATGGGTTCATAATATGCATATTAATACGTACGAACAAGGGAATCGTTTCAATCATGATCCACTTCGTACGAGAAAATTACTTCTGCATAAAAAAGAAATTGATAAGCTAGCGGGAGCTGCAAAAGAAACAGGTTACGCATTAGTTCCACTAAGAATCTATTTAAAAAATGGATTTGCAAAAATGGCACTTGGTTTAGCAAAAGGTAAGAAACAATATGATAAACGTCACGATTTAAAAGAGAAAGAAGCTAAACGTGAAATTGCACGCGTGTTCCGTGATCGTCAAAAGATGTAATACAGATATTTACATTTGTAAAACGGCGCGCGTATGTTATAATAACTTATGTAAGATTGTTGCACATTGAAAAACAGCTCTTAGTAGCTATCACGATATTTCTTCGTATGCTCCATTTCTATCATGGGGACGTTACGGATTCGACAGGGATAGTTCGAGCTTAGGTTGCGAGTCGAGGGGATCGGCCTCGTTAAAACGTCAAAGCCTATAATTGGCAAACAAAACAATCTTTCTTTAGCTGCTTAATTGCACTAAAGGTTCCTCCCTCCATCGTCCATGTGGTAGGGTAAGGGACTCAAACTAAGTGGACTACGCCGGAGTTCGCCGTCTGAGGACAAAGGAAGAGAACAACCAGACTAGCAACTTGGAAGCCTGTCGATAGGCTGAAGAGTTCGCGAAATGCTAATATATCGACTACACTCGTAGAAGCTTAAGTGCCGATATTTTTGGACGTGGGTTCGACTCCCACCGTCTCCACCAATACATATTTGGTGGTTTTTTTATTTTTATAACAGGAAGCGTAACTTTGCATAAAATGCAGGTTTATGCTTCCTTTTTTGTTATGCAAAGATATGCTCCTTGGAAGTAATTTTAATTAATGTTGTTTTAGAATAAGGTTTGTCCAAATTAAGCAAATAACCTTGATAAACAAAAAAGAAAAAGGCGTGTTTTGAAAAAAGATTGGTCAAAACACGTCCTTAATATTTTCCATTAGCTTATTTTTTTATAAAAAGTTGGATCATTTCCCATCTATGTTGCTCAACAATCCTATCCTCTAGCTAAATGAGAAAACTCCTTATTCAAATACAACCATTTCTCCGACATCCATAAATCCAAATCGTTTATAGATATTTTTACCATCATCTGAAGCCTGTAATACAACTGGTTTTTGTTTATCCGTTGTTTGATTTAGAAGAAATTGAAACATTTCACTGCCAATTCCTTTCCCTCTAAATGTTTCTTTTGTCATCACATCATAAATACCATAACTATCTTTGCTTTCTATTAATAAACCAGTGGTTACAGGCATTTCATCTATGCATCCAATAAACATTTGAACTTCTGAACCTAATTTTACTTGTGAAAATTTATTAAAGTAACTTTCTAATGCATTTTTTTCTGGTGTACCCTCAAATAAGCTTATGAATACGTCTATATATTTTAAAAGTTCTTCATTATTTTTCACATTAGTAATCATAAGTTGATTGGAAATTCTTTGACCAACATTAAGAGTATTTTCAAGCTTCATCATCACATTACGTTCCGCTTCTTCTAGGTCATATTCTTGCATAAGTTTTGCCCAATCCTCGGTTAAATACTGAGCATCAATCCAAATACTAAAGGGATATTTTTTATATGAAAAATTATCGATTCCATGTCTAATCTTACCTGCATTTTTGATATTTGGAGATTTCGGCAATACTACATTGAATGTATCGGTAGGAATGTCTGTATTTGCTATGATGAAATCTTCTTCTTTTGTAAGTTCTCCACTAACTGCATGAGTAAATACTTTTAATTTTTCTTCCAAATTGTTTATGACTAATTGTTGATTTGTAATCATGTTTTTGCACCTTTCCAATTAATTTAGCGCGCTGTTTTTTTATTATAAGGTTAATTAAACACTAAATATACTGTGTTCACAGTATTTACATCCTCCCATAATATTCAGAAAACTCCAGAGTGATTTGATTTCTAGATTTAAAGTAATAGAAAAAATATCGTATTTTGTTTTGTAGTTTTATAAAATGCTTATGTTG
>NZ_BOQB01000441.1 GCF_018332475.1 Bacillus sanguinis | reverse complement strand
TTTTTTACAACCAGCTCCTTATCTGTCAGCGTAATGCTGCGAGAATTAGCACCGTGTCTACAATTATGTAGATCGGTTGCCGGGTTTCGTCGGGCTCGTCCCTCCACCTGCTCTTGATAAGAAGTATTTAGAAATGTTTAAATTTTTAAGATAACTGAATTTTGTCAGATATTTTTCATGTTGTCAATTACTTTTTGAAAAAATTTAATTTATCAATTCGATTAATGGCTTCTCGTAATCTATCTTCTGTATGCAAGAGACCAACACGGACGTACCCTTCGCCATGTTCACCAAATCCAACACCAGGAGCAACTGCAACGTGTGCTTTTTCTAGTAAAATATCAGAAAATTGCTCAGATGTATAACCCTCTGGTACAGGAAGCCATGCAAAGAATGATCCTGTTGGAATGTCTACATTCCAACCAATTGAGTGACAAGCTGAAATAAGAGCGTTTCTTCGAGATTCGTAACTATTTACAAGGTCTATTACGCAAGACTGTGAACTTAATAGTGCTTCGCGGGCAGCATCTTGAACTGCACCAAAAATACTAACATACATATGATCTTGTAATAAGTTAATTGTTTCGATCACACTTTCATTCCCTACAGCAAAAGCAATGCGCCAGCCAGCCATATTGAAAGTTTTCGATAATGTGTAAATTTCGATTCCTGTATCTTTGGCACCGTCTGCTTGTAAGAAACTAACAGGCTTTTGACCATCGAACCCTATAGCACCATAAGCAAAATCATGAACGACTAATATATTATGTTTATTAGCAAAATGAATGGTTTCATCAAAGAAAACTTTTGATGCAGTAGCACCTGTAGGGTTATTTGGATAGTTTAAAAACATTAATTTTGCACGCTCGGCAATAGAGTCATCAATTTTCGTATAATCTGGTAAAAAGTTATTTTCTGCAATAAGCGGCATTGTTTCAAATTGTGCTTTTGCTAAAGCAACTCCGGATAAATAATCTGGATAGCCTGGATCTGGAACGAGAATAGTATCACCAGGGTTTGTAAAACAAATTGGTAATTCTACTAATCCAGCCTTTCCACCAAACAAAATAGCAACTTCAGTTTTTGGATTTACTACTACATCATATTCACGTTGATAGAATGTTGCCACGGCTTCTTTTAAACTTTCATGTCCGCGGAATGGCGGATATTTATGATGAATGGTCTTTTCAGCAGCATCTTGTAAAGCTTTTACGATATGCTGCGGCGTTGGTTGATCTGGATTACCTTGACCTAGATTAATAACATCGTGACCAGCTGCTACGACTTTGTTAACTTTTGCAACAAGTGAAGCGAAAAATTGTGTTGGCAATGATGTTACTATCTCAGAAGGTTGAAATAATTTCATACTTTCCACCTCTTTTGAAAGTTGTTACAATTCTAGTGACAAATGATATAATCTTTCCAGTATTTTGTAAAGAAAAAATTATGAATGGGGCTGACAAAATGAAAGTCGCATGTATTCAAATGGACATTGTCTTTGGAGATGTAGAAAAAAATATTGAGAATGCTAAAAATAAAATAAGCGAAGCGATGAAGGAAAGACCGGATGTTATTGTCTTACCAGAACTATGGACAACAGGATATGATTTAACAAGACTCTTTGAAATTGCAGATAGGGATGGATTGGAAACGAAAGAAAAGTTGAAAGAATGGTCGAAGCAATATGGTGTACATATTGTCGGTGGTTCTATAGCGAAGCAAACAGAGCAAGGTGTTACAAATACAATGTATGTGGTAAACAAGGAAGGAGAACTAGTCAATGAATATAGTAAAGTGCATTTATTTCAGCTTATGGATGAACATAAATATTTAATCGCTGGAAATAGTACAGGTGAATTTAAGTTAGATGATATAGAGTGCGCCGGCACAATTTGTTATGACATTCGTTTTCCGGAGTGGATGCGTGTTCATACTGCGAAAGGTGCAAAGGTTTTATTTGTTGTAGCAGAATGGCCATTAGTTCGTTTAGCACATTGGCGTTTGCTATTGCAAGCAAGAGCAGTTGAAAATCAATGTTATGTTGTTGCATGTAATAGGGCAGGAAAGGATCCGAATAATGAGTTTGCCGGTCATTCTTTAATTGTCGATCCTTGGGGCGAAGTTGTTGTAGAAGCGAATGAAGAAGAATCAATTTTATTTGGAGAGCTTCATTTTGAGAAAATTAAAGAAGTACGCAAAGGAATTCCAGTTTTTGCAGATCGTCGTCCAGAATTATATAAATAAAATGTTGACAAGTGATTTTTATTCTTGGTATAGTCTTCAACATAAAGTTAAAAATTCAAAAAAATTATACAACTCTTATCAAGAGCAGGTGGAGGGATTTGGCCCGATGAAGCCCAGCAACCGACCGTAATACCATTGTGAAATGGGGCGTTTATTACGCCAAAAGGCACGGTGCTAATTCCAGCAGAAAGTTTTACTTTCTGGCAGATAAGAGGGGAGAAGATAAACTTCAAACCTCTTTCTTAGTGGAAAGAGGTTTTTCTACGTCAGAAAAACCTCTGAATATAAAAAGGGGGAGAAGACGATGGGATATTATTCATTAACTGAAACGACAGCTATACAATATGCGAAAGAACACGATTATTTTGAAAAGAAAGCAAATGTAGTTTGTCATGAAATTGGAGATGGAAATTTAAATTACGTGTTCAAATTAGATGATGGAGAGAAGTCTATTATAATAAAACAAGCACTGCCATATGCGAAAGTAGTTGGTGAGAGCTGGCCATTGTCTATAAAAAGAGCGACGATTGAAAGTAAAGCATTACAAATTTTTGCGAAGTATGTGCCGGAATATGTGCCGGTAGTGTACAGTCATGATGAAGAGTTAGCAGTAACAGTCATAGAAGATTTATCAAGACTAACAATTACAAGAAAAGGATTAATAGATGGAGAGGAGTACCCACTTTTATCCCAACATATTGGTCGTTTTCTAGCACATGTGTTGTTTTACACTTCAGATTTCGGATTAGAGTCAGAAGAGAAAAGGGTACTAGAAGGTGCATTTGTAAACCCAGACCTTTGCAAAATTACAGAAGATTTAGTGTTTACAGATCCGTTTGGTCATTACGATACGAATGATTATGAACCAGATTTGCAGCTAGCTGTAGATGAACTATGGAGTGACAAAACTGTCAAACTAAAAGTGGCACAGTATAAATATAAATTTTTAACGAGAAAAGAAGCACTCATTCATGGTGATTTACATACTGGTAGTATTTTTTCATCACCTTCTGAAACGAAAGTGATTGATCCAGAATTTGCAACATATGGTCCATTTGGATTTGATCTTGGTCAATTTATTGCAAATTTATTATTAAATGCGTTATCACGTGAAGAAGAAAAAAGAAATGTGCTATTTTTCCATATAGAGAAGACATGGAGTTATTTTGTAGAAACTTTTACGAAGCTATGGATTGGAGAAGGTGTAGAAGCATATACGAAAGAAAAGCAATGGCTACCAATTATTTTGCAAAACATTTTTACGGATGGCGTTGGATTTGCAGGATGTGAGCTTATCCGTAGAACAATTGGTCTAGCGCATGTAGCTGATTTAGATGAAATAACAAATAAAGAAACGAGAATTCATGCTAAGAAACAAGCGTTATCCTTAGGTAGAGAACTAATAAAATATGAATCTAAGAACGCTGATATTCAACTGTTCCGAACATTATTCCAACAGACAGTTTCTGGAGGGGTAAAAGCATGAGTACAATTGTTACGATTCCGAGGTCTGTCAGTTGGAAAGGAGATGCTATTGCAGTATTAAATCAAACAAAGTTGCCGCATAGCACAGAATATAAAACATTAACGACGATTGAAGAGGTATGGAAAAGTATTGTCATGCTAGAAGTACGAGGAGCACCTGCAATTGGAATTGTAGCTGCATTTGGATTGGCGCTTGCATCGAAAAAATATGACACCGTACATATTGAAGAATTTCAAAAGAAGTTTAATAGAGATTGTAATTATTTAGGAACGTCACGCCCGACAGCAGTCAATTTATTTTGGGCGATCGATCGTATGAGAGAATCCATTCGGGAAATTACTACAATAAAAGAAGCACAAAAAAAATTAGAAGAAGAAGCGCTTCTCATTCAGCAAGAAGATGAAGCAGTATGCCGGAGTATTGGAGAACATGCATTAACATGTTTTAAAGACGGTGATAACATTTTAACAATTTGTAACGCTGGCAGTATCGCCACTGCTAGATATGGTACTGCATTAGCACCATTTTATATTGGGAAAGAAAAAGGTGTACATTTACATGCATATGCATGTGAAACGAGACCAGTTTTACAAGGCGGTCGCTTAACGACCTGGGAATTAAAGCAGGCAGATGTTGATGTAACGCTTATTACAGATAATACGGCAGCTCATGCTATTCAAACGAAAGAAATAAGCGCGATTATTGTAGGAGCGGACCGAATTGTTGCAAATGGAGACACCGCAAATAAAATCGGAACAATGAATTTAGCTATATTAGCAAAGTATTTTAATATTCCGTTTTACGTTGCAGCTCCACTATCGACATTTGATATTACGAAACAAACAGGCGCAGAAATTGTTATTGAAGAAAGAGATGAAACAGAAGTTACGAAAATTTTTGGGAAACAAGTGGCACCAGTTGGAATTAATGTTTATAATCCTGCATTTGATGTAACACCGAATGAATTAATTACAGGTATTATTACTGAGAAAGGTATTATACATGGAGATTATAAGCGAGAAATTGCATCATTGTTTGAAAAAACAAGCTAATACATAATAGCTTGTTTTTTTATGCCTAAATGTGTTCTTTTTTCTTATTTATATAATGAAAGGAGGAGAAAAAGATGGAAGAGTGGATCAAGATGATAGGTAATGTAGGGTTTCCAATTGTTGTAACATTATATTTACTCCATCGAATTGAAAGCAAATTAGAGGGGGTAATTGTTGCAATAGAAAAGTTGCCACGGCAATTACTACAGTATGACGATCCTCGCGATAAAAAATAAAGTTTGCT
>NZ_BOQB01000440.1 GCF_018332475.1 Bacillus sanguinis | reverse complement strand
AAAATGCGGATTTACAACGTTAAGGAATTCAATATAAAAAAGCCTAATTTCTCGGTGTTGCAAGAGCTTAGGCCTTTTTAAAAAACTATAAATACCGTTTGAATTAATATTAGGATCCATCTTGGTACTTCAACTTTCCGGAGTTAACTAAATTAACTTTAACTTTTAAATTCTTTATACTGTGTTCATTTAAGTAAAACGAGTCTGTTTTTACTTCTTCTTTCCATTTTCTTGGATTCTGACGGTATAATGATTCACCTAATTTGTAGATATCTGCATTTATTTCTATTCCTTTTTCAAAGGATTTTAGAATTTCTAATTTGATAATATCTTCAGTTTTTGTAATCAACTCTTTATCACTAATTTCCTTGATCTTCTCATTTATTCCAGCTTGAACTTCAACTCGAATATTAAAAAGTATGGGCTTACTACTCATAATAGGGGAAATTGTAATCTTAGGTTTCTCTATCACTACGGAAACAACAGCGCTATCATTCTCAATAATCCACACAGGAGATCGAACGTTTTTTTCATCCATCCATCTTAGACCGTTTAAATCAGTCTCAGAAAGCCATCCTTCTAGGCGATTATTCCTTACAAAGAACGCTCCATCATTTCTTAATAATGGTGCTTTTTTGGATTCTTCTTTCCAATTTTCTGTTGAAATTTTAAGTGATGGGATATAAGCAGTTTGCCCCATCGGATCACTATCTCTAATAAATTGATAAAATTGTTTAGGTTGTATGTAAGACCGTTGTTTATACCTTTCCTTTGGTTCATGGAGAATGGTAGACAACCCCGATAATGTAAAAAAGGCTTTTGTTTTAAGTATATCATCAATGGGTTCCTTTGTAGCGTATAAGAGAATATTATAGCGTATTTCTCGGTACCGATTAATAAAATCAATAGAGTCTTTAATATCTTGTCTGAGCAGTCTTTCGCTTAATATTATTGTAGATACATGTCCCCAAAAAAGTCTTTGTTGAGCATCCTTATATAATTGATTTAATGCTTCCGTAATGGTAAAACCTTCACCTCTTCCTATCCACACTGGTGGTTGTTTATCAGGTCTAGCCCCCTCTAACTTAGCAACGTTAGAAAAGTCAAGTAACTGAGCATAAGCTATATATTTTCCTTCTTTAAAATCTATACCAAGAGCTGCAACATAATAAATATCTTGAACTTCTTTAATATTCCAACATCCAGATAACATTGCACTAGTGATAAGCATCATAATTATTAGTTTTATTTTGTGCAGCTTCACTGTTTTCCTTCTCCTTCGTCCGTTTTAGAACTATCATTGGTTCGGAGATAATCAACTCTATGTCTATAACTTCTCCACGGTAAACGAAACAATCCCTTGAAAAAATCTGAACTAGATTTTGGGAAAACTAAAGCTAAGTAAGGGATTCCAAAGGAACGTAATCTTGAGATATAAAGAACGATTACGAATCCGGCAAGCATAAATCCATATAACCCCATCAAAATTGAACATAATAGTACAAACCCTCTGAGTATGGATACTGCTCCTGCTAATATTTGGTTTACTAAGGTATATCCCGCAATAGCAGATAAAGCAGTAATAACAATGACAGAAGGGGAGATAAAACCCGAACGGATTGCAGCATCCCCAATGATTAGTCCGCCTACCACTGAAAGGGTTTGACCAAGGGGGGAGGGTAATCTTTGACCGGCTTCACGGAACATCTCAAAAAGGAACAAAACAATTATAAGCTCAAGTGGTGCTGGAAATGGTAGACCTGATCTTGCAACAGTCACAGTCGCAAGAAGAGGGAAAGGAATTTGATCTTGGTGATAAGCAAGTAATGCCATCCAAAATCCGGGTAGGAAGACAGCTAAAAGAAATCCTATCCACCGATAAAAGCGTGCAAATGATACAGTTAGAAAATTAAAGTGGGAATCTTCTGCAGCTTTTATTAGGGGTACCGCCACATGCCCATCAAC
>NZ_BOQB01000439.1 GCF_018332475.1 Bacillus sanguinis | reverse complement strand
TGTTTTATGTTGTTTTTATTTTATCTGGTGTAAAGTCTCTGCTGTTATGTAACTTTTCAAAGTTTCTAATTCTATTATAAACAATTATCTGACTTTTGTGAACAGAAAGAATTCAAAATTTTTATATTACTATAAAATTCCTTATTTAAACATCTGTATAATACTCATAACTGCATAGGCAATTCCAGCCCCAATTAATGGACCTACAGCAACTCCATTAAATAAAGCAACCGCTATAATTGTCCCGAAAACGAGCGCAGTTGTAATATGAGGATCCGTCGTCAATAATTGTACGCCGCCTTTCGCTAATAAAGCAACCGCTACCCCTGAAGCTAAAGCGATCCATGCATAATACGATTTCGCTGCTTCTCCAAGTTGTTTAAAACCTATTTCCCCCGTCGCAATCGGTACGAGTACTGCTATTGTAATAACCGTAACACCGAGATTAATCCCTTTTGTTTGTAGATAAGGAAAGACTTTATCCCCTAGAAACGTAAATTTCAATAAAAATAACACACCAATGGCTACAGTAAGCGATTGATTTTTAGCAATAAGTCCGATAATAAGTAGTATGAATAAAAATAACGTTGACTGACTAATCATGTTTGCACTTCCTTTCTGAAAATAATGAACTCATTTCCAAACAAAAATACCTTTAAACCTATCGTTATACATGCTATATCGATGTATATTCAACACTAACTACTTCATTTTTTTATGTATTTTAAAATGACAAACTGAGACTCTCACCATCAAAAATTTAAGCATGTATACATTTTTAAAAACGGTCGCCTCTTCTTTCTTTTCTAATAAGAAACAGGTAAAATAAAAAGAAGAGAAAATGAAGTTTTTA
>NZ_BOQB01000438.1 GCF_018332475.1 Bacillus sanguinis | reverse complement strand
TGCTGCTCCACCCCGCGATAATACTATTCATATAATTTATATGGTGGAGGATGACGGGATCGAACCGCCGACCCCCTGCTTGTAAGGCAGGTGCTCTCCCAGCTGAGCTAATCCTCCAAAAGTGGTGACCCGTACGGGATTCGAACCCGTGTTACCGCCGTGAAAGGGCGGTGTCTTAACCACTTGACCAACGGGCCAAATATTATAAATCCTATGGCGGAGAGCAAGGGATTCGAACCCTTGATACGCTTGTGACGTATACACGATTTCCAATCGTGCTCCTTCGGCCAACTCGGACAGCTCTCCAATGGCTCCGCAGGTAGGAATCGAACCTACGACCGATCGGTTAACAGCCGATAGCTCTACCGCTGAGCTACTGCGGAATAATATTGCCTGGCAACGTCCTACTCTCACAGGGACAAGGTCCCAACTACCATCGGCGCTAGAGAGCTTAACTTCCGTGTTCGGTATGGGAACGGGTGTGACCTCTCTGCCATCATTACCAGACTGTATTCATTTAAGACAAGAATTATTTTAACTTATTTAACTTTTAAAGTCAACAAGTTTTTTATATTCTTTCAAAACTAGATAACATTGCT
>NZ_BOQB01000437.1 GCF_018332475.1 Bacillus sanguinis | reverse complement strand
CCATCTGTTTTAACAGCAGTACTTTCTTGTTGAGCAGTATCTTCTTCATAATCGCCACAGCCCGTTAATAAAAAAGATGATACGCCTATTGAAGTAGCAATTTTTATAAATTTACTTTTATCCATTCTCATGTGTTATACACCTAATTTCCTTTATCTATATTTTTCCAGTTACTTATATTATATAATGTAATTATTATCTTTTTCAAACTATACTCAACATGTATATTTGCATATTTTCAATGCTATTCTTCCAAATAGCATTGAAACCTTTCGACTCCCGGATATTTTCCCCCTAAACTTTTAACCTGAAAACCGATTTTTTTATAAAATCCTACTGCCTCATCGTCTGTCTCTGCCTCAAGATAAGTCAATTGGTGCGTTCTTAATACTTCCTTTATCATTTGCAACGCAATTCCTTTATAACGATATTGTGGAGCGACTGCTATATGGCAAATTCTCGTTTTATATGCTCCGATTATTTCAATACCTATACAAGCTTTTTCTTCATATTTGTAAAAAGTCCCTTTATTCCTTCCATAAAATAAAACTGCTTTCTTTAAGCTAGTTTCACTTGGACCAATTGCATACTGTAGTATATGTAAAATTGAATCTTTTTCAATTTGTTCAACACGATGTAAATTCATACTTCCATCCCTTTCTATTAAAAAAGATTAGCTCTTCATTCAAAGAGCTAATCCCATTACGCCGTTATTTTTTCTTCTTTTTTCACAACGACCGCTACATAACTATGAAGTATCATTCCGATAATAACAAGGCTCATACCAATCCAAGATAAAGATGACGGAATTGGCGCAGATAGCAAGATGAGCTCTCCTACTAGCGCAAATAAAACTTCACCGGATTGTGTTGCTTCTACTGTTGCTAGTTTTTGTGGATCATCTTTTACAAGATCTGTCGCAAAGAAGAATAATACCGTTGCGATTAAACCAGAACTAACTGCTACAATAAAACATTGGAAAACTTGGCTACTTGACGGTAGCCCGCCCGTTGATACTTCATAACCAGATAGTAAAATCCAAAATGGTAAACTTGCTAATGTCATACCAAGAACTCGCTGGAATACATCTAACTCCCCTTTACAAACTTGCATCATTTTTCGATTTCCAAGAGGATACGCAAAAGCTGCAATAAGTACTGGAACGACACATAGAACGGTTTCACGAATTCCTAATGAAGAAGCATGTTCTACTTGCATAAGTACAACACCGCATAAAATAATACCCGACATAACTAATTCCTTCATTGGGAGTTTTTTATGTAACGGATCTACCGCAAAAAATGGTGTTAACAAAATCCCTGCGACGATCGTAATTTGCCATGTAGATGCAACGAGCCAACCAGGTCCAAAAGCTCCAGCAAAACTAAGTGGTGCATAGAAGAGACCAAATCCAATGATACTCCACACTAACCATTCTTTCGGATTATTTTTCATATATTGAAAGAGTTGCTTTAAGTTTCCTCTATACATGACAATAAGTAAAAGCATTGGAACCATAAAGTAGTACCGTAATGATGCACTCCAAATCCAGCTTCCGCCTTCTAGATCCATTGCCCGGTTTAAAACGAAGGTAAAGGCAAAGAAAAATGATGCCAATATCCCTACTGCAATAGCTTTCATTATAAAACCCCTTGTTTAGTTTCTTCTTATACTATACAACAAATTAAATATAATTAAAATTCGAAATCTTTATCTCGCATCTATTCTAGCTCTATATAGTGTTCTTAGTCGACCAATATGAGCTTGATGATATCGATTATGATCGGCTATATGCCATATCCCCCATCTTATAGTCGCATTTTCTCCCTTTTCATAAAAAACCTCTCGTGTTAAATCAGCTTCTGTTAGTTTCATGCATTCCTCATAAAACATATGATGCACCGCTTCATAATCTTGCATTAATTGTTGTAACGTCTGTTTTTTTAAACTTGGCAGTTCTCCTACTTCATTTAACATAGGTCCGTATTTATTTTCAAGCACGATTGGAACTGCTTCTCCTTTTAAGCGATACACCCAATGCAAATCAACAACTGCTAAATGTTGAAGTAGTTGTCCGATGCTATTTTCATTATTTTCTGATCCTTTAAAAGACAATTCCTTCTCATCAATACCTTCTACTAACTTTTGCAATCGTTCATATGTATCCGTAACCATCGCATACAAAATCGCAACTTGCGGGTTCATATTTTTTTCTAAATGGAGATCTTTCATACGAAACTCCCTCTCTTAAAAGAACAACACCATATATTCATCATCACTATATACACCGTTCATTTTTATAGCTCTTTTTTCAATTCCATATGTTTTAAAGCCCATTGATTCATACAATTTTTTTGCCGGCTCGTTTGTGGATACAACACCTAATGTTAATTGTTCCAAGTTCATTTCTTTTGCTCTTTCAATTGCCTTACATATTAACTCACGCGCAAGGCCACTTCTTCGATTGCTTGCATCTACATACATCGCAACGATATGCCCTTTATGTTTATACGCCTCTTTCTCTTCTGTTAGTAAAGTGACAACTCCAACTAATTGATGCTCCTCATTAAAAGCACCTAATGTACAACTAGTAGCAGCTGTTAAATTACTTTCCACTCGCTTAATCGGATTTTCTTGACGAATCGCCTCTTCATAAGTCGTTACAAATGCCTCGGGATTTACTTGTAATGCTTGTAAACGTAAGTCCCAATATTTTTTTGCATCTTCTTTCGTAAGTAATCGAATCATATTTCTCCATCCCCTTTAAGTTAACATAATATTTTTACAAACTACTAATTAAAGATTGATATTCTTCTCTTAACATACTATAACGATAGCGATGAATGAACTGACCTTTACGTAATCGATCATTTCTCATTAACCCTTCGCATACAAAACCAGCCTTTCCATAGCTCTTTCTAGCTTGTAAATTATCTTCATCTACACGTAGCCATACTTTTTCTAATTCAAATTCAAAGAATGCTACATGTAACATACTATATAAGGCGGCTATTCCATACCCTTTACCCCAGTATTCTTTATTACCAATCGCGATTCCCAATTCTGCATTTTTATTTGTTTTATCAAAGTTTTTAAGATCTACCCATCCAATATGTATGCCGTTCTCTGCAGTGATAGCCCTTTGTTCATAACCATTTTTTCGATTTATACATGCCTCAATCCATTGTTTTGTATCTTCAAGAGTGAACGGTGGATATTGATCTGGTACAACTAAATGTTTTGTTACTTTTGTATCTAATGACCATTGATATCGGTCTTCTACATCATCTAGCGTCAGTTCTCTTAATTGAACGAATGGAACATTCATTGTGTTATCCCCTTTTTATTTTCCTATAGAAAACCCTTCGAACATTCTTCCTCCATACTGTTCTAACGTTTTTTCTACAAAAGTAATTAATTTACTTTTTTCTCCCGTTGTATAAAAATGATCGAACGCCGCTACAAATTGATCTGCATACTGTTCATCATATTTTCTAAGTACCCTTATAAACCATTTTGAATTTCCAAGCCATTTCCCATTTACTCTTAATACATATTCATGTAATAAATCAGCTAATAAATTCGCGATAAACAATTCTTCTTCTCTTTTTGATGCACCAATAAAATCATCCAAAGTATCCGTAATAAAATACCGCTTCTGCTTCATCATTTCTTCGGTCCATTTAGCTGGTCCTTTATTTAGTAAATCACTTGCTTCTCTTTTTAGTTTTTCAACAATTTCATTTTCACCTTTTAATACAATCCCCTCTGAAACTAATTGTGGTAACGAAGGTCTCCCGCGATCGCAATCCATTTTAAAAAAGGTTTTATACGTTTCAAAATTATGTACAAACACTTCAACAGGCCAGCCATTACTATAGAAAGATTCTCGATAACAAGACGTTAAACTTTGATCAACTATTACAATGTCCAGATCGGATGTTTTTGTCGCTTCTCCTCTTGCAACGCTTCCTCCAAGTAAAGCTACATCACAATTCGGAAATTGTGATGTAATTATGCTTTGTGCCGCTTCCATTGCTTTCATAACCGTTCCCCTTTTCTTATTTCACTTTCTTTTTTTCAGCTCTTTCTCTCGCCTTTTTAATATACGGCTCTGCGTCTGGTGTTTTGCAAGATGTTGCCCCGTGATCAACCTGCACTTTTCCAATTTCACGTGCCATTTCAATCGCTTTTCTCTCTAAGTCTTCATTACGAATTCCTATCGCAATTAAAGCACTATTCATTGCTTCTTTTTTTCTATTTTTTTCATTATGTATATTTGCTTTAATCTCTTCTAGATAAGGAAAGAAGAAATCATCTTGTAACGTTTTATTTTTAATAGCTATATTTGCTAATAAAGACCAGCCTGCTCGTCCAATCCATTCATCATCAGACTTTGTCCATTCTTCCATTCTTTCTATCGCAATTGGCGACGTACAAATAGCCGTCATCAAAACGTCCATTAAACAA
>NZ_BOQB01000436.1 GCF_018332475.1 Bacillus sanguinis | reverse complement strand
AATCCTCAAACTTAATGGTATCGCCTACGACATAACCCATGGTCTCCTATAACTAGAGTAAAATCTAATATAAGAAAAGATTTCATTCAACTTCTTACTTATTAACCGTAACTTCTATTGCTAGTTTGGCTGTCTACATAATCAAAATTACATTTATGTGCCGATTCGACCATTATAACAATAATCATCAAAATTGTTTTAATCCCTCTAGTTTCACTACTACTCCAATCGACAAAAGTTTTATTTATTTCACTTTTTATGTATCTTTTGATAAATTCGTTCAAATAAAACTGAAGACCACACAGCTATTACACCGAATAAAAATATTACGAGTACATTTATTAATCTTGTTTTATTGTCTGCTGGCACCATAAAACTCGCGATGAGCGTTACTAATGTGCCAATAACAATTATAATTCTTCCTTGCTTTAACATTTAGTTACTCCTTTTTCTTTATCCAAGCTACCTTTATAGCCATATTAACTGAATTTGTATTCATCTACATTTAGAATAATATAATAAATACAAATTTCTCTTCATTTCAATTTATAGAAAAGAAATACTCGTCTAATTTTCCTTCTATCAGAAATACTCATTAATCCAAGTTTCATTTTTTTATCCTTCTGCTAATATAATCCATTAAAGTAATAGCTCCGATCCCCATAGCTCCCCAGAAAACCATACTACATGTATATATTACCTTTTCCTTAATTGAATATGGTCCCATTAGTCCAACAATGATTGAAATTACAACTACTATAATCATTACAATTTTCGCGATTTTCATCATCCTGCTGTTCCTTATCTATCTTTTTATTAAATTTTTGAATGATATTAATAACAACAGAGTTCCACACTAGAGAAATTACAGTAAATAAAATTGCAACTAAAGCAACTATAATTCTATCTTTCCATGTGTTCTGTACTACCATTGATAGTATCATCATTATTAATCCAAAAGTGCATATAAATATTTTTGTACCTTTACGCACATTCAAATTATCTTCACACTTCTTTCTAAAACTGAAAAGAAAATTTTTCATTCACCAGCATTAACAATTAACAGAATTATATCTACAATAAATCAGATCCTTACTTTCTTAAACAAACTAATTATTTCTATTCTCTCTAAATTTATTAGTTATGTATTCTACTAAGTTTGTACTCCCAAGAGGCATTGCACCGAATACAAGTATAAAAGGGAAAATTCTATTAGCAATAGCCCTTACTATAAACCCAATAATTTTAATGATTTTTGACGATTTTAACATTCTCTTATTCCCCTTGTTTTTTAACTTTACAAATAGACCACCAACTACTTTTCCGATTGGTAAAATTTTTATTTATTTCTCTTTTCTTTGCTTTTTTATAATGTAATTTAATAATGTAAGTCCACCTAAACCGATTGCACCATAAAAAAGCATACCGAATGTATGTACCATTTTTTCTTTTAATGAAAATGGAGCTATTAGCCCTGCAATGATTACAATTACAATTGCTATAATCATTACTGCTCTTGCAATTTTTATCATCCTATGTCTCCTTTTCCGTCTTCTCAAACTATACAAATCTACACCTTTGAGTTTTACTATCTCCCCCACTGAAAACTTTTTTATTTATCCTCTTTTATCTTTTGCTTTGTTAATAAAGTTCATCAAATATGTAAATCCAATTGCTAATCCCCCAAAAACAAGTACAAAAAAGAAAGTAAGTATACGATCTCCTACTGACTGTGGAAAAAATAATGAGAGTAATGCAATAATAGGTACTGTTATTAAATATATAGTTCTCATTCGCTTGAAAGGTCGCATTTATTTACTCCTTTTTCTATTGAATTTCTCCATAAGATTTATAACGAATGTGTTCCATACTAAAGAAAATCCAGTAAATATAAGAACAGCTAGTGAAATAACAATTTTATCTTTCCACGTTTCTCCATTTACCATAGCTAATGTAATGAATAATACTGCTGTGGCGCATATTACTATTTGTGTAACTTTGCGCATATTCCCCCTCCTTACACACCTTAATCATCAAACTTTCCTACTTCTTTCATTAAAATTCCTTTTTCTAGTTCCTCCGACTCAATCACAATTGCCATCAATCCCTTTTCTGTACTCGTTTCATGAAATTCACCCTTTTCCCAAAACACAGCTTGTCCCACTTCTACCTTCATTTTTTCTTTATTTGCTCCGCATACATAACCTTCTCCGCCCACAATAAGAAGCAGTTGTGATACAACTGCTTCATGATATCCAATTATTCCATTCTCTTTTAAATGCATAGCACCGATATGTATATTCCCTTGATGATTTACTATTTTCGACATTATGAAATTAGATTGAAATGCTGTGATTTGCTTTCCTACTTTTTCACTAAAATCAAAAATCTTCACTTCTAGTCCTCCTTATATGTATAAAACCATCCTTACTGTCTGCATCATATGTCCTTCAAAATCTTCTTCAAACTCCTCTAATTGTGCAAAACCTTTCGATTCATAAAAACGTTTTCCTTTTTCATTCGCCGCTTCTACATGAATATAAAGCTTCCGAATTCCTTTTAATGCCGCTAACCCTTTTTGTAATAAAGCACTTCCTATCCCTTTCCCTTGCTGATCTGGTAACAAATAAATCGCACCTAATTCTGCTTCGTTTTGCAATCTAACGGGTGAAAAATTTGCAAAGCCAATTACTTCTCCCTCTTCTTCCGCAACGAATAAATGTGTATTTTCAAGACGATATTTCATTTTTTCATCAGAATAAGCCTCGTTTAAGAAACTGTCTTGAATCTCTCTCGGGATAATTCCTTCATATGTATCATGCCAAGCTATTTTCGCTACTGATTGTACAGCATGAATGTCTTCTTGCTTCATTTCTCTAATTACATATGTCATCTCGTTGTCTCCATTCTCTTTAACTTATATTCTGCTAATATACTAGAAGAAATGGCAGAACCATTTTCATAATCCACCTTAATTAATTTTAATTTTTCAATTGAAGCTATTGCAAAATCAAATTTTTCATAAATATATTCCATTACGCTTAAAAACTGATTTGTATGTAACCTATTTACAATCGTACAATGCGGAACCCACTTTCCCGGTACGTAATATGAATTTGGGTTGTCATGAAAATTGTTAAAATAATCATGATAAGAATGATGAAATTTTAACAATTCATCAGTAACAGTCGGTGCTAGAAAGACTGTTCCGTTAGTAGGAAAAACTCCAACAGAAGGAAAGGTTACTGGGTCCGTATTTTCTTGCATAGCTACAAACTCCCCTAATTTCTCCTTATACAAATGAACATTTAACTCATTATAATCAGCTAACGTAATATGAGGTTCTACTCCGGCTAATTGATTTGTGCCAATGATATTTGTTAATTCATTTTGCAATTCTGTAATTTTATTAGTAAACACACGATCAAATGTAGCAATAATAGCGTACATATCCCTTCACCCCTTTGTTACACATAGCGCTTCCCATTCTTCACGAATCATTCCCATTCGAATAGAATCATAGTACGTTCCGTTATAATAACGGCATTTGCGCATTCTACCTTCTAAAGTCATTCCTATTTTCTCAGCTACTTTCATCATTCGTTCATTGCCAGACCAAGTCGTGAGCCCTACTCGACCAATATCCATCTTTTCAAATAGTAAATCCCGATATAACGTTAACGCTTCTGTACCATAACCACCATTCCAGTAAGCCGGATTATAAATGACAATTCCCATCTCCAACCAACGCGTCGGTTTATGTTCCCAATAAAATCCGACCGTCCCTATAACTTGACCGTTATTTTCTATAATTAAATTGGATAGCGGTTCTTCTTTTAAACGAGTTTGCATCTTTTCCTTATAGGATGAGTATTCTTGCATTGAAAACGGAAAATACGGTGCATCCCATTTTTTCCATTCTGGATTTTCTTCTTTAAACACGAGATTCCATAATGTTTTTATATCTGATTCTTCAATTGTACGAATTGTTACTCTATCCCCTTTTACGATTACGCTTTTCATAATTTCCTCCTACACTCCTCTTTATTTCATATATAATTATAATATTTTTTCTGAAAAATCAAAACATATATCATTTATTATATTGTATAATTTTGTTATAAGATACCAATTATTCATGTA
>NZ_BOQB01000435.1 GCF_018332475.1 Bacillus sanguinis | reverse complement strand
TAAAAAAGTTATTATTTTACATAATTAAATTAAATTTCTTTCATTTTCTAGAGGTAACCTTCAACTAAATGATAGTTTTGAAAGTACCAAAGTTCATCAGCTTCCACAAAAAATAGAATGACTTCTTACTCAACTGACACAATTTCCCCATCTGATTTCTTAAAAACTATCCCTAAAAAATATCCATGCTGCATTAAATTACAATCATGTTATATTCGTAATTCTTCCTTAAACCATTGTAGATCGTCATGTCCAACTTTAATTTCCATCTTTTTACTTCCGTTTATGCAAATTCTTTTTTATCTAATCGCTGTTTTACAAAAAAGACAAAAATAATGAAAGCAAGTAATCCTGAAATTGCACTACCTGCAAATAAAATACGGTAACCAAACATTTGCGAAACGACTCCAAGTAAAATCGCACCTAGTCCAATCCCTAAATCAAATGCGGTAAAAAATGAAGCGTTAGCAACTCCTCTTTTACTCGGATCAACAATTGTAAGCATAGCTGCTTGTAATGCGGGCTGTGCTGAACCGAATCCAACACCGTATAATGCAGCGGCGATAATTACACCCATTAAACTATTAGAAAGTGTTAATACAACTATTGCGATAATTGTAATGAATAGTGCTGGAAGTATGATAAATACTTCTCCATACTTATCTAATAGTTTTCCTGAAATTGGCCTTACAATTGTTAAAGCAACTGCATATACAAGAAAGAATGTCCCAGGATTCACATCAATTGACGATGCAAATAGCGGTAAAAACGTCGTAATCCCTCCATATGCAAATGATAAAAAGAAAACAACAATCGTAATGGATAGAACGGACTTTTCAAACAGTTGTATTTTCCCTTTTTCTTTTTGTGGTGTAAATGGCATTTTCGTCATGAAAGATAAAAAGACTGCCATAAAGGATAAAAGAGTTGCTAACAAGAATAGGCCGTGAAATGAATAATGTTGTACAACCGATAACCCAATCATTGGGCCGATTGCCATTGCAATTGTCATAGCCATCCCGTACCACCCCATCCCTTCACCACGGCGGGAATCTGGAATAATATCAGTTATCGCTGTTCCAACAGCTGTTGTAGAAACAGCCCATGTTACTCCATGAATAACCCGCAAAACAGCTAAAAGGACAATAGTCGACGCTAAATTATACGAATACATCGTTATCCCAAAAAAGATGAGTCCGAAAATAATAAAAGATCTTCTACCATATTGATCTAACATTCCTCCGATAATCGGTCGTATTACAACTGCTGCTATTGTAAACATTCCCATCATGAGTCCAACTTGTGATTCATTGCCACCTATCTCTTTAATAAAGAGCGGGAGCGTTGGAACTAGCAAATAAAATCCTGTAAATAAAAATAACATTGCGAAAGTCATTTGAATAAATGATTTCGTCCATAATCGTTCCATTAAAATTCCTCCATAAACACGTAAGTTATTGCAATTAACACCTCCATTTTACATTTTCTCAGTCCCTTTTCCCTCCGTAAATAGACGTATCTTTTTATAATAAATGGTCCACCATCTATCTAAATTGGTCTTACGACTTTATATGTTTGTTTTAGCCTAAAGTCCTATCTATATGTACCTTTATATGTGTAAATAGAATATACTATTTTATTATTGAAACTTAGGAGTGATCGTTACTATGTGCGTATTACCAAGAATAACTGCAACGGTTCCATCCGTTCCATCCATACACATTCCAGCGGTCCATACGGCAAGTTCGGATGTTGGCATTGAACTCCCTGCAACTTGGCAACAATATCAAATTCCCGGTCAAGTTACTCCCTCATTTTGGCATCATGGCGTACATCCAAGTAGTACTACCTTTTACAACCCCAGTTATACTCCATTGCCACAGGCCCAAGTCTTTTATCATTTTCCATCAATTTATTTTCAAAAATTCTACGGTACCTTTAACATTTAAATTCATCATTGCATAGCTGCATTATAACGAAAATAATACTTCAAATAAAAAAATATTTAGTAATATCACATTACAACTATTTAATCCTAATCCCCTATAAACTGCTTACAATAAAATTTTCTGTAGGAAATCAATAATTAACATTTTAATTTTCTAATTTAAACGATAAAAAAGCACTTAAGATTGTAATTTTTCACAAAACTTAAGTGCTTTTTTATATTTTTATAAAATCTTCTTATTGCCCATTATTAGCAGGAGCTTCTCCTGCATTCCCACCAGTATCTGGTTGTGTGGTCGCTGGTGGAGTTGTATTCCCTTGACCTCCTCCGTTATTTGCTGGAGGTGTCGTATTTCCTTGGCCTCCTCCGTTATTTGCTGGAGGTGTCGTATTTCCTTGACCTCCTCCGTTATTTGCTGGAGGTGTCGTATTTCCTTGACCCTCTCCGTTATTTGCTGGAGGCGTTGTATTTCCTTGACCACCTCCATTATTTGCTGGAGGTGTCGTTCCTTGGCCATTTCCGTTATTTTGTTTCTTTTCTTCTTCTTGTTTCTTTTGCTCTTCTAGTTGCTTTTGTTCTTCTTGCTTCTTAAGTTCCTCTTGTTGCTTTTGTTCTTCTTGTTTTTTAAGCTCTTCTTGTTTCTTTAATTCTTCTTGCTTTTTCTCTTCTTCAGTCTTTTGCTGTTGGTCTTGTTTAGGTTGTTCTGTTGTATCCTGTACACTCGTATTTGGAGAAGAATCACGTTTTTCCCCTTTTATACGTAGCTCACTACCTTCTTGAATAACACTACTTGGCATTTTAAAGCGTGATTTATCCGTAGCCATTTCACTCATCATTTCTTTAAAGATCAGTTGTGCAATTTTCGTATTTTTACTACTAATATACTCGTCTTTACCATCTTTCATATATCCAGTCCATACTGCCATCGTATATTGCGGCGTATAACCTGCAAACCAACTATCACGAGTTGCACTTTCTGGAATTTTATATTGAGCTAATTGTTTTGAAGCATAGTTTGTTGTACCTGTTTTACCAGCTACATCTAAAGAACTTATATTTGCTGCTGTACCAGTACCTGATGTTACTACTGAACGTAGCATATCAGTAATCATATATGCTGTAGAATCAGCCATTACTTGTTTTGGTTTTTGACCGAAACTTTGTGACTTGCCGTCTGGATAAACTACTTTCTTAACAAAATGCGGCTTCGTATACTTACCATCATTACCAAATGCCGCATAAGCACCCGCCATTTCAGTTGGTGATACTTCGTTTGTACCAATAGCATGAGATTCTTTCGGTGCTGAATTAAATGGAATACCTAATTTCTCAGAGAATTCCTTTGATTTATTAAGTCCTACTTCTTTTGCAGTTTTAACTGCTGGAACGTTACGCGACATTTTTAATGCTTCACGCATAGTAATTGGACCTAAATGACTTCTGTCTGCATTTCGAACTTCTTGTCCAGTTGAATATTTAAATGGGGAGTCATCAATTTGATGATACGTAGCCCATTTTAAGTATTCAATAGCCGGCGCGTAATCAAAGATTGGCTTCATAGTTGAACCAGCTGCTCGATCTAATTCAATTGCCATATTATGCCCTTTAAATACTGCTTTATTTTCACCGCGCCCACTACCTATAGCACGAACCTCACCTGTTTTCGTATCCATAAATGTGAAAGCACCTTGGAATTTATCATTTGGATAATTAATAATATTAGTATCTAATATCCTGTCGGCAGCCTTTTGTGCTTCTATGTCTAAAGTTGTATAAATTTCTAAACCGTCAGAACCAATATTAGCATCTGGCAATTCCTTTTCAACTTCTTTCACAACCGCATCCATAAATGCAGGATATGGCATTGCTTGTACAGTTGCAGTCTTAAGTCCATCTGTTACTTTAACTTTCGAAGCTTCTTCCATTTCTGCTTTCGTAATATAACCATGTCGATTCATTAATTTTAGTACAACATCTCTTCTTTCTGTTGCCCTTTGAATATTTTCCGTTTTTGTTGGATCATAGTTATTCGGCGCTTTTGGTAAACCTGCAAGCATCGCAACTTCTGGTAATGTTAACTCTTTTAATTCTTTATTATAGTAGTTTTGTGCTGCTGTTGCGATACCATATGAACGGTTCCCTAAGTTAATTTTATTTAAATACATTTCTAAAATTTCATGTTTAGAATATTGTTGTTCTAGCTTATACGCTAAATATATTTCCTGAACTTTACGTTTTGATGTTTTTTCCATCGATAAGAAGTAGTTTTTAATAACCTGTTGCGTTATTGTACTTCCACCTTGAGAACCGTAATCTCCTTTAAGACTCACCAAAACTGCACGGGCAGTACCTTTAAAGTCTACTCCGCTATGCTCATAAAAACGTGCATCTTCTGTTGCTAAAAATGCATTTTCTACTAATTTAGGAATTTGATCATACGTAAC
>NZ_BOQB01000434.1 GCF_018332475.1 Bacillus sanguinis | reverse complement strand
GATGTGTATAAGTGTCAGGTATAATTACTATTTAATTTTCTAGATACCTGTATAGCGTGGATTTGCTAATCCCTGTTTCATCTTTTATTTGAACGAGACTATACTCTCCACTTTGATACATGACTATCGCACGTTTTACATTTTTGTCAGGTTTTCTGGGTCGTCCAGGAGTGATTCCTTTTTGTTTTGCTTCATATAAACCTTTTTTTGTTTTTTCACTTATCACGTCACTTTGAAAATTAACAAGATGATTTACAATATAGCCGAATGGATATCCAGCTGTATTGCTTGTATCAATTCCCTCAGTAAGAGATTGAAAATAAGCACCTTTCCTATCAATGTTTTCTATTAACTCCACTAGATGGCGTGTTGAATCAGCTAATG
>NZ_BOQB01000433.1 GCF_018332475.1 Bacillus sanguinis | reverse complement strand
CCTAATTCTTTCGCAAAACCTTTTACAACTGTATTCACTCGCCACGTACCGTCACGAGCAATCATCATTAGAAAACACTCATCATGATCTAAAGAAAGTTCATCACGGGTTAAATCAACATCAGTCGTGTATGGTTTTGTTATAACGTTATTTAATAATTGTATGCCCATTTTATTAGTAAAAATCATATCCTCTTTTTCTATAGACCAGTCTAATAATAATGGAGTTACTTTGAATTTACTCCAGCCTATTTGTACTGATTCATTTTTATTTATTCCGTCACGCTTCACCCATTTCCCTTTTGCAATCACACTTATTGGAACCGGATTTTCTTTACTTTCCAAAATATTAATATTAGCAATTCTACCTGTCGCAATCGATCCATGTAGATGTTCCATATTATAATAATAAGCGATATTATAGCTTGCCATATGATAAGCATCTATTATTGGCACTCCTTGTTTTATCGCGGTAGATATCATTACGTTTGTCATTCCATTTTCATAAAACGAAGGATGTGAGCCATCTGTAGTAAGAATGAATCTATCAAACTGTTTTACTCCTAGTTCCAACAATTCTTTCAGTAACACTTCTAAATCTGGGCGGATTGAAGAATTTCTTAGGGAAACCATGTAACCTTGCATAAGACGAGCGAAAGCTTCCTGACCTGTCATCGCCTCATGATCACAATCTGTACCTAACAATTTTAATTTTGCTAACGTTGCTTCAGATGCCCCTGGGAAATGTCCTTCTACTTTTTTCTGTAATCGCTTCGTTTCCTGTACCCAAGTTAGCATTTCATCATCACCATGTAATAATTTTGGCCACGCTGTTAGCTCGCCACCTTGAAGAACTGCTTTATGCTTAAGCCATTCTATTATTTCTTCACGATTAAATAAAGATTCCCCGTTTTGCAATTCAGTTTGTCCATCAAAACGGCACCACCAATACATACTAGCTGGAATCTTTTCAAATTCATCTAATAAACGAAATGCTTCTTCACGTTGTGATGTGAAAAATAAAGTTAAATTATCGTTAATAAAAGTCGTCGTCCCAAATTGCATCGCATAATTCGCTAAAGTTTCTGGATTGTATAATTGATAAGGATGTGCATGCGGTTCTATGTAACCAGGAACTACATACTTTCCATCACAATCAATGACTTCACATTCTTGTAGTTGCGCCGGTAGTTTTTCTCCTACATAAATAAGACGATCATCATAGATCCAAATATTTGCTTGTACCCACTCGCTCATATAGGAATTTAAATAAGTTGCATTCTTCAATAAAATGTTCGGACTTCTTTTGCCATCTATTACTTCAACATGTTCTCGTAATTGCTTGTTACTCCATCTAAACTTATTTTCTCCCATTGAATTTCACTCCACATCAATTTACTTTTATTTATTAAAATAAAAACAATTAACTAACTAAAGTATTCTCCATCCATAACTCCCCTGTATA
>NZ_BOQB01000432.1 GCF_018332475.1 Bacillus sanguinis | reverse complement strand
GTTTTGCGAAAGAATTAGGAGGCCTTGCTAGCTCTTATTCTGGTACGGGTGACATCATTCTTATTGGAAAGAGTAAAGGAGATATGCTTACAGCTTTTCATAGAGTAAAAGAGCTTGGCGGGGGAATGGTAATAGCTGAAAAGAATGAAGTATTACACGAAATCGCATTACCATTGCTCGGGATTATGTCTAAGTTAAAAATGACTGAATTAATACAGGAAGAGAAACAGTTGGTGAAATTAT
>NZ_BOQB01000431.1 GCF_018332475.1 Bacillus sanguinis | reverse complement strand
AGGGAGATATAAAATGAATAAAGTGAAACTGAAAGTATTTAATATAAAGTATGTAGTGATATGTATTTTATTCACGATTATATGTATTCTCACTTCATTCTTCATTTCTAGTAATTCGAACGTATTTAAATCGTATTATGTTAATCAATTATTAGGAACGAATTCTACTAAAGGCCTTATGTATATGATAGGCAGTGAAAATCGTTATTTTGCAGAAGAATTTTATAAAGAAAAAGGACGAGCGTCTTTGGAATCTTTTTTACTGTCACTTTCTACAAATATTAATGTAAATGACCTCCGAAGTTTATTAACTCGAGAACTTCCAAATATGAATCAATTTTATTCGGAAATATTAATTGCTGGGGAAGGGACAGATTATACGAACATTCCTGAAGAATCCAGCATTCCTTTAGAGAATATTAAGGATAAAGGTTCTGCTGTTAAGCACCCAAAGAGTGAGAAAGAAAACAATGCAAATACACAAAATAACGGTGAAAATAAAGTTTTTATTTATCATACACATAGTTGGGAATCGTTTATTCCTCTCATTCCAGGTGCTACTAAACCTAATGATGCCTCTAGTACAAATAATGAAGTGAATATTACGTTTGTTGGAAATTATTTAAAACAAAAGTTAGAAGAAAAAGGAATAGGTGTTTCACATGATACGACAAATATGAGGGATTTTCTGCGAAATAAAAATTTAAACTGGGCCCAATCCTACAAAGGATCTCGTCAAATATTACAAGATAAATTAGCACAAGATAAAAATATTATGTTTCCAATGGACCTTCATAGAGATGATGCACGAAAAAATATTACAACCAAAAATATTAACGGAAAGAATTATGCGAGGCTCTATTTTATTTTAGGACGAGAAAATCCTAACTTTGAACAAAATAAAAAAATAGTAACGGCAATCAATTCATATTTAGACG
>NZ_BOQB01000430.1 GCF_018332475.1 Bacillus sanguinis | reverse complement strand
TTCTTTATCGAAAAATTTTATTTCAAACTAAAAAAGATATTCTAATAAATAATTAACGTGGTTAAAAAGAAATATCTTTTTAAATACACAAACCAATTTTAGGATATATATTATAGACATTGCATTCATATACATTTTCAACTTGATGGCAACGAGAGAACCTCTAACATTTTGCTAAATGAAAAAATAAGCTGGCCCATATGGACAGCTTATTTACATCATTATTATTATTATTAGGAGTGAGCAAACAAATCACTTCAATGTCATCTTAAGTTTAGTTTTTTCAACTCTTCTTCAGGGATATTTCTATGTTTGTATTGAATTGGTTGTATTTCATTTCCTTTTATACGAAAAGTAATGGTGTCCTCTCCATATAATACGTTAAAACCTCTCACTAACTAGCTCTTTTATCGAGTTTAATTTTGAAGAAAGCTCGATAAACCATTCTTCATCCCCTGTTACTAATGCAAGGTCTATAAGATAAAGGATTTGCTCCTTATTTATTACCTTTGATTCAGGGAGTTTGTTAACATGTTTACTAAAGAGTAAAATAGCTTCGTTCATTGTGTACTTGTCGTCACGTTTCACAATACTAACTGTGACTACACCTTCCACTTCATCAAGTGATACAATGTAACCAACTATGAATTCACCCTCATTTGATATTCCACGAACCCAATCTCCTACTTTTAATACTTGATTATTATTTGACATCATACTTTTTCACCTTCTTATAAATATTTTTTGTGGTGATAAAAAAATAAAAACAAAATCAAACTGTAATATTTTCCATTACATTTAAATAGTAAGAACTTACGGCTCTATATAACAATTAAGCCGCTTAACGTTCTTGATTGATAAGATCCACAACTTCTTTCATTGTATAGTTCTTTAAATATTCACCTAGATGTTCTTCCGCCCCTAAGAAAATAGTGAACAGGACTTTTTGCATATTCAAACCTACAATACACTGATCATTTGATTCAGGACACTTAGGTTGCAACGCACCTTCAGAGGTTATTTGATAAATATGCCATAGATTAACTTCATCTAAATCCCGAGCGAAAATAAACCCTCCACCGGTCCCCTCTTTTGATTGTATAAACTTATGTTTTTTTAACAAACTTAGCACTTTGCGAATGCGTACTGGGTGAACACCTGCACTTTCTGAAATCGCATTACTTGTTGACATCCGGTCTGGCTGTAAAGCTAAATAAGTTAAACTGTGTATGGCCAAGGTAAAGTCGCTGTTCATTGTTTTCCTCCTACGATCAAAACTATTGTTTCTCCTATATTAACATACTGTAGCCATAAACATTACAGATAGGTTAGTTGAACGTTAAAATATATAAGAACCACTCTTAGCATAAAGAAATAGATTCCATAAATTCATTTAGCTTTTTAAGTTAAAAATACATTTAAAGACTCCATTGTTTCTTCACTTGTTCTTCTGCCAACTGTTTAATTTTTGTCCATATCGTATCTTTATTCACAATAACATTTGTTTGATAATTTCTATCGTTATAATTGACTGTAACGCATACTTCTATCACCTTCTGTTTCCTCCTTTCAAACAAATTTCTTATCTATATTTAAGTCCTGAAAAGTCTTAGATTTAGTTAAATCCTCTAACTTGTAACTTCACTTTTTAAATAATTCAATTTAAAAGCCCCACTGTTTTTTGACTTGTTCTTCTGCCAATTGTTTAATTTTTGTCCATATCGTATCTTTACTTACAATAACATTTGTTTGATAGTTTCTATCTTTATAATTAACTGTAACGCATACTTCTATCACCTTCTGTTTCCTCCTTTCAAAAAAACTTCCCTTAAAAATATTACTTATTAATTAGCCAGCTTTTGTAGTTCAATATTCAAAAATGTTCGAACGCTACGTGGTAAAAACTTGCGAATTTCTTCATCATTAAAACCAATCTGTAATCTTTTCTCGTCCAGCATAATTGGACGACGCAGCATTAGCGGATGCTCAATGATTAATTTATAAAATTCATTCAGCGAAAGCTCATCGATATTTATATTTAAGTCTTGAAAAGTTTTGGATCTAGTTGAAATTATTTCAGTAGCACCCTCTTCCGTTAAACGAAGAATGGATTTAAGTTCATCCACTGTCATAGAATTGGATACGATATTTTTTTCAGTATAATCAATTTGATTCTCCTCCAGCCATGCTTGCGCTTTTCGGCATGAACCACAGCTTGCTGTTGTATATAAAACCACCATATTTCACTCACTCCTTTCATGTTCTTTATGAAACTTCTATTTTAAATATCGGTCATTTAAATGTATTAAAAAAAATTACAGTTTAGAATCAAATTCACGTAATATTAGTTATTCAGCAATGTTTCATGCTACATTTTACAAACGATAACAACTCACTTTTAAAAATCTTACTGTAATTTTAAACTTTACAGTTCAATTAATCAACTGTTAAGTCTTGGATTAATTAATCATTTTTTGTGAATGTCCCCATAGTGTTATGCTGACCAATTCCAAATGCACTTCAAAGTACATTTTATTCATTCCTTACTTACATGTGTTATTATGAACGATATTTAGCATAATAAAAAGTACGTACTTTAAAGTGTTATAGGTACTAAAAAGTAACATATACACTTTCTAGTGCAGTTCTGCTTACTTCTTTCTTACATTGGTTATTATGAACAATATTTCGCACAATAAATAGTACGCACTTTAAAGTGTTATAGGCACCAAAAAGAAATCATTTTAGTATTAAAGCGTATGTAGGCTCTAAACTGTAATCTGAATTCATCAAAGGAGTTTTTTATGAAGACATACAATATTCCTGTAGAAGCGACTTTGGAAGTTATTGGCGGAAAGTGGAAGGTTGTTATCCTTTGCCATTTGAAGAAAGGAACAAAAAGAACGAGCGAATTAAAACGTTTAATGCCTGGTATTACACAAAAAATGTTAACACAACAATTACGTGAACTAGAAGACGACGATGTAATCCAAAGAAAAGTGTATGACCAAGTACCACCGAAAGTAGAGTATTCTTTAACAGGTTACGGTTCGTCTTTAGGAGCCATACTCGATTCCCTCTGCACTTGGGGAGAGGTTCATCTTGAAAAAAACGGAAATACGTCCATGCTTATAACAGCCGATGAATAATAGCTGTTCCTACTATATTGAAGTCAGAAAATAGGTTGAAGCAATACTTGCCCCAACCTATTTTTTATACCTCTTTATAACTCTTTGCGGTAATGACTGTTTCGAATTCAAAGGTTTCCGGCAAATGATCGGCGTAAGAGTACTCAAAAGTGCGTCCATCCGTTAAGTAGGCTACTTGTTCAACTCTCATTAGAAAATCTTGATTTGTTAAGTTCATAAACTGCTTTTCATTATCATCTGGGCGAACCCCTTTGACCCTAACAACGGATGTTCCTACTTCAAGTCCAAGTTTATTTTGAATGTGCGAGTAGATCGATTCCCCTAAAACAGAAAGCTCAACACCTGGGATGACCGAAATAGGCATCCATGTATGCTCCATAATCGTCGGAATACTGTGAATGATGCGGAGACGAATGATTTTATATACAAAATCACCCACTGAAATCCCTAATTTTTCAGCAATGATTTCATCGGCTCCGACAATCGTAAACTCGATAATTTTACTTTTTACCTCGCTGCCATAAACAGCTTTCGTACCTGTTAAAGTTTGAATCATTCGTGCCTTTTCCTGCTGATGCCAATCTTGAACGACTGTTCCACTTCCGCGCCGGCGGATAATGTAGCCGTCTCTAACTAGCAAATCTAGCGCCTTTTTAATAGTAAGAACTGAAACGCCAAATTCTTCAGCAAGGACAGGACTACTTGGGATTTTTTCATTAATTTTATATTCAGCGTCTAAAATTTGCTGTTTAATTTTTTGATAAATGCCGAGGTATTTTACTTGCGTTGATCCACTTGCCACTTCCCTACCTCCTTTTATGCTTACCTACCTTCTATTCATTCAAATTTAAAGCCTCAAGTTTGTAAACTGAAGGTGATGGGGCAGCAAATCCGTTTTCCAAGATTTCAATATTCGTTACCGCTTCTTCGTCTTGCACAAGCTTTGGTGCACTATTTACGATTGTTTCATACGCTGCATCATAGAAACGACCGTAATCGCCAAGCGGCGTTTTAATTTGTTTTTCAATCCAATCACCGTTTGCATTTCGATATTTAGCAATTCCATAGTACATCGGCGAATCTTCACCAAATCCTGCACTCTCAGGCATAATACCCGCTTTCAAGTCATTTTCTTGCTGATCTTCACCATATTTAATAAACGATCCATTTGTTCCATGAACGATAAATCGTGGATAATCTTTCGCTACAACATGGTTCGTTTTCAGTTTAATTTTCAGCTGATTTCCGTAATGTAGACCAACATCGAAATAATTATCAACCGCACTTTCCACTTCATTATTACGAATATCGTATGTCACCGTATCTGGACGGCCAAACAATGAAATCATACGGTCCATCGTATGAATACCTAAACTGTAAAATGAACCTTCTTCTTTTGAACCTTCGTGATTGATTGAACCTGGACGGAAATAATCAATATGTGATTCAACCTCAACAATATCACCAAGGAATCCTTGTTCCACAACTTGCTTAACTGCTAAGAAATCACCATCAAAACGACGGTTTTGATAAGGCATAACTACTACACCTTTCTCTCGTCCTAAAGCTAATAATTCTTTCGCATGTTCTACTGTATCGCAAAATGGTTTTTCAACGATAACTGATTTCCCAGCAAGTATAACTTGTTTCGCCAATTCATAGTGCGTATGTGCTGGCGTACAGATTGTCACTACTTGAATTTCTTTGTCATTCAACAATTCGTCCAAATCAGTAGTGAAACAAACACCTTTACTCTTATATGGAGCCGCTAATTCTTCACTAATTTGACGACCAAAAATTGTTTTTACTTTTATATTTTCACGTGTATTTACATAAGGTAGGTGATAGCGGTTAGCTGATTTTCCAAATCCAATAAAGCCCATTGTTAATGTCATATTCTTCAACTTCCTTGCTCATAAAATTTTGTTTCTATTTTTATTATATATTTTTATCATTAAAAGTATATAGTTTTGATTTTAAATATATATAACAAATAAAAAAGTCGGGATACAAATCATTCCGATTTTCACCCCGACTTTTTATTTCAAGTTATGGATTTATAAA
>NZ_BOQB01000429.1 GCF_018332475.1 Bacillus sanguinis | reverse complement strand
ATCAAGCAAAAGAAGAAAATATGGAAGCAGTAAAAAACATCATTGATGTTGAGGAACAAAACCCAACTGCTGAAAACTTACAAAATCTATACGCATGTGTATTAGATACTGAAGATATGGCATTGCCTGAATCATACATTGAAGAAGATATCTTAATTGATTCTATTGAAGTTATGGTTAACGCTTCTCAAAGCAAAGTAAGAGACTTAGGTGCTTACGATGTAATCGAAGTTCAAAACAAAGGTAAGAAAACACAAATTTTATTATTAGCTGACGAAGAATACGAAATTATCGAAGGCTAATCTAAATCCGTACATACGAAAAAGCTCCCTTCCAATTGGAAAGGAGCTTTTTCATTATGCTTTTGATGTTGCACTCTTTTTATTCTTTTGTCCTTTTTTAATTACCATACGTTCATTTCCCATAAAGAAAATGAATACGAATGCTAAACCAGCTGGTACCAATGCCCACATAAATGTTTGAACAATTGAACTAGAAAGAGCGTCAATAATTTTATCTAATATTTGCGGCGGGATTTGAGATCTTGCCGATTCCGATAGAATAGCTCTTGAATCTCCTAAAGCGTTTGTATTCATTCCCCCGCTCATCCCTTTAAATGCTTCTTCTAATTGATCTTGAAAACCTGTTCTTTGGATCATTCCGAAGATTGTAATACCAAGTGTCATGCCTAATGAACGAATGAAATTACTCGTTGAAGTCGCAGATCCGCGCTGTTCCATACCGAAGTTGTGAATAGCTGCCATACTTAGTACAGAGAATGAGAATCCTACTCCAAATCCGATAATAATCATATACACTGTTAATAGTGCACGATTTGTTTCTGGCGTTATTGTGCTTAATAAGAATAGTCCAATTAGCATAATAACAGCAGAAATAATCATAATGTTTCGGTAGCTAAGCTTCGTCGTTAAAAATCCGCCTAATTGCGCAGTTACGACTGACCCTAACATCATTGGTAAAAGTAATAGTCCTGAGTTTGTTGCAGTGCCGCCGTATACACCTTGAATGAATAACGGTATGTAAACAGTTGCTGACATAAACGCAGCACCGTAACATAATGCAATAATAGTGCTCATGCCGAATAATCGCTGTTTAAACATTTCAAATGATATGATTGGCTCTTCTACTTTTCGTTCAAT
>NZ_BOQB01000428.1 GCF_018332475.1 Bacillus sanguinis | reverse complement strand
ATTGCAGGTTGCGAAGGATAGAGAGTTTAAAACTATAGTATTCGATTAGCAGAAGGTAGAAACAGATCAAAGTTTATATATACCAATTAATTCGTTTTCATATAGTAAGGAAACACGCTATTTTTACCGAGTGAAGGCATGGGATAATTATGAAGAAGAGTCGTCTTGGTCAGAAGTAGCATTTTGGGAGACTGGATTACAAGGACAAGATAACTGGAGTGGGAACTGGATTGCTGCGAAAAAAGAGCGCACGCAAGTTATGTCTTTTCATAAAAGTTTTTCTATTAAAAAATTAGTAAAAAAAGCACGTTTATATATCACAAGTTTAGGATTATACGAGGCTTCTATAAATGGAGAGCGTATTGGAGTTTGTTATTTTACCCCAGGATGGACAAGTTATGATAAAAGGGTATTGTATCAAACATATGAAATAACGCATGTATTAAAGATTGGGCATAATGATATTTCTACTCTAGTAGGTAACGGCTGGTATAAAGGGCCGATTACCATGCATCATGTACGTAATTATTACGGGAAAAGACGTGCGGTAATTGCTCAAATACATATAACATATGAAGATGGAACGAAAGAAAAAATTGTAACAGATGAAACATGGAAAGTAACACCAAGCCCTATTTTGTATTCGGAAATATATGAAGGGGAGGTTTATGACGCTAGGTTAGAAGAAAGTAATCAAGAGCTAGAAGATGTTGAAGTAATTGTGCATTCTAAGCAAATAATTGTTGCGCAAGAAAATGAAGCGATTCGTAAAATGAAAATTATAAAACCAATCGCTATTTCAAAATTACCAAATCATGAATGGCTTATTGATATGGGGCAAAATATGGTAGGTTGGGTTCAATTTATAGTCCGTCATGTTTATAGTGGCCAAAAGATAGAATTGCATCACGCTGAAATATTGAATATAGACGGTAGTTTTTACGTTGGAAATCTCCGAAAGGCAAAACAAAAAATAGTGTATATAGCAAAAGGAGAGGAAGAGGAAACGTTTGAACCTCATTTTACATATCAAGGCTTTAGGTATGTGAAAATAAGTGGATTAACCCAGCCGCCTCAAATAGCAGATTTTGAAGGGATTGTATTACATACTGACATGGAAAAAGCGTCAGAATTTGAAACGTCCAATCCATTAATCAATCAACTTCATCATAATGTAGAATGGTCTCAAAGAGGAAACTTCTTTGACGTGCCAACAGATTGTCCGCAGCGAGATGATCGACTTGGATGGACAGGAGATGCACAAATGTTTATTGGGACAGCTACGCAAATTATGAATGTGCAATTGTTCTTTAAAAAATGGCTCCAAGATTTATCATTAGATCAAAATGTTAATGGAGCTGTGCCGTTAGTTATTCCAGATGCGTTTGGGAAAAGAGCGGATTTTGATTTACATACTTCTGGTGGTTGGGGCGATGCAGCAATTATATGTCCGTGGGTTCATTATTTACATTACGGAGATGTATCGATTTTAAAAGAACAATATGACAGTATGAAGAAGTATATAGATTACATACGTTCACAAGGTGGAAATGAGTATTTATGGGATACAGGCTATCATTTAGGGGATTGGCTCGCATTAGATACGAAACCTGATGTATATGAAGGCGGAACAGATAAACACTTTATTGCGACGGCTTATTATGCGTATTCTACATCGCTTTTACGAAAGGTTGCTGAGATTTTAGGTGAAAATACAGATGCTAAGTATTATGCAGATTTACATGAGAATATTGTTCAAGGATTTCAAAATGAATTCGTTACACCGAATGGTAGATTAATTTCAAATACCCAAACGGCCCACATATTAGTACTTCTTTTTGAACTAGTGAAAGATGATGTGAAGGAGAAAGTATTTAATCGATTAATTGAGCTTTTAAAAGAAAATAAAAATCACTTAACAACAGGTTTTATAGGAACACCGTATTTAAATTTAATATTAAGCAAGTTTCACCGTCATGACCTTGCTTGTAAGCTTTTATTTCATGAGGATTATCCATCTTGGTTATATCAAGTTAAAAAAGGGGCCACAACGATTTGGGAACATTGGGATGGCGTGAAAGAGGATGGAACACTTTGGAATGATAGTATGAATTCTTACAATCATTACGCATATGGCTCTATCGTTGAATGGATATACCGATATATTATTGGATTAGAAGTGGACGAAACAAAACCTGCATATAAACATTTTTATGTACAACCACATTTTGATTCGAATTTAGAATGGATTAGAGTAAAACGTGAGACAGCTTATGGAGAAATTGAGATTGATTGGCGTGTGGAAAAAGAACAAGCCTTTTTACGTGTTTCCATACCACCTAATACGAGTGCTACATTACGGATAGAAGAAATGAATTGGAAAGCAGAGCATATTATTGAAAAGGAATTAGGATCAGGCGATTATAAATTTACATTTTGTAAAAATAT
>NZ_BOQB01000427.1 GCF_018332475.1 Bacillus sanguinis | reverse complement strand
ATGTATATGCTTTAAGAAATAGAAAGTATGTAGCAAATGGAAATGATACTTGGAATTAAATTGAGACAAAAAGAAAGTTGAGATTAACTATCGGCAGATGCTCTGTTGATTCAACAAATAATCAATATTTCGAGTTCTTATTTGTGAAAGGAGAATAAAGCTAAGTATGAAAAAGATTATTATTTCAGATCTTGATGGTACTTTATTAAGAAGTGACAAAACAATTTCAGAGAAATCTATTAATATTTTAAGGGAATGTAAAAATAATGGGGACGAATTAATTTTTGCTACAGCAAGGCCGCCAAGAGCTATAAAACAATATATTCCCAACGTGTTAAAAAATGAGATTATCATTTGTTATAACGGGGCTTTAGTTCTTAAAGGCAATGATATTTTATATGAAATGAAGATTTCTAAAAATGACATTTTAGAAATCATAGAAATAGCAACAAAGTATAATCTTCATCAGATTTGTCTTGAAATAGGTGATAAGTTGTATTCCAATTTTGATGTTACTGATTATTTTGGTAATGTACCATGTGAAATTATGGATGTAAGTGATTTGAACTTTGAAAAAGCTTCTAAAGCAATTATTTGTACTAAAGGTTCAATAAACAAGGAATTCATTAAAGAATTGCCTGATGAATGCAGGGGAGTCATTACAGATGATGGGACATTGTGTCAAATTATGCATGCAGAAGTTTCAAAATGGAATAGTATTCAATATGTTCTACAGCACTTAAATCGAGACGTATCTGAAGTTATTGCTTTTGGAGATGACTACAATGATATGGAAATGATAGAGAAGTGTGGGATTGGTGTAGCGATGAGCAACGCTGTTGAGGAATTAAAGGCAGTCGCTAAAGTTATTGCTAAAAGTAACGATGAGGATGGAGTTGCTACATTTCTAGAAAGTAAAAGTTATGTTTATGTTGACTAGTATGAAAAAAATTGTAGTAAGCAGCGAAAAAAGAGATGCTGCATCTGTTTTTGATAAATAGATATTATGAATGAGATATGCGGGAGGAAACAAGCAAGATGAAAACATTCTTTAAAATAATTGGAATTATAGCTGGCATGGCGGTAATCGGAGTAGGTTTAACATATGGTATGCTACATTATTTGAATAATAGTAAACCAGCTGCGAAAAAGGCATCACCCGCTGCTCCGGCAGCAGAAGTGCTGGCTGATAGTAATGTAAAAGCTGAAGATGCAAAGGTTTTAGAAAATGGCAATCATTCATTACCAAATAGCGGCTTTAATAAAAATTTTAAATGGACAGATGAGAAAATACAGACAGCATTACATGAAATGGCGCATCAAAAAACGAAAGCTGATCAAAAGTGGGGCTATATTTTTATTACACAAGAACGTATTGAAAGTTTACTTGATATTGTAAAGAGCAATGATCTTGTACAAGGAACTACATATGCAGATATTTTAGAGAGATGGAAACAGGGAAAATATGAAAAGATTGATGCGGATCACAATAAGATTTGGAAATTACAAAGCGGGAATTTAGGAGAAGGAAAAGGAGTAATGTCAGAAGCGGAACAAAAAGAGTTAATTAATCGAGTGTTTATACAAAGAGGTACATATTCGGGTAGTCAATTAATTGCAGGTGGGGGACAGGCTAATAAATAAGATAACATTGGAAGAGAGTAAGTGCTTATTAGGCAGTTACTCTTTTTTGTGTGCACCTTTTAGTCTCGTTCTAGCAAGGAAAGAAAGGATTGTAAAACAGGTGAAAGCCATCTAGATCTATGATAGATTACATGGCTTTGAATAACAGTGGGAGTTTCAATAGGCTGAAAACAGAGTTGTTCTTTTTGACAACTTTCTTGTACAACGATGTAAGGTAGAATGGATATTCCTAATTCACACATGACGGATTGTTTAATGACTTCAACGTTGGAAGTTTCAAATGTTTTAGCTGGAATATTCCCGCTTTGACGTAAAAAACGATCTACCATCGGTCTATAGCCGCAGCTTTGCTCCGTAAAGATAAATTGGGTATCGTTTAGTAAACAAAATGGATTAGAGTGTGTAGAGTGATGGGAAGGTAAAATCCATCCAAATGCTTCATTACAAAAAGTGCGCGTAATAAAATCATTATGTTCCATACTTTCTCCAATTATGAAAATAACATCTGATTCTCCTTCACGCAGCTTATTCATTGCTTGTTCGTTTGTAGTTGTTTCCAGTACGATATTTACTTTCGGATTTTTCTGTTTGTAAGTACGTAATAATTGCGGAAGACGGTACACTGCTAATGATTCGTTTGATGTAATACTCAATGTACCTTCTAATTGATCGGTATTTTGAGGGATTTCTTGCGCTTTTTCATAAATTGCAAGTAATTCTAAAGCATAAGGATGAAATTGATGACCTGCTTTTGTAAGAAGTACTTTTTTTCCTAACCGATCGAAAAGAGGAATATGTAAATCGTTCTCTAATGCTTTCATATGCGCTGTAACTGTAGATTGCGCATAACCTAATGCATGAGCAGCTTTAGAAAAACTACCATACTTAACAATCGCACAAAATGTTTTAACATGTCTCATTTCCATAAGTAATCCCTCTTTTATTATCATGATTTGTGAATGATTATATCACGTATTTCAATTTTCCAAATGATTAAATTCCTTATAAAATGAAATTGTAGAAATATTTATTCATTTAATATTGGAGGAGAAAAGATGAGTGAAAAGGGCTATCATGTAGCTGTTGTTGGGGCTACGGGTGCAGTAGGTCAGAAAATTATTGAAATGTTAGAAAAAGAAACAAAGTTTAATATAGCTGAAGTTACGTTACTTTCGTCAAAAAGATCGGCTGGTAAGACAGTACAATTTAAAGGGCGAGAGATCATTATACAAGAAGCAAAAATAAATAGCTTTGAAGGGGTAGATATTGCCTTTTTTAGCGCTGGGGGAGAAGTTTCTAGAAAATTTGTAAATCAAGCTGTCTCTAGCGGTGCAATCGTAATTGACAACACAAGTGAATACCGAATGGCACCTGATGTACCGCTTGTTGTTCCGGAAGTGAATGCGCACACTTTAAAGGAACATAAAGGGATAATAGCAGTTCCGAATTGTTCAGCATTACAGATGGTGACAGCTCTTCAGCCAATACGAAAATCATTTGGTATAGAACGAATTATCGTTTCCACATACCAAGCTGTATCAGGCTCAGGAATTCATGCGATTCAAGAATTAAAAGAACAGGCTAAGTCAATGCTTGCAGGTGAAGAGGTTAAGGGTACTATATTACCTGTGAAGAAAGATAAAAAGCATTATCCAATTGCGTTTAATGTACTACCTCAAGTAGATATATTTACAGATAATGATTTCACATTTGAAGAAGTAAAAATGATTCAAGAAACGAAGAAAATTTTAGAAGATCCCAATTTAAAAATGGCAGCTACTTGTGTGCGTGTTCCAGTTGTATCAGGACATTCAGAATCGGTGTATATTGAACTTGAAAAAGAAGCGACCGTTGCAGAAATAAGAGAAGTGTTGCTGGATGCACCAGGTGTTATTTTGCAGGATAACCCTGATGAACAGCTGTATCCAATGCCATTATACGCAGAAGGGAAAATAGATACATTTGTCGGTAGAATTAGAAAAGATCCTGATACACCAAACGGATTCCATCTTTGGATCGTTTCCGATAATTTATTAAAAGGTGCGGCGTGGAACTCTGTGCAAATTGTAGAAACGATGGTGGAAGCGGGAATCATTTAGTATTAAGGAAACTAGGGAACTAGGGAACTGTTAAAGATTACAGTTCCCTAGTTTTTATTTTATAACTGTTCGCTTTATTCCAGCCACATTTGATTTGAAAGACAGTAAAAAATATCAAGAATGAATACAGTTTATTTGGTACGATATGGATAAATTTAATAAGGGGGAATTAGATGTATCAAGTAAAGGGATATTTTTCATCGCTAAAAGGAAGTCATTATGACATCGGTAAGCAACAAGGGGAATTTGTAAAACAACATCCTTACCTTATTCCGCAATTAATACAGAAAGAAAATTTAATATCGCACCACCATTGGACAGAATCTAGAAATATATTAAATCAATATTGTCCTGGTATTAATGAAGAAATTGAAGGCTTTTGTGAAGTGTTGAAAATTCCTGCTAAACATATGATGTATTATTATCAAACGCTATTAAAAGCAGGTTGTAGCCATTGTGCAGTTTTACCTAAAAAGACAGATTTAAAGCATACTTATGTATTAAGAAACTATGATTTGTCACCAGTAATAGATGATATGCGTTTTTGTTCGACTCATGTTGAAGGTGCATATGCACATAGTGGCTTTTCTACTCAATATTTTGGCCGAACGGAAGGAGTTAACGAGCATGGATTATCTGTTACATTTTCAGCATGTGGTCAACCGGTTGGAAATATTGCGGGTTTAAGAAAGCCAGCGGTAAGTGGTTTACAATGTTTTGCGGTCATTAGAGTATTATTGGAGAAATGCAAAAATGTGCAGGAGGCTAAGTCACTAATAGAAGAAATACCGATTGCTAGTAATATGAATCTAATAGTAGCCGACCCTTTAGATGCAGTATGTATTGAAATATTTGATGGATATAAATCAATAATCACAGTTGTTGAGGAAAGCCAAGATTTTATCGTATCAACAAACCATGCAATTAGTTTACCTATTCAAAAACTGAATAATAGAAGATTAGAACAATCTACAAACCGATATCACACATTGTATGAACATTTAAATCGAAATGAACAAGTGAGTATAGAGTCTTTAAAAGGGTTAGTACAAAAAGAATATCCTGCCGGGCTGACGGTGCATAATTATGAAGAATGGTTTGGAACTTTACATTCCGTATTATTTGATTTGCATGAATGCACAATGAATATTTGTTTCGGGTCTCCACTTTTAAATGACTGGTACTCGTTGGAGGTTGGAGGGAGTCTTCCTTTTTCTGAGGTGAATGTGAACTTTGAAAATAAAACTTATACTGATTTTTGGAGAGAAGAGAATAATAAATTGATTCCACAAGAATAAATGAGATAAAATGGTAATAGCAAGGTGTATATACGGGAGGGAATGCCATTGCTAAAAGTTATGTTACCGATTGTTCTTATCTTATTTGTTGTCGTTTCAATGTATATTACTTATGAAAAAAGAAAAAAAGCAGGGATAAAAGGATTGAAGAGTGCGTTAACTTCAATTTGTTTCTTTACACTAGCAATCTTAAATTTGTTTGCATATTGGTTTAACTTTGGCGGGATTTTTATTTGGTTCATTTCAATTGTTTTATTGCTAGTTGGAGCATATTTTACGAAATATATTCCAATATCTAAAAAGGTACATTGACATTTATATGAGTTTAAATATTTTGTTTTGAAAAGAGATTATTCTACTAAGTCGTTGTGAAACGGGTTCAAAGGATAATCTCTTTTGTTCGTTTAACTTTGTAAAGAACGTACTGTTCTTTTTAGTTGCTCAATAAATTCTCGAGTTGCAGCGCACATATATTTATCTTTTCTATAAATAAGCCCTATTTCTATTGTTGGAGTAGGATTTTCTATTTTAATAGCTTGAATGTTTTTATTTTGTAAAAAGTCTATATACGGTTTTGGTAACACTGTAATTCCCATTCCTTTTGAAACCATTTGGATTAAAGATTCCATTGTACTAATTTCTAAAATTGGTTTTGGTTTAAAGTTGAATTTTTGACAATGGGATGTAATTAATTCGGTTAAAAAGAAATTCTTAGGTAAAAGAATTAAAGGGTAATTCTGCAATTCAGCAATAGATACATGATTATGTTTAGCTAATTGATGACCAGTTGGTACGACTATTATAAGTTCACTTTTGTAGAGAGGGATAGAAATAATTTCTTTGTCTTGCACCGGTAGAAATGTAATGCCAATATCTAGTTCGTTTTGTAATAATTTTTCACGAATATCTCCTGTGCGAAGTCCTAATACAGAAAGTTCTATATTGGGATATAAATTATTGAAATTTAAAATAGTTGATGGCAGTAAGTAATTTACGACGGTTAACAATGATCCAATTGTTAAGGAACCTTGTTGTAATCCGTTTAAATCTTGAATAGCAGAACGGGCTTGTTCAACTTCATGAAAAATTGTTTTACTATGTAATAATAAAATCTTCCCAGCTTCGGTTAAAGATATTTTTTTACCAATTCGATCGAAAAGGGGCATTCCAACTTCATGTTCTAATGCACGTATTTGCTGACTAAGTGAAGGCTGTGAAATATTTAATTTCTCAGCTGCTTTTGTGAAATGCAATTCTTTTGACACAGCTAAAAAATATTCAAGTTGTCGTAATTCGATTTGGATCACCTCAAGTATGATAATAGGTTTTACCTATCATTATTATATAAATAATTGGATTGAACAATGATTTTTTAGGTTTTATAATCAGCTTTATATAAAAGAGATAGTAGTGAAAATAAATCGAGTGAGAAAATACATGGAACAATCTTAAAGGAGGAAATAAAATGGCTAATGAATACCAATTATTATCTTTAAATATAGGGTTACCGAAAGATGTTACATACGGAGGAAAGGTAATTCATACAGGCATAAATAAGAAACAAGTAAAAGAACCGGTGTTTTTATCCTTTGTAAAATTTAATGGAGATGGTCAAGCGGATTTAGTTCATCATGGTGGAGTAGATAAAGCGGTTTGTGTGTATTCGGGAGAACATTATGGATATTGGGAAAAAGCGTTGAATCAAGTACTTGTATATGGAGCATTCGGAGAAAATATAACGATTAGTGGTATGTGTGAAGAGGATGTTTGCATTGGTGATACATTTCAAATTGGAGAAGCAATTGTACAAGTAACGCAGCCAAGGCAACCTTGTTTTAAATTAGCTAAGAAATACAATATCCCAAAGTTACCACTATATTTTCAAGAAACAGGATATACAGGGTTTTATTTTCGCGTATTAAAAGAAGGATGGGTATCATCTGTTGATACATTAAAGTTACTGAAATCGGATCCGAAAGGTGTGACAGTAGAATTTGCTAATCGTATTATGCATAAGGAAAAACAAAATTTGGAAGGGGTAAAGAGGATCTTAGAAGTACATGCACTTTCTACAAGTTGGAGAAATACATTTGAAAAGCGAATGAGAGGAGAAGAAATGAATACGAAGGAAAGACTAGAAGGAAAAAAATAATAAAAAATATTTTTTTATAAATGGTGCATTTCTATTAGTAAAAACGAATTAGAAAGCGCTATTTTTATAGTATAAACTTATTAATATTCAAAAATCCTAATATTGTTTTATTCGACTTATTTTCGAATAGTCGAAACATAAAATTAACTAGACTTTTTTTTTTTTTTT
>NZ_BOQB01000426.1 GCF_018332475.1 Bacillus sanguinis | reverse complement strand
CCTCAACGACAGGAGCACGATCATGCGCACCCGTGGGGCCGCCATGCCGGCGATAATGGCCTGCTTCTCGCCGAAACGTTTGGTGGCGGGACCAGTGACGAAGGCTTGAGCGAGGGCGTGCAAGATTCCGAATACCGCAAGCGACAGGCCGATCATCGTCGCGCTCCAGCGAAAGCGGTCCTCGCCGAAAATGACCCAGAGCGCTGCCGGCACCTGTCCTACGAGTTGCATGATAAAGAAGACAGTCATAAGTGCGGCGACGATAGTCATGCCCCGCGCCCACCGGAAGGAGCTGACTGGGTTGAAGGCTCTCAAGGGCATCGGTCGAGATCCCGGTGCCTAATGAGTGAGCTAACTTACATTAATTGCGTTGCGCTCACTGCC
>NZ_BOQB01000425.1 GCF_018332475.1 Bacillus sanguinis | reverse complement strand
TCTTTTTATTGCAAATATCATGCCAATGCATAGGGTATAAATTTGTATACATTGTGTAAAAAAGCATACACTACTGTCTATTTTTTTATACACGCTCCTGAAGCTATTTTATGGAACACCTTAATACAACCAGGCTTATTGTTTTCAATGGAAAGTTACTTCCACCCCCAACATATACTGTTCAAAAGCAAAAAGGAAGTGATCCAATGTATTACGGAACAAAAGGTTGGTACGTAGCTGAATTAAAAAAATTAGGCGTGCGCTATCATGAAGGGCGAAAACTAGAAAGTTACCGCGGACACGTCTTACGCAATTTACTACTTGCACAACAAGAGAAATTAAAAGAACAATAATATACTAATGTAACGATATCGACTTACCGACAA
>NZ_BOQB01000424.1 GCF_018332475.1 Bacillus sanguinis | reverse complement strand
TAAGAAAAGAGAGGTTGTCCTTATGGGCAACCTCTCTTTTCTATTGAATCTTTGATATATTGTGAGTTGTGATAGATATATGTAGAAAATCGTTCATATTCATAAGGATGTCACCTTTTTTCTTAAAATCTATATTGTGTTTTATAAACAAAATAGTTAAAATTTAGAAAAATAGAAGGGGATAGAAATATGAAACAACAACTAAAAATCGCAGAACTTCTGAAACGAATTGAAACTTCAAAACAGCAAGATATCGAGTTAGGTTCCTATGAAATATATTTGTTTAGTGAAAATGAATTAGAAAAAGGACAAATCGGTTATCGATATGATAAACATAAAAATTCATTAATAAGTGAAGAACATGGAAAATGGAAAGAGGAATGGATTGTTATCGGATATGAAACAGATATGGGGGACCCAGTTTTCGTAAATGTGTCTGATGGTGCGTATTTAGTTTATACTGCAGAGCGTGGCACTGAAACGTGGCAACCCGTTCATATTGGGAATATGGATGAGATTATAAAACAATTATAAGAAACTTTGAGACCGGTGCAAAGTGATGGGAGAAAAGCATGAAGTATATAAAAATAATGAGCATGATTGCATTCATTGGAATATATATGGGAGGTTGTTCGCAAGAAGAGCCGAAAAAAGAAATAACATCTTCTATGAAGGAAGAAATCAAAGATAACAAAGAAGACGCACCGGCAGAAAAGCAGCAAGAAGAACAAGAAAAGAAAGAAGAAACGCAAGTAGTTCAAACGAATGAGCAAGTGGAGCAGAAGCAGGAGGAAGTGCCGGCCGAGGAAAAGAAAGAGGAAGCTACGCCCGTGCAACCAACTGAGCAACCGCTGCAAAATAATGAACAAAAAGTAGAGAGTAATGAAAAACAAGGAAAGTTTCTCGTTGTTATTGATCCAGGACATCAACAAAAAGCGAATTTAAATTTAGAGCCGATTGGACCAGGAGCAACGACGCAAAAATATAAAGTGACAGATGGTACAACTGGTGTTGTGACGAAAAAAAGAGAGGCTGTTCTCGTATTAGAAATGGCTTTCGTATTAAAAGAAAAGTTAGAAGCAAAGGGAATACAAGTATTAATGACGAGAACGTCACAAGATGTGGATATAAGTAATAAAGAACGCGCGACATTTGCAAATGACCATAAGGCGGATTTATTTTTACGTCTTCATGCAGATGGTTCTGAAAATCCGAATCAAAGTGGATTTGCTGTATTAACGCCGGCAGAAGGAAGTCCGTATACGAAAGAGATTTATGTTGAAAGTCTTCAAATCTCTCAAACGATTGTAAATAAAATGAGAGAGAATCATCAAGTGAAAGTAAATGGAGTTAAATTCAGGGGGGATCTTTCTGGATTTAATTGGGCCAAAGTACCTGGCGTACTATTAGAACTTGGGTTTATGTCAAACCCTGAAGAAGATAAAAAATTATCTGACCCACAGTATGTAAATTCTTTATTACAAAGTGTAACGGATAGTGTAGATGAATACCGGAAGAGTAAAGCTTAAACGCAGTCTTACATGTAAGGCTGCGTTTTTCCATATGAAAACACTCGTGAATTAGAATATTATGGATAAATATGACATGCTTAATTTTACCTGCACTTTTTGCCGAATGCTGATACAATAAAGGATGTTACTATTTAGTAGAAAGAGTGGTAAGCATGTTAGATTGGATGAAAAAGCTGTTTAACAAAGAGGAAGAACAAACAGCGATGAATAAAGAAGTACCGAAGCAAGTTGAAAGTCAGCCGAAAATTCCTCGTGTAAACCACTACACTGAAGCAAGAGAAGCACAAATGGCAAGTAGGAATGCAGGTAAGTGCCGTTTTCCATTAGTACCGGATAATGGGTTTGATGAAGAGGATGTTATAGAAACAGGGCATTTTGAAGAACAACCTGTTCAAGTTGTAACGTATGAAAATCAGCCTACTCAAAGAGGAATCAAAGTGGAAAGAAGTAGACGACAGCATGTGGAGAAAGCAGTTTCTACATATGAAGAGCCGGAAATGCAATATGAACCGGAGCGAGAGCCTGTCGTGAAGAAAGCGCCTGTACCTTCGCAAGAAAGTAACCGTAGACCATTTCGTCCGACAGAAATGATTTCGCCAATTTACGGATATAATCGTCCTTCAGTAGAGAAAAAAGTTGTACAACAGGAGGAAGAAAAGGAAAGAGAAGATCTTGAAATATCTGTAGAGGGCAAACCAGTCGTTGATGCATGGTTAGAGAAAAAAGGATATACATTATCTGATTTCTCACAAGGACAAGCAACGAATTCTTCCAGTCATGAAGGTGTTGATCAGCGAGATCAACAAAATAAAAAGGAAGAAAAGTCAGTTGTCGATCAATGGCTAGAGAAAAACGGTTATGAAATTGAACGCCAAGAGCCTATAGTAGAAGAAAAAGAAGTGGTTCAAGAAATGAGTGCACCGCAGGAAGTTCCAGCGGATGAATTACTTCATCAAACAATTGCTGAGCGTATGGAAGATGTGAAGCAAGAACAAGATGTAGTGGCCCGAAACATTCTACAAGCAGAGTTAGTAGATTCTAAAGTAGAGCACGAGGATACAATATTATCAGAAGAAACTAAACGTAATACAGAAATAGAACAACCTACTATCGAAGTAGAAAAGCAAGCACCAGAAGAATCAGTGATTGTCAAAGCAGAAGAAAAACTGGAAGAAACAATCATTGTGGAAATGCCAGAAGAATTTGAAGAGGTAGAAGTAATTACAGAAACAGAAGCGCCAGAAGAAGTAGAAGTAATTGCAGAAACAGAAGCGCCAGAAGAAGTAGAAGTAGTTGCGGAAACAGAAGCACCAGAAGAAGCGGAACCTGTAGCACTTGAGGAAACGCAGCAAGAAATGGTGTTAAATGAAGCAATTGAACAAACGAATGAATTCATACATGTCGCTGAGGCTGATGAACAAACGAAGAAAGATGTTCAAAGTTTTGCGGATGTTTTAATTGCAGAAGAACAATCAG
>NZ_BOQB01000423.1 GCF_018332475.1 Bacillus sanguinis | reverse complement strand
CAGGCGACACAGGTCTAGCGGGAGCGACAGGTCCGACGGGAGATACAGGAGCGACAGGCCCAACAGGTCCAACAGGCCCGACGGGAGACACAGGTCCAACGGGAGCAACAGGTCTAACAGGAGCAACTGGTGCAACGGGAGCAACTGGTGGCGGAGCTATTATTCCATTCGCTTCAGGTACAACACCAGCAGCGTTAGTTAACGCATTAATAGCTAATACAGGAACTCTACTCGGATTTGGATTTAGTCAACCTGGTATAGGATTAGCAGGTGGAACAAGTATCACATTAGCGTTAGGTGTAGGTGATTATGCATTTGTAGCACCACGTGATGGTATTATTACGTCATTAGCAGGTTTCTTTAGTGCAACAGCTGCATTATCTCCATTATCACCTGTTCAAGTGCAGATACAAATATTAACTGCACCAGCAGCAAGTAACACGTTTACAGTACAAGGCGCACCTCTATTATTAACACCAGCATTTGCTGCGATTGCGATTGGTTCTACAGCATCAGGAATTATCCCTGAAGCTATTCCAGTAGTAGCTGGGGATAAAATATTATTATATGTTTCCTTAACAGCAGCAAGTCCAATAGCTGCAGTAGCTGGATTTGTAAGTGCAGGTATTAATATCGTCTAATTTGTTATAATGTCTGTTTGAAATTTGAACTGACATTTGTATATAGCCCTCCCTAATTTTATTAGGGAGGGCTATATTTTATGGGAAGATTGGTGATAAATCAATTGAGAAATTACTCTTTGTTAAGTTGGTATAAAAGAAAATCAAAATTTATGATATGTACTCTATTGTTTATGGAATAAGTTATAACGTTTAAAAAATTACCTATAAACAAAAAAGATGAATTCTATGAAAAACAGAATTCATCCATTAAATAAACAGTATACAAGTGAAGTAAATATTTATCATGAGCGTTGAAATGTTATTGTTCAAATTAGTAATAAACTATTTGTTTTTATTACAGTTACATCCTTTTTTCTTTACATAGCCTTGTTCGGCTAAATCTCTTTGTGATTGGGAATTGGAAGATTGAGAATTTGAAGACTGAGAGGATGCTGATGAACTACTATTTTTATTATTAGAGTAGTTTTTTCGATAGTTATAATTACTCATAGTACTA
>NZ_BOQB01000422.1 GCF_018332475.1 Bacillus sanguinis | reverse complement strand
GTCTTATTACAAGGTTTATATAATAAAGATTTTTTTAATAATTACTTTAGTTTATAAAAGGTGGGTGAGTCGTAATGAATGTCGATATTTCCGTAGATCGAACGTGGCAAAACAATTTTTTAAATAGAATTGACGAAGATGGTCCCTGGACAAACTGGGATTTATATCATTTAGCTTATGAAACAGAAAAATCATTACTTGTTCCTACTTTCGATGGATTACAAGCACCGAAGCACTTATCTCATTTCACACCACTTCCTCATCAATTAGAAGTCGCTCAAAATGTTATTGAACAAATGAATGGTAAAGCGATACTAGCAGATGAAGTGGGACTTGGGAAAACGATTGAAGCTGGGCTTATTTTAAAAGAATATATGGTCCGCGGCCTTGTGAAAAAAGTACTTATACTCGTCCCTGCCTCTCTCGTATCACAATGGGCATACGAACTAAATACAAAGTTTTTCATTCCAGCTGTAGCCCAAAAGAAAAGCTATTCATGGGAACAAGCTGATGTGATTGTCTCCTCAATTGATACTGCAAAACGTTCACCGCATCGTGATATCGTTTTGAACTTAGAATATGACCTTATTATTATCGATGAAGCACATAAACTTAAAAATAATAAAACAAAAAACTATGAATTTGCACAGCGATTAAAAAAGAAATTTTGTTTATTATTAACTGCTACTCCTGTTCAAAATAAGATTGATGAAATTTTCAACCTTGTTTCTTTATTAAAGCCAGGACATTTAGGCAATCAATCCAACTTTGAGGAATATTACGCTTCAAAAAATCGTTCAGCCGAATCTGATGAAGATTTAAAAGCTCTTATTAACAAAGTGATGGTCCGAAATCGACGTCATAATACCGGAATTGATTGGCCCAAGAGACATGTACGTACAATTTTTGTTGAGTTTAATGAAGAGGAACAAGCTTTGTATAATGGGATTGAAAATTGGCGAGGACAAGACGCCTTCACATCCGCTTTCTCATCGTTAACTTTAAAACGGGAAGCGTGTAGTAGTCGCGAGGCTGTGTACTATTCATTAAAAAAACATGTAGAAAAACGACAGAAGGAAAATGAGCATTACATAAAAGACCCGCATATTGATGTGCTAATGGACAAAATTAATCATATTCCTTTCAATTCAAAAGCGACTAAAGCTCTTGAGCTTATAAAAGAAATTGACGATAAAGTCGTCATCTTTACAGAATATCGAGCGTCACAAATGTACTTACAATGGTTTTTACAACAACACGGTATTTCTTCCGTTCCATTCCGCGGTGGGTTTAAACGTGGGAAGAAAGATTGGATGAAGGAACTTTTCCAAAACCATGCACAAGTATTAATTGCAACTGAAGCTGGTGGGGAAGGGATTAACTTACAGTTTTGTAGCCATATGATTAATTATGATTTGCCATGGAATCCAATGCGTCTTGAACAAAGAATCGGACGTATTCACCGTCTTGGTCAAAAGAATGATGTTCATATTTATAACTTAGCTACAAAACACACTGTTGAAGAACATATTTTGAAGCTGTTATATGAAAAAATCAATTTATTTGAGCGTGTTATCGGCGAACTTGATGAAATTTTAACGAGAATTAATATGAAAAACATCGACGCGCACATTCAAGAAATATTTGCGCAGTCAAAAAGCGAAGGAGAAATCCGAATTAAGATGGAAAACTTAACATCTATTATCGACTTCGCAAAACGAAATGAAGCTGAGGTGCAAGGCTATGCAGCAACATGAAATTCATAATTACTTATACAATTTTTTCGAGGCGAATAACTGTGAAATTTTAAACCGTTCCCCTCATCTATTAGATGTGCAGTTAACAATTGAGATGGATAAATTATTAATGAATCGCCCTTTTTATTGGCACTATCTTGAGAAAACAGGAGGCGTACCGAATCCGATGCGCCTTACTCTTCTTACAAATCCAGAAAGTGAAGAAAACGATGGTGAGCTTATTCACTACGGTTCTCCACGCCTTCATCAAATTTTCCAAACAACAAAAGAATTAGGCTCTTATATACGCTTATATGAGGAAGTACGGCATAGCGGGGCAACACATACACCGCTCCATCCGTGGCTCGGTGTAAATATTAAAGTTTCCTATCAATGTGATCGAAAAAAAGACATCCTTCACTCCATTGGGATTCATCTCATTTCTGGCACAATGATTGCAAACTTTCATGAAACATTAGCTAAAATTAAACTTACACCGAAAATACCTGACTTTTGTTTTACGCTCTCGCCTATTATTAAACCGCAAAGTGGTTTACAACGTATAGAGGACGCTTTAAAGAATATAATTGCAGAAGATGACCATACGTGGGCGAAAGAAGCAAGAGTGCGCTGGAATCACGATTTAGACCTTTTAAATCGTTTTTATGAAGAAAGTGATGAACTTCCCGAAAGCTATGAAATTGAAAAACAAGCACTGCAAGAACAATACGAGCCACGCATTACAGTGCAAATTATTAACGGCGGACTTTTTTATGTTACCGCAAATCATTTTCTATCTTAAAAAGCCCCTTCTGTTTTAGAAGGAGCTTTTTTGAGTTATCCTCTATCGCCATTACGCCCTTGTTGTTTTTGCTTTGCCATACGTTTTTGATGCGCACGATCCTTTGCACTCACATGATTTGCATCTGTCGGAAGGTTTTCTTTTGAACGGCCAATTCCATTACTCATTTGTTCCACTCCTTCTTATGTCTTTCAAAATACACCCTTATTTTCAGCTAGAAATACAATCCTTATACAAAAAAATAAGAGCAGCCATTGGCTACTCTTACTCGCTCACATATTTTTGAAACATGTCATGGATGCCTTTATTTACTAGGTTCGAGATCTGCTCGTCAGATTTATTCGGATAACGATCACGCAATCTGATAGATGCCTTCACCATTAAATTTTCTAATACAGAACGGCCACCTTCTCCATAAATAATTTCAGCATATTTAACAAGCCTTCCATCCTCTACTGTTGCTGGATTATGATTGAAGAAAAATTTACTCATTGTCTCCACCTCTCTCTTTTGATAACGTTTACATTTATATAGATTATTTATGTTATTTATTTCACAATATTGTATGCATGTATATTTAATTAGTTTCATTATAAAGCAACATATCGATAGTAATTATGTGATTTTCCGTCCATTTTGTGAACAAACTAAAAATGAAAGCGTTTCCTTTATTATATACTAAAAAAACTTACTACGCTAGGGGCAATTTTTTTCAATCTACTAATCCCTCAAAAAATGATATATTTTTTCTTTTCCCATTAAACCTTATACAATTTTCAGAAATTATATTATAAAATATATGTATGACTTAAGGAGGATTTGTATGAATCAAAATAAAAAAGCTATATTAGATCTTGTCTTTTATCTCGTAATTCCATTCCTCATTTGGAAATTTGCAAAACCTTATATCGATCCTTATTATGCGATGTTACTTTCTTCTGTTCCGGGGATTATTTATACACTGTATACCTTTAAAAAAGAAAAACAGTTTAACGTGACAGGATTCTTTATTTTAATTACACTTATTTCTAATACAACGGTAGATCTATTATCTGGATCAGCTGAACGAATGCTATGGAACGATGCGTATTATCACATCGTACTCGGCATTATCGTCATATGTACAATATTTATAAAAAAGCCACTTATGTTATATTTCGCAGCAGATATTGCCGCACTGCAAGGCCATGACCGTGACAAAAGTCGTGAACTGTATCGTGATAGTCGTATCTATCCAGCACTACAATATTTAACGCTATTTTTCGGGCTACAATTCATATTAAAAAGCTTCTTAAAAATTTATTTCATCTCTGTTTTCGGTGTAGATGGCTATGGTGAAATGAGAGCGATTATGACCGCTGTTGGATGGGGCATTTCCATTTGTATCGGAATTGGATTTGTCTGGGTAAACAATAAAATACATGCCGTTACAGAAGAAAAAGAATCCGTACAGTAAACAAAAATCCCCTAGTA